>CANQTP010000120.1 GCA_947626755.1 uncultured Clostridia bacterium
TTGATGTTATGTATTTGGGAAATCTCACATTAGCTATGATCTTTGATGCTATTTTAATGTGAACAGGCTCTAATAGAACGGCTGTCAGAACTCAAAGATCCGAGGAGACAGTACGGAAACATAAGGCACAAGCTGGAAGATATAATCGCAATAGGGTTATGCACGATCATATGCGGAGGCGAAGACTTTGTCGATATGGAGGATTTTGGCAAAGAGCGGGAAGAATTTCTTCGCAAATTTCTTGAACTTCCGAACGGCATACCCGACAGCGATACTTTCAGAAGAGTAGCTGTTGCCGTGCTTTTGTAACTCATATCGCTTGACATATGTGAAAAAATATTATATAATTATAGACAGAATAATTTCCCCATGGAGTGAGTTTGTATGGCAAATTTTACAAAAGCTGCAATACGCGGATCGTTCATGAAACTTCTTAATGAACGTCCGCTTTCACAAATAACAGTCAGAGACATCGTTTCCGACTGCGGCGTAAATAGGAACACTTTTTATTACTATTTTGAGGATATTCCTAAACTGGTGGAAGAAATTTTTACAGACGAGCTTGAAGATATAATTCATAAATATCCCACAGTCGAAAAGATCGAAGATTGTCTTGAAGCGGTCATTGACTCCGCAATTTCGCAAAAGCGTGCGGTACTGCATATTTACAATTCAATAAACCGTGAAATTTACGAGCAGTACCTCTGGAACGTCTGCGACCATGTTGTGAGCATTTACATAGATACACTGCTTGTCGGCAGAAATGTTGCGGAAAACGACGTTTTTGTCATAAAGAAATACCTCGAAAGTCTCGGCTTCGGAATAGTTTCAAACTGGCTGCGAAGCGGTATGAAAGACGATGTCCGCTCCACTCTTGAACGTATATGTTCCATCAAAAAAGGCATGGTGGAGGAAATGATCTCCCGATGCGAAACAACTCAATAATTTCAGACATTTAAACCGATTTGTCTGAAATTCAGGCAAATGTATGTCCCATGACCGAATTTCGGGCATGGGAATTTTTTTGCCCATTTTCAAAAACGGCTTTGCGGATTATAATTATCATATAAATAATTCAGAGGAGTTGTGATGAAAATGAAATTTTCAAAAGCGGTGGTAAAATATCGTATCCCGATAATTATTGCCGTACTTATTCTTATGATACCCTCCGTTTTTGGTATTCTGGGGACGAGGATAAACTACGATATGCTGGATTACCTACCGGAAGATATGGAGACTGTTATCGGTCAGAACGAGCTTATGGAGGATTTCGGGAAAGGCGCGTTTTCATTTATAATAGTTGAGGATATGCCCCCGAAAGATGTTTCCGCGCTGAAAGAAAAGATCGAACAGGTTGACCACGTTGACACAGTCTTGTGGTATGACACCTTTGCGGATATTTCAGTTCCGATGGAGCTGCTTCCCGATAAGATCTATCAGGAATTTAACACCGACCATTCTACAATGATGGCAGTATTCTTCGATACCTCAACATCGTCCGACATAACAATGGACGCTATCCGCGAGATACGTTCAATTGCGGGAAAACAGTGTTTTATTTCGGGTATGTCCGCTCTTGTTACAGATCTTAAAGACCTTTGCGAAAAGGAAGAACCCATTTATGTGGCGATTGCCGTTCTGCTTGCTTGTGCGGCAATGCTTGTATTTATGGACAGCTGGCTTGTGCCGTTTGTTTTTCTCGCAAGCATAGGAATGATGATAATTTTGAACCTTGGCACAAACTTCTTTATGGGCGAAATTTCTTACATTACAAAAGCTCTTTCGGCAATTTTGCAGCTTGCGGTAACAATGGACTACTCAATTTTTCTCTGGCACAGCTACAACGAGCAGAAAGAAAGATATTCCGATAAAGAAGACGCTATGGCGGAAGCAATACACGAAACAATGGCTTCCGTTCTTGGAAGTTCAATAACCACTGTTGCAGGATTTATCGCACTTTGCTTTATGTCATTTACCATGGGGCGCGACTTGGGGATCGTCATGGCAAAAGGCGTTATTCTTGGTGTTCTGGGCTGCGTTACCGTTCTTCCTGCTCTGATACTGGTTTTCGACAAGCCTTTGCAGGCAGCAAAACACCGTTCGCTTATTCCTGATATGGAGAGGTTTTCAAATGGTATTGTAAAAATTTTTCCCGTATTTCTTGTAATTTTCGTACTTCTGATACCTCCCGCCTATATGGGCTACAGCAAAGCAAATGACGAAGTTTACTATGATATGATACAGTGTCTGCCGGAAGATATGGAATGTGTTATTGCCAACAGCATGCTTTCGGAAGAATTTGACATAGCTTCTACCCATATGCTTCTTGTTGACGCGGATATTTCGCCAAAATCTGTGAGGGCAATGGCAGATGAAATGGAACAGGTCGACGGCGTAAAATATGTCCTTGGTCTTGAATCATTGGTGGGATCAAGAGTTCCCGAAGAATTTCTTCCGGAATCGGTAACAAGCATACTCAAAAGCGACAAGTGGGAATTGCTGCTGATAAATTCCGAATATAAAGTGGCAAGCGATGCAGCAGGACAGCAGATAGATTCCCTTAACAAGATACTTAAAAAGTATGATCCCACAGGTATGCTTATAGGCGAAGCACCCTGCATGAAAGACATGATAGACACCACGTCGCACGATTTCAAAGTCGTGAATATTATTTCTATAGCGGCAATTTTCCTGATAATCGCTGTTGTTGAGAAAAGTATCTCGCTGCCATTCATACTTATTTCGGTAATAGAACTGGCTATCTTCATAAATCTCGGACTTCCGCACTATTTAGGACAAAACCTGCCGTTTATTGCTCCTATCTGCATAAGCACTATCCAGCTTGGCGCAACGGTAGACTATGCGATCCTTATGACAACAAGGTACAAGGCGGAGCGCATTTCGGGAAATGACAGAAAAGATTCCGTAAAAACAGCACTTGCATCTGCAATACCGTCAATAATCGTTTCGGGAATGGGACTTTTTGCGGCAACATTCGGAGTTGCTTTATATTCCGACATTGATATTATCGGTTCATTGTGTATGCTTATGGCAAGAGGAGCAATTGTAAGTATGCTGTGCGTAATTCTCATACTCCCCGCACTGCTTACGCTTTTTGACAAGGTAATATGTGCAACAACTATCGGCATGGGTCATCACAATAATTCATATAAGAAAGAGGTCGTTTATCAATGAATAAAAACATAACAAAGATCGCATCTATCTGCATTTGTGCTGCAATGGCAGCAACAGCAGGCGCGGTGATAGGAAATGCCGCTGTCTCCGATAAAGCGGATATAACAACTGCGGAAGTCCCGGAAAAAACTTCTGTTCATTCCGAAGATCCCGCTCCTGTCACAAAGGACGAAACTGTATATATTCTTGCAGACGCAGCAGGAAAAACACAGAAAGTTATTGTCAGCGACTGGCTGAAAAATTCTTCCGGAAGTCAGGAAATAACAGACAGCACCGACTTGCAGAATATTGAAAATGTCAAGGATAACAAGACATTCTCCGAAAATAACGGCAATGTTATATGGGACGCACAGGGCGGAGACATTTACTATCAGGGAACTTCCGATAAGGCGTTGCCTGTGGAAATGAAAGTTTCCTACAAACTGGACGGAAAGGACATTTCGCCCGAAGAACTTTCAGGCAAAAGCGGAAAAATCACTATAAGATATGATTTTAAAAATAATCAGAGCGAAAATGTTGATATAGACGGAAAAACAGAAACTATTTATGTTCCGTTTACCGTTATTACAGGTGTAATTCTTGACAACGATGTTTTCAGCGATGTGGAAGTTACAGGCGGCAAGCTTCTCAATGACGGTGACAGAACGGCTGTTATGGGTATTACTTTCCCGGGACTTGCGGAAAGTCTGGGAACGGAAGATATTGAGATTCCGGAATATTTTGAGATAACTGCCGATGCGGAAAATTTCGAGCTTGGCATGACGGTAACAATTGCTTCAAACGGACTTCTTAACGATATGGAAAGCAGCGAGCTTGATGTTCTGAATGATCTCGGCGGTTCAATGGGTGAACTTACAGATGCTATGACGCAGCTTATGGACGGCTCTGCACAGCTTGATAACGGACTTGCAGAATTGCTTTCAAGATCGGGCGAACTTGCTTCGGGAACGGATCAGCTTGCAGCGGGTTCACAGGAGCTTAAGACCGGTTCGGAAAACCTTGATTCCGGCGCAGGAGAAATTCAGGACGGAGCGGCACAGCTTTCCGATGGTCTTGATACCTTGACCGCAAATAACGATTCCCTTAACGGCGGTGCAAAACAGGTATTTGAAACACTTCTTTCAACGGCAAATACACAGCTTTCGGCGGCAGGAGCGGACGTTCCCGAACTTACTCCCGAAAATTATACCGAAGTTCTGGATAAATTAATTGCATCACTGGACGAAAGCGCAGTCAGCGCGCAGGCTGAAAAGAAAGTTACCGCAGCAGTGGAAGCAAAACGTTCCGAAGTTGAAAAACAAGTTACTATAGCTGTGAAAGAGGAAGTTTCAAAAAAGGTCACCGAAGCCGTCAGAAACACCGTTGAGGAAAAAGTAACAGCTTCCGCAGCAAATATGGATAAAGCAAGCTATGACGCAGCAGTCAATGCGGGAAAGATAGATGCAGAAACGCGGGCAAAGATCGAAGCCGCTGTTTCACAACAGATGGAAAGTCCTGATATCCTTAAAACAATTGAATCGAATATTGCAGAGCAGATGCAGAGCGATGATGTAAAGAAAACCATTTCCGAAAATACAGACGCGCAGATCAAGAAACTTATTTCGGAAAATATGGCTTCTGACGATGTGAAAGCACAGATCGCCAAGGCTTCTTCCTCAAAGGAAACCATAGTTGCTCTGAAAGCCTCTCTTGACAGCTATAACACGTTCTACACAGGATTGCAGACCTATACGGCAGGTGTTTCGCAAGCAGCTGATGGTGCAAGATCCCTTAAAGACGGCGCGGATCAGCTTAAAGCAGGAACGGAGCAGTTATCTTACGGAGCGGACGAACTTAACGGCGGGATCGTTACTCTTAAAGGAAATATGCCTGCTTTGCAGGACGGTATATCACAATTGAAAAACGGTTCTGCACAGCTTTCGGACGGTCTTGAACAGTTCAATGAACAGGGCATTCAAAAGATAACAGGCATATTTGGCGGCGGTTCATCTTCAAGGATCGATGCTGTAAAGAACGTATCGGAAAATTACAAAGCATTTTCCGGCAGCAGCGGTGATGGTCAGGTGAAATTTATTTACCGTACTGACGGAATAGAATAAAAATGGGTATGTTTTCCGTCCCCACTAACAACAGAAAGCGTCATGCCTTAAAGCAAGGTATGGCGCTTTTTAAATTAGTTGTATATCTTGTTTAGGCTCTGCGAAAGAATTTCTGTAAATTCACCAACTGTGATAAAATTTGAAATTATTGGGAGCAGTGAAAATTC
>CANQTP010000121.1 GCA_947626755.1 uncultured Clostridia bacterium
TATGGTGACTCTGAGGGCAAGGCTTTCTTGCCCTCTTTTTTCTTTTCTCCCTCTGCCTACTTTTATTTTACACTAAGGTGCGGTGTTGCCATAATATTATTGAAGTCATAAATTCCTGTATTTAAGCGATAATAATAGTTTTTTATATAGACTCCATACTCACAAGAAAAGAAAAGTTTAATATCGGAACCATGATCGGAATAATTATAACTATAACGTTAATTTCCGTCATTTTTATTACAAAAATATTAATATAAATTGAATGAGGCGCTTTTTCACGTTCAATTTTTGACACTTTACGTTTTTTTATTGAAAATTATCATATAATGCGCTATGCTTATAGCGAAGTGATGTAAAATGTTTCTTGGTAAATAAAGGCATGCTTTAGCAGAGACATCTTTGAATATTCGTGAGATGATGTGTATGATACATCGAATGTTACAGCTTTATTCAAAACATCGGGATATTCATACATTATCGGGAAAGGAGATCGTCCTACCGATGAATAGCTTGCAGAACATTTCGGCGGTATCGGCAAGCGCCTTGACATATAATACCCATTAGAGTTTTTGCGTTATAGCAGCAAAACAACAGAACATACATAATTGTATCATCGGGACAGATATTAATAAATTTTCCCTTATAGTCTAAACAAACCAATAAATTCAGTTTTTAGAAAATTTTTAATTTTCTATTGACATTTTGTATGAAATATGATATATTTGTTGTTAGCATATAGCTTGTGCTTGCGGTTCATTTGGTGAAATTAGGCAAGCACTTATATTAACAAAGATTGTCGTGCAGATGCGCTGTCAAATTTCTTTGGCAGCTTGTCTAAAATTTTCTGACGGCTCGATAAAGTTTGCCTTTGCAAGCAAGTCAGGGTAAAATTTGCAGTTCTTTTTTGAATTTGTAATGGCTTTTCTTTTGCGCGATATTATGCGGTGTTGCCTTTGTTATTTTTTTGTGAAAGTAGGTAATATAATAAATATGAAAAAAATGAAAGTCAGAAAAATAATTACGTTATTGGTTATCCTTATTATATTGTCAAATATATTAAATGTTTTAGCTGTAAATGTAATATATTTACTTAAAAAATCAAAAATAGATTCAGTTAAAACACCAATAGGAATTTATGGTTTTTATGATCCTGCTCCATATATTAATCAAGTTATAGAATATGATGAATTAGTGCCAACGCAGCGGCTTTTTATTTCAAAAGACAAATATTATGAAATTGACAATGATAAAGAATATTTGTCTTTACTCTTGAAGCTAAATCTGACGTCTATTTTGCTGCCAAGGACGACAAAATTCTTTTATACAAATTGGGATGACAATGGCTCACATAGCCAAGCAGGTTTGTTAGTTATTGGTAATAAGGAAATATCATATACTATTTTAGTAAAAAGTGGTGTAAATGTTTTCACGTTAAAACCCGAAACAAAGTTTGTTGTATTTATAAATTTCATACGAAGCAAGTAGTATTGTAAATCATCATTAAATTTTTATTTTAATAAATTTACAATATGTTTTAAGATTAATTTTTTAAAAATACTTTGTTATCGTTCTAACACTTCTACAAAAAACATTTTTGTAACATTCTAACAAAATTTTAGAATATGTGGGAAAACCGTCCAAAATAACCTATATAAGGTAATATATTTGATGAACAACATAAAAGACAAGACAAAATGACATCATTTTCAAAGAAATGACACTATTTCACCAACTTATCCGCCAACTCCCGCAACTCATTTTCCCTATAGCAGCAAAACAACAGAACAAACAGACTTGTATCATCAGTACAGATATTAACAAATTTTTCCTTATAGTCTGAACAAATCAATAAATTCAGTTTTGAGAAAATTTTTAAATTTCTATTGACATTTTGTGTAAAAGTATGGTATATTATTGCCAGTATATAATTTGTAATTATGGAGTATTTGTCAAATTTAGGCAGAAGATTTTCCTTTTATGCAATATTATGAGGTGTTACCTTAAGAAAAATCTTACTTCCTGATAAAAAGCTTAAGGAGTTATGAAAGATGAATATGTTATATGATTTATGTAAGAATAATTCAAATTCAAGAAAAATATTTTATTGTTCTATAAAATATGCTGCGATTATTGCTTTACTGACAGGTACAAGATATTTGCTTTGGTTTGAAAACTTTCTTTTGATCGGATCTGAAATTTTGATTCCATTTTCATTGTTTGTTTTAATAGAATTGCTGATAATAAATGTTACATCTTCATTTTCATATATGATACTGAATAATAAAATGAAATTTAAACGCTTTTTCAGCTTTTTGCATTTTAAATATTTTAAATTTAACTGCATAACATTGATAACGTATGCTTTATTTTTCGGAGGATGTACATTTGTCGTACACTATTTCAGATTTTACACTTATCCATTTATAAGCAGGAACATAGTTTATATATTAGCAGTGATATTGCTTGCCTTAAATTCCTTTAAACTTATTTTTTCGTATTTCAGAGCAAAATATCCGAATGCAAAAATCAAAGATATTACCGGAATGTATTTTGAATTTTTATTACATAACAAAATGAACATATTTGTTTTTAATATGAAATTCATTCCGTATATTGCTTTATATTTTTTTCTGATAATTATATTTAACATGACTGATTTTGAAATGATAGTTTATGTTATGCTTAATTCTTGTCTTTACGGAGTAGGAATATTCTTGTTCCCGTGCTATTTTTACGGCTTAGATAAATTGGTGCGATCCGTAAAAGAGTAAAAATTAAGTTATTAAAGTCCTGATAGTTGCAATTTATATACAGATAATACAAATTTGTAACTTCCTGCAATCTTTCAAAAGCCGTAGGAAAACCGCCCAAAATAATCTATATAAGGCAATAAATTTGATGAATAACGCAAAATTGTAAAATGACATCATTTTCAAAGAAATAACACCATTTCACCAACTCACCAGCCAACTCTCGCAACTCATTTTCCATATAGCAGCAAAACAACAAAACAGACATACTTGTATCATCAATACATACATTAACAAATTTTCCCTTATAGTCTGAACAAACCAATAAATTCAGTTTTGATAAAAATTTTAAATTTCTATTGACATTTTGTATAAAATATGATATATTTATTATCAGCATAGTAGTAATTTCAGCGGTGAAATAGAATCTTATATTTCAAATACTTGATGACGAAGAACTTCCGAAAAGCTTGAAAGTTCTTTTTAAAGGAATATGGAGATCTAATTTCCAAGAAAATACGATGGCAAATAATGTAACTCCAAATATCGGACAACACGTTACAGAATTGAGAAATGTACATATTGATATATTAAATTAACGGGAGGCTAAGTATGGAAGTTAAAGCGTTAAATATTTTACAAAAAGATATTGTTGAATATGATGATTTCTTTTTATCGTGTGAAGCATTCATTGGACCCAAAGGAGAACCATTCACGTATGATGTTTATAGTTTTAATGTAATTAGTATAAAAAGGCTATATAACACATTTGAAGATAATGGTATAATGATGAATAAGGGATGGATGATCATGAAATATTATGATGAATTTATTATTGAAGAAGAGTTAGAAAAAATAGTGAAAAAATGCAGCAAAGAAAAAACAATTGATTTTTGTATAAATATTGGTACATATTTAAGAATGCAAGATTCTGACGATTTGTAATGAGCAAAACAATGTATAAGTATCAATATGGTTAAGTGCACATCTTTTCAACAATCCTATAAAAAATGTCTGCAAAAATACATATTAAGTTTAATTTTCTTTGTTTATAAATTCCCCCAAATTTTCAAAAAACGTGGGAAAACCAACCTAAATAAAAAGGAGAAAATGCAATGAAATGTAAGCGTGATAAAATAATCATGGTGATTATGCTTCCCCTTTTGCTATTAAACTTAATATGGGCTTTAATATTTTGGCTTCCTTTGGTCAGCAAAGATATAGGAAAGTTAATTTGGAATAACCCAATGCTGAGTACGTTGTGGCTTATTCACAATGACTTTTTTGTTCAAGTAGCGTGTTTTTTGATTTCATTTGCAAATCTATTTTATGCAATTGCAGCCTTGCGTTCAATGTATAAATTGAAAACGTCAACATCCAAACACTTTATAAGTTATTTAATTTATGCAATTATTTCATTGTGCGCAATTATAATACATTGTATAACATTTTGGTGTATTTTTATGTGGGTAATTGCGGGGTGAAAATATAATATTATTTATTGTGTAGTTGTAACATTGTTTTTGAACAAAAATTAATGACATTTATATTTATATAAACTTTAGTGGCAAATTTGCAACTTTACACAAATTTTCAAAAGTCGTGTGAAAACTGCCAAAAATAACCTATATAAGTAATGAACAACGCAAAATTGTAAAATGACATCATTTTCAAAGAAATGACACTATTTCACCAACTTACCAGCCAACCTCTGCAACTCGTTTTCCATATAGCAGCAAAACAACAGAACAAACCAATAAATTCAGTTTTAAGAAAAAATTTCAAATTTCTATTGACATTTTGTATAAAATATGATATGTTTGTTGTTAGTATATAACTTGTGCTTATGGGATATTTGGCGAAATTAGGCAGGCACTTATATTAACAAAGATTGTCGTGCAGATGCGCTGTCAAATTTCTTTGGCAGCTTGCCTAAAATTTTCTGACGGCTCGATAAAGTTTGCCTTTGCAATCAAGTCAGGGTAAACTTTGCGGTTCTTTTTTTATTTGTAATAGCTTTTCTTTTGAGAAATAACAAATTTCCATCCGGTATTTGAGTTTAAATGAAAAGAGGTGAATTATTCTTGTTAATAATTGAAAGCGCAAATAAACAGTGGAGTATTGATTTTATTAATGTCGTAGTTAATGCTCCATATGGGTTAGAACGTATTGAAGAATTTTTATCAAACAAAATGATATTTCATCGTCTTTATGATGGAGATCCATATAAGATTTACACCTATGAAGATATGATGGAAATTGATTCGTATCAGAATATATGTAAGGAAAATGAAATTGTGTTATCAATTGATTTTGTGGGCCGTGAAGAAGAAATTCAAGTATTAACATATGACAAATTAAAAGAAATTGTAATAATGGTTTTGCGTGAAGGATCAAATGGCGATGAACAAATCAAAGAATTTTTAAAGAGAGTAACATAATTAAATTATACTTTAAAAATAATACAACATCATTTTCTACAGGTTTTAAAAAGTCGTTAAAAATCATCAAAACACACTATAAATAAACAAGGACCCTATGAAAAAAAGTCTGTAAAAATTCAGCCGACTGTGGTATAATAAAAATAACACAGGAGGCTGATATTTAT
>CANQTP010000122.1 GCA_947626755.1 uncultured Clostridia bacterium
TATCTGGCTGACAGAAAATTTCTGACGGCTTAATAAAGTTTGCCTTTGCAAGCAAGTCAGGGTAAACTTTGCGGTTCTTTTTTGAATTTGTAATGGCTTTTCTTTTGCACGATATTATGCGGTGTTGCCCCAACATTTGAATGCTTTCCTGATGCAATAGTGCCTCTTCCTAAAGGTGCATACTTATTCTTGGAATTCATAATGTCTTTTGAGATCTGAGAAGCCTGATTGTTTGTTAAGCCCGATATAACTGCAATAACTGCATTATCTTTCTTACCTGCCATAATAATTTCCTCCTTAAAAATTTGTAATTACGACGCCATCAATGGGTTCCGACTGCACTGTATTTTTTCCGTATCCTATTGTGGTGATATTTTCGCTGTCAATACGGAATCCGCTTTCGTCCTGAATGATAGGAATAATGTCCACCTCACCGTTAGTACGTTCTACTGCGACAAAGTTTGCAGTCACACTAAGTACCTTATCGCCTTTTTTCAAAATGTTGATCCTCATTATATTCCCTCCCTTTATCATAATTTACGAATAGCGTTGATTGCCTGCGAAACAATAAAACCGATTGCAAAAGATGCTGACATACCGACAAGCGCAGTAGGCTGTATTTTGATTTTGTCAAGAAGTTCCTTTGCAAAGATCGGCTTGTTACATATTTCCGGCTCGTCATTCTCTGCATTATCAATGACAGTTTCTAAACGCTTTTCAGCAGCATCTTCAAGTGTAGCCATAAGCTCTGCAAACCGATATTTGTACTGATTTATGTCTATCTTAACAGGGTAGGCCTCCTTGCATTGAGCATTTGTTACATCTTCCATCATAGCTGCAATACTGCTGTCACTGTAAATAGGGTTGCCATCATATTTGTCAATAATATGTGTAAGATTGCCAAGAAAACAGGTCGTTATATAGTCATATTGATTGTCAACGCATATCGTACTGTTTGTAAAAACAACAAGGCTTACTATATTTGCGTTGGAATATCCTGAAGATTTAAACGCCTCTCTGAGAAGATATATCTTTTCGTTCATTTTTTCACCGATATTATTTTCGATGTTCATGACATTGCTGACATTGTTGACTCTGTAATAATTGCCGCGCTCGTCTATATAAATGTCACGATGAGGATTTTTCACTTCAATAATGAAGATCGCCTTTTCAGTAAATACAACGGCATCTATTTCAGTTCGGTGATCACCTGATTTCAATTCGATATTCTTCATGACCTTGTTCTTACATCTCAGAGTTTCAAGACAGCGGAAAGCCTTATATTCTCCTGTATTGCCGGAAGACATAGCTTTTATCTCATTACAGATAAATTTGCTGTCCTCTTTAAAAGCCGCAAGTTTCTCATCGACAATATGTCCGCAATCCTCGTTCAGTTTTTCAAAGTGATTTTCCACATTCTGGATAAACAACTTGCCATTTTCAGCATGGCTGTCATTGAATGTGAGATTAACCACCTCTTGCTGTAATTCAAGATATTCCGGAAGCAGCTCCTCTCTGCAGTATGCGTCTTTGTCAAAAGACGGCATTGCACTGATGATCTCGTTGATCCTTTGTTCCTTTGTCATTGTAAACTCCTCCTTGTTTTTTACGGTAATGGTCGTATTTCCTTTGACAATAACATAATACCACACTTTTTACATAGAGTTATAAAAATGGATTCCAAGCAAAAAAGCAGCAGGCGCATTGCACCTGCTGCTTTCGGGGGGAACATTATGCTGTCAACAACATAATAGATGACAAGCATTACTTTTCTGAGTTTGTGATCATATCAAATCGGGATTCTTGACTTAAAAAATCCACAACTTCGGGGTGATTTTTACCAAGCGAATCTAAATATTCTTCTTTGGCTTTCTGAAAGTTTGCTTTTGCTTTGTCGAAATGCCCAAGTTCATAGTTGATCTCATACATTTTTCTATAACAACGAGCTTTTCCTAATGTTACTGAGTTGATAGATTCAATATTTATATCACATTCGTTGTAATCGTTAATTGCTATGGAATATAGATAAATTGCATCGTCAAACTCACCGTTAATTTTATGAATAGTGGCTAAATTAAAATAAATATTCCCCCAATAATTTTTTTTATAATTATCATCTAATTTTATAAAATCATCCAAAACAGAAAGATTATATTTCATAGCTTCTAATTTGTTCCCTGTTTCATTTAACAATCTTCCAATTTCAGTTTTGATTAAAAAATTTTCCGGCAATTGAAGTTCTTTGCCAATGTCAAGACAAAGTTTAAGCTCTGTAACAGCGGTTTTGTAATTTCCTATTGTAGCGGCAATATTTCCAAGAAATTGGTGTACACGATAAGAAGAAACCATCGGAAGCAACTTTTGGCTGTTGAACATATCAACAATTTGCATAAGTTTTGATTGCGCCTCAGTATATTTTTGCTCCAGATATAATATGCGAGCTTCGTCAATTACAATTTCAATGCTATTTTCTGTAGGACGTAGTACTCTATCATAAACAAGACGCCTTCGCATATTTATCGCAAGTTGCAAACACTTAATTTCATAATTTTTAAATTTAAATTGCTCTATATTTTCATAAAATTTCTCTGCATTTTCATATAAGCTGGCATATCCTAAACTAAGATTAGCAATAAAAGCAGATTTTCGCTTTGCAAGGTAATCATAATCCATTTTGCTAAGCAATTTTTCTTTATTTATTAGTTTAGGCGTTTTACTTTTCAAGTCTCTGTCAACTTTACCCCAATAGTAATAATAGCATTTAAACAAATATATTGTTGACAAGATAAGTTCTTTAATTGGCAAAATAAGTCCTTTAAAATCAAAGTCTTGATTTTGTGGTAATTTTTTTCTGAGCATCTTTGACATAAAATAATAATATCCGCCAGTTAGATAAAAATCCTTTGCTTTTTTTACTTTAGATAAATGTATACGGCACAAGTCAATAGCATCATTGACAGAAACTTGTGTTTCAACAAATGAAATATATCTCAGATATGCATATTCCAAGATGGCACTATATTTTTGATCGGGAATACTTTTTTCTAAAACAGATATTGCATATTTAAGCTGTTTCATCAAAGTATCTGCATTTCCGTAAACATTAAAAGCATCTGAATATCGTATAAGATAAATTGCCGCAGCACGAGATGAAATTTCAGATTTAACGGTTTTGTCAGCAATACATAAAGTTAATCGAACATGATTCTTTTTGTTAGCATTTTTCAGATATTGTTCCGATAAAGAAATTCCGGCATCATCAAAAAACTTTTCTTGCAGATCGGGAGCATTCTTTAATTCCTCAATAACAACTTCTGCTATTGCAGGATGAACGGATAAAATATGTTCTTCGTCTTGTGAACGGTATATCCAACCGTTTTCAATCAACCAATTCAGATCATTTTTATCTTTGATTCTGTAATAAGCACAGAAATCACTTGACGGCACACCGATTTCAGGTATGAAAGCAGCCTTTGTCAATATCAATTGCTGTTCAGGTGACATATACGCCATTGAGAAAATACTTCTCATATGATTTAAAACGGTTTCCCGTGATCTATGTCCATCTTTTATCATGCCAATGGTTTCTGTACCCGTACCGTATATTCCATACTTTTCAAGCAATTCAAGAGTTTCCTTTGGTGAGCGTGCCGCTGCGTTAGTTTGTTTAGCTATTAATTCTATTAAAAGTGTGTGTTTGTTTACGCGGCGTATTATCTCATCAACATACTCATTTTGACTATTATCATATGCGCAATTGTGGGCAAAAATCATTCTAAGAACATCAAAATCTGTTATTTCGCTGATTTGCAGCTCATGTTCCATCTGATCGGCGCGAGTCGTTACAATAATTTCACACGGAAATGACAGTAAAATTTCCCATACTTCCTGATCTGCTACATCTTCTAACCTGCAATTGAGATTATCAATTATTATCAGGGTATTATCGTGCAGACATTCTTTGATCGCCATAAGTTTTCTTCGGCAGTAGCTATGATTTGATTCGTCCTCTACGCGTGAAACATTTGAAACAGCTACATTATCATCTTGACAAAATGTACTTTCAAAATCGCTGTTAAAAGTCCAATACAGAACATCACTGTATTTACGCTCCTTCAATTTAGCACAGGCATACTGTTTTGCTATTTCACTTTTTCCTATTCCGCCAATGCCGTAAAGAAAAACGATTTTTTCTTCTGAAAGTCTGACATCGAGTTCATCAAGTTCTTTATCTCTGCCAACAAAGAATTCCTTTGGACGAATTGCCGACCTGACAATATATTCCTTTTTGCTGAGTTCGTCAATTACATCTTTAATAAGAACTATGACGTTATCCATAGTTGTAAATCTGTTATTTACAGATGAACGCAGTGTATTACGGAACAGATCAGTAAGAATGTTACATACCTGATACCTTATATTTTCAAACGGATATACCGAAAATCCGCGATGCTCTTCGGTTTCGGAATGACGTTCAAATACAGACCAGAATATAAGCTCACCAATAGCATAAACATCTGTTTTTTCGGAAATATCATCGTAATAAAACGGATTAAGCTGTTCAGGAGCAGCCCATTGCTTTGTATAAGAAACAGAGTTGCCAAAGCTTATATCTTTTTTGGTACAAATACTGTCAAAATCAATAAAATACAATAATTCTTTTGTTTCAGGAATAACAAAAATATTCTCAGGCTTTATATCTAAGCAAAGGTATCCTGCGTCATGGTAACATTTCACAAGTTTTGCAGCCGATAAACAAACCTGCATTCTGTCAAGCAAAGAAAGTGATTTATAAACTTTGTCATAAGTAGTACCATTATAAGCGACCACATCAGTATATATGGTATTATTAGCATAGAACGGTCCTTCAACAGGCGGTGTCTGATTCATTGTTGCGATTTTATTTCTGATTTTCATTTGATTCTCGCAGCCTGATACAAATCTTGCCTTTGCAATCTTCACTTTATGTTCGTCGCTGCTGTTGAACTGCATTTCTCCGTTGCTTGTACGCTGAAATGATATGTAACTTGGATTGAACTCTTTGATTATATGCTTGGAGTAATTTTCTTCAATAGAATAATGATCTGCCGAATATGCTACCGTGGATGCGCCTATCCCTATTACATCGGTAATTATGTATTTTCCGGAGCGATCATTCAGTTTTAATTCATATCCGACAGGTAAATATTTATCCATGCTACTCCCTCCTTACATATCAATTATATAGCCCTGAGCAAAACACCGAAAAACAAGTAATAACGCAGTTTTGCCGGGATAAAGTTTTCAAATTGTCACTA
>CANQTP010000123.1 GCA_947626755.1 uncultured Clostridia bacterium
CATGGCATATAATCCAAATATGTTTCATGCGGGGCGGCAATGCTATCACCTGCACATACACTGTCTCGTGTAACTCTGATCTTGTTTTGCATAACGCTGTTACTCCTCCTTAATTCCCCAGTGGGGAATTTTTTATGATTTGATCGTATAATTCTTTACGCAAGATTAATGGTAAGTCTGAAAATTTCTGATTATTCTGTCTATAACTATTGATTTCCTGCAAAAAATCTTGCTTACATTTTTCCTTTTCCTTGTTGTATTCCAAATGTTTTAGATACTCTTTCAGAATTCTAATTGCGCTTAGTCCGCCTTTAAATTTCAAACCATTAATATAAATTTTAGGCGAGAGAATAACATCTGTAGTAGTCTCATACCCAAAACCGTAACCAGCGGAACCTTGATGTTTAATTCTGTCTTGAAACCATTTGATGAACATACTGTCATTTTTCCATTCTGGGTAATATTTTGAAATTTCATA
This sequence comes from uncultured Clostridia bacterium, assembly GCA_947626755.1. GTDB lineage: Bacteria > Bacillota > Clostridia > Oscillospirales > Ruminococcaceae > RGIG8773. The sequence goes on from CANQTP010000123.1 coordinate 479, forward strand.
GTCGTTTATGTCGCTGACAAAGTCCATAACTTGTTTTGCTTCTAATTCTGACATAAACAAATTGTGTCCTTTTATGGCAAATGTATTATTTTCTATTTCACATAAAAATGATGTTGACATAAAATCTGTTGCAGGCTCATATAAACCAATTACTTTTACAGGGACAATACTTTTTGTTGCCATTTTAAATGTATAATAATATGTTTCTTTGTTTATTCTATAGCACCTTCGTCCTATTACTCTAATCATTTTAACTATTGTAGAGTAAATCAAAGTTCCAACAGTACCGCCAGCCAGTAGTTCATAAAGAAGAAATGTAGCTTCTGTGAATGTCTTATTCATATTCATAGCAGCTGCCGTAAATATACCAAATCCAAGAAATACAGCTATTCCAGTAAGGATTAAATTTGCTGGATCTTCGATGACAAGACTTGTTATATAAGCCGTAAATCGAGACATATGCATATTTAGGCGCGGATCAATTTCAGTCATAGTCTGAAGTGTTGTGTTAGGTATGTTCAATAAAGTATTATCCTGCCGTATTTTTATTTTAGGGGATTGTATTTCTTCTGTTTCAGCACGGTATGTACCGATAAGATACCCTATTGTTAGTTCGTCTTCTGCTTTTGCAGGATACAATTCACCGTCTTCTCTTTTTATCCATTCAGTCATTTCTGTTTCCTCCTTAATGTTTATTTTTCAGTTAATCTGAAAAAAAGAATTTATTAGTTTATATTATCTGAAATCAAATATTACTTTCATAAAAATAATTCCTTCCGTAAAGCTTGTCAAGGCTTAAAACCGATTTGTTTTATAGCTTCATCTTCGTTAAAAAGCTCTCCGTTTTCCTCTAATTTTAAGAAATACTTGTCTACTCTTCTGCGCCAAAAAGCTTTATACAACTTAGTGCCGAAATACCACAAAGTAATAGGTATCAATGATATTCCTACGCGAACAACAAAGTAAATTATAGATTCTAACATATACATTTCTCCTTTTAATTATAAATTTTCAAAATGTTTTTTTACGAAAGGAATTATTTTTGAAAGTAATAAAATATTAGATAATGATTAAATTTACTTATTTCGATTAAAATATACAGATAACGGTTCATCTTCTTTCATGTTGTCGGCTAACTCCCTTAGAACGAGAACAGCCCATTCTCTGTTTAAATTTCCAAAATCGCTGTCAGCATAAGTGCATGATTCAATGCAATTAGCTATTCCCTCACAGCTTCCTTTGTAGAATTTTTCGAGTGTTTGCTTAGTGGGGTGAGGAAAAGTGTACTGATCTTTTCTATGCTTATATTTAAGATATGTACGCGCTATGGCTTCTGAAACTTTTTGTTCCGAATGTTTCTTTTGCAAAACTCCATAGACAACACTTGAAGCTGCTATTACTAACGCTGTTGATATAACTACTGTATTTGCCTTATTCATATTTATCGGTCTCCTTTTGTATAGTATTGTTGATTTTTTATAACTTGTTCATTTTGCTCATTTTGAATTTCTTCAAGTTGACTTTTGGCAGAACCAAATGGATCGTATGCAACATCACGCTTTAAGAATTCATAAATGTTTGTTAAATGCTTACGTTCTGAATATAGAGTTTCTGATAAGTTTTCAAGATTTGAATAATGTGATTTTAAATCCAAAAGATGACGTTCTCGTTCTGTAATATCTTCAATATCATTTATACCATGCTTATTAACATAAAGCACATTTTGAAAAACTTTCTTTTCGTCTGCCGACAAAAATTCTTTATTGACAAGTTCAAGATAGCTTTTACCATCTGATACAATTTTGTCAACAGTGGCAATTTGTTCTGAAAGTTTTTTCTTTTCAGATATTACAGATTGAAATTTTTCAGCAGCTTCGTTAAGACGGCTTTCAAGTTCATCTAAACTTGTTATGTTATTACTACATAGATAATTAAGCATATCTGCACTTTTTAACAAATCTTGATAAGATGTTTCTTTTGATTTATAACGAAATACCTTTATTTGCATTTCCTTAATAATCAAGGCACACTTTCTTTGTACTCCAGAATACTTTTGAAGTTCTATGTCGCTTATTTCATTTTCCTTGTGTTCAATTCTATATTGAAGTTCATCAAGCGCATATCCATCTCCGAGACGATAACTTCTTACTGCGTTTTTTTGCTTCGGTGCTTTGATTGATAAGTATTTACCTTTCTTTATAGTATACCCCTGTTCCTTAAGTCCGTTTATCAAATCTTCCAAAGTTTGAACATCGTCTTTAAGAACTAACTTGTCAATCTCGTTACATAGCTTCTGTTTCCAAGATGTACCGAGTTGTTTTGCAAGCCATTCGTTGTATTTTAATGTATTCTTGTGTTTTGGATTGCTGATAATTCTTAAACCATGTTCTAAGGCAATTTGATCTGAAATTTTCCTACCGATACTTAAAGATTTTAAGTTGGCATTCCAGTGTTTGCCGTCTAAACTATATGGGCATACTGCGAAATGATTATGTATGTGGTTTTTGTCAATGTGAGTAGAAATTATAACTTTCATATTTTCGCCAAAGAATCGGTTTGCCCATTCGATACCTATTTTATGCGCTTCTTCTGGAGTGATGTTTTCTTTCGGATCGAATGACTGTACATAATGATGTATTCTGATTTTTGATTTTTTGCTATCACTGTTATTATTGCTTTGCTCAAAAAATTTTACTTTTGCAAAATTTTCAAATGTATCTTTGAACTCATCATATGCACATTGCGGATCAGCAGTACAATTCAATCCTGTCGCATACTTCATTTCATCATTCTTTTCACCCTTGAGGATATACTTAATGTTACTTAATGGCGTTGAACGTATAGCTATATATTTTACTATCGGCATTACAGTATCTCCTCTGGTGTAAGCGGAGACAGCCAGTTTTCAACTATTATCTTCATTTGGTTAAATTCACTCTGCAAATCTTCCATATCCTTTTGGTATACTGAACCTGTATTGTTTATGACGGTTACAATCTGATTAATGTTCACGCCTATTTTGTTCAATGCTCTTTTAACGCTGTCAATTTCCTTGTAGGAATACACCTTGATTTCGCCTTGAACTGCAATCGTTCTCAAATATGTTCCAACACGCATTTTTAAGTATGCGGATTTTTGGCACACAGCGTTGTATTCGCGCTGGTTAAATTTTATGTGTTTCTCAATATTTCGTTTTTCCACGGCAACTCACATCCTTACTTTTTTATTTTTTTCAGAATTTATGGAAGTTGGTTAAGCATATTTTTGGTGAATTTTGAGCGGAATTTGCACTTTTGCATAGGTGGTGAAAATCGAATAGTAAAAGAATAGCAAGCATAGAAAAAGTGGACACTTTTTCCCATAATATCCCAAATTGGATATTATGTAGGGATAAATCCCTATAACCCTGTTTTTTAAAAACTGAAAGTAAAGCCCAAATGTCAAAATTGCATTTTTTAAAAAATCCATAAATGATTTCACATGACGTTTTTTGAAAAAATGCAATTTTTGAAATTATGTTAGGAAAGAGATTTTCAATTTTGAGTAACTAAACTTATACAGCAAAATTCTAAAAATCAAATTTTTAATTTTACTTTCCTTTCATGAATTTCAAAAAAGGCTCTTTAGGTATTTTTATTCGTTGCCCAACTTTAATGATTGGAAAGCCTAAATCATTGTGATCTGATAGTGCCGCTTTTAAGAAAGTCTTTTTTGAAACTTTCAAAATATCTGATACCTGTTGCGGAGTCAAACAGTCACTTTCTATGTTTTCAATATCAGACAGCGTTGTTTTTGAAACCATTTTTTATTTTACCTCCTTATTGTGATTTAGTCTTACTTGGGTATATTTATAACTTATCCAAATAACAGCCATTACTATTATTAACTCCATTGACAATACCGCCCTTTTAAAGATTTACTGATTCTTTTGTCAAACTTTTTAATCTCGTTGAGTTCCTGTTTGAAATTTCCGTGTGCAGGATTATATGCACAATAATTATTAAATAGTTTTTCTAACTTTTTTATTGCAACATTAGAATGATTTACATCTATTTTTCTAAGAGCCGATATAACATACTTGTATTTTTTGTTACGAATGATGTATTGCAAAAAAGTAAAATATCCATCATCGTCTTGTGAAAACCAACTGTTTTTGAACCATTCATCAAGATGGTTATTTGTATTTTTTGAATAAAAAAGCGATACAATATCATGCACAAAACTTTCTATAAGCATATCGGGAGTAAGTCCCTTTTCTGCTGCAATGAAAGCAAATGCTATTGTATCGCTGTTATTTAGATTTGGGAGATATATTCTTTTAGATTTATTTTTTTCAAACTTAATCATGTTCGTAGTCCTTTCATTAATATTTATTGTTTGCTTTTTCCAATACAGTGCATAACGTAATTTTTTAAAACCATATACGGAGTTGTATTATTTGCCGCACAGTATTCTTTGAAAAGTAACGCTTCATAATTTCGGACACGACAGGACAATGCACACATATTTTCTTTGTCCCATTTTGATATTCTTGCTTTTTGTGAACTTTGTAATTTACTTGACATTTTTATCAGCCTTTCTAAAAAAATAAAGCACAAAACTACCCAAAGGTAATTTTGTGCTTCTTTACTTGCTTGCTTGATCCGCTATTTTACGTTGTTTGTGTTTTGTTCGCTAAGACTACACACCTTAT
>CANQTP010000124.1 GCA_947626755.1 uncultured Clostridia bacterium
AGCTTGATGTTATGTATTTGGGAAATCTCACATTAGCTATGATCTTTGATGCTATTTTAATGTGAACAGGCTCTAAATTTCGATCAAAATACTTATTCAGATATATTTTTACATATTATAACACATCTTCAATTAAAATACAAGCTTTTTTATGTTTTTTGAAATAAAACATCAAGACAATAGGACAATATTCTGTAATAAGGCGGCAAACCCCGTACAAAGCGGCGTTTGCCGCCTTTTTTATTTTCGGACGATATGCGGACAATGCTCCCCCGTTCGGGACAATATCCGTCATTTGTCCGAAAACATTTCCTCCGCTATCTCCGCATAACTTTCCTCAACGCCCGTGAACATATACTGATAACTTTCTCCCGTAAATCTGTGCAGTACGGAAAGATCGGAATAATTCAACCCATAATTCATTGTTATATCGGTTTTTTCTTTTCCGCTATACAGAAATTCCAATTTTGCCGTGGAAAGCTGCGAGCAAGCGGACAATTTCTCCTGATTAAATCCTTTTTCCGCAAGATGTGACAGAACGATCCTTGAAAGCTGTATCTGCAAAGTCCGATAAAAATCCGAATCGGCACAATCATCAAGAATGTCTGTTATTTCAAATAATATCTCTACATTCAGAAGATTTTTCCTGTCATATTTTTTGTTTTCGGGAACATATTCAACACATTTATCGCTGTTCAGATAGTACAGTGAAGCGTTCACATAATCCGCTATCTCCACAAGCTGCTGTTTGGAAATATCCACACCGCTGTGCAGGCTCAACCACCTTTGCGGAAGTGATGTCACTTTCTTGAACATATTCCGTTTGTCGCGGAGCGTTATTTCATACTCCTCGTCATTCATAAGGTACTCGGCTGAAACATCAAGCCTTTCTGCAATTTTTTCAAGTGTTTCACGGTTTGGAATACTTCCGTTTTTCCATTTTGTGACCGTTGCAGGAGATACGTCAAGTTCCTTGGCGATCGCTCTTGGTTTTACATTCTTTTCTTCGCAGATAGAAACATATTTTTTGCCAAAACACACAAAATCAGCTCATGTTTTTTTATTAAATCGCACAAAATTTACTATTAGTAGCATTTCCTTTCCATGTGATAATCTTCCTGCCGTATTAAGAAATTTTGTCAATTTGTTGCGGAAACAGCACAAGTTTATCACGATATACCTGTAAATTTGATCAACGCAGAACACAGCAGAGGGGGAAGATGAAAATTCCCCCGAAGCCTGAATGAGCGGTTTCGGGGGAATTTTAACAGCACTTTTACGTTATTGATTTTTCGTGTTATTCTTGGAAGAAAAAATTTTCATCAATATTTTACCAATATCCTTAATGTTAGTCTCGTTTGTTACCTGACCGCTTGCAAATGCTTCATTTACTTTGTCTACAAGTTGGTTTGAAAGTTTTGATTCAAGAATTTTCTTGATCCAGTCGATATCGTCAATAGATTTTTCACCAAGATATATTTTTTCAAAAACAAATGACGAACCCTCACCTATGGCGGCTATAATAGTCCCTGCAATAACGGCATTAAGTATGCCGGCGGCAATATTCAGCCCCGGAATAGCTTTTAAACCGCTGATGATCGTTTTTGCCGCCATACTGACAGTACCGACTTCAACCATTGAATTAAACAGCCTTTTTGTTTCTTCTCCTTTGTTTATTCCATAAACAGAAGCAATAGCATTTATTTCACATACTTCCAACGGAGTTAAAATAGCTGCATCTGCAAAAGGAATAGGAACTGCACCCACTACTGCTCCTGCAATAACAGATGTACCGACAACGCTTTGAGCAAGCACACGTTTTCTTTTCAGCTTAAAAGCGTTTATGTCCGTTTCTCCCGCCTTTATTCCTTCCGGCATTACATTGTTGGTAGCATCTATCAATTCCGTAATGCCGACAGGCGGAGCAATAGCTGTATCATTTAACACGAATGACTTTGCAACAACAGGAATAACACTATGTAAATTTTTTGCAAATTTTTTCTGTTTTGCAAAAGCATTGTTTACCATTTGAATATTTTTCTCGCGATCCGGTTCGGAATAAGATTTTGTAATAACAACAATTACCGGAACGGATTCCCACATTGAAGTCGCTCTTGATAAATTCTTTATTGTCTGCGAAAACAATTTGCTTGTTGTTCCTTCAACACAAAACCATATGACATTGATCTGATGATCTTCATTTCCTGCCTTGGCACTCTCTTTTGACCACTTTTTAACAGCATTTATAGCTTGCTGTTCTTTAATAAAAGAAGGCTCAAAACCAATAGTGTCGATTATTCTAAAAGGAACATCATCACTTTCATATATTTCAAGTTTTTTCGTTGTGCCTGAAGTTCCCCAATTCGTTTTTGCAACGTCCTTTCCCAAAACCGCATTTATAAGTGTTGATTTGCCAACGCCGGAATTACCTATAATTAATACGTTTCCCAAATTCATTCTAAATTCCTCCTGAAATTTTATCATTTGAATAATTTACAAACCATAAAATGCCATAACATTGTTGATATTGTATAAATTATAACATATTACGACAAATAAGTCAAGAGAGAAGAATGATTTTATTATCATAAATGTAGACAAGATACACGATTTGGAATAAAAGCTGCTGTATAAAACGGCGCTCCCGTTTACAGATACGGCTATCTTATCATTCTTATTCTGAATACGGGAATGAGAGAGGGCGAGCCGCTCTACCTCAAATGGAAAGACGTAGATTTTCAAAAGCGGAGAATTTTCATAAGCCGTGCGGCTGACGGAATGAGTTTCAACGAATTTATCGGCAAGCAGATCGCCGAACGCTACACGGGAAAGAAAGCTATCCGCAAAGATGCCGTAAGAATGGTGCAGGTGCTTTTCACATCAGACAGCAATTTTTTCGGGAGAATTTCCGAAGAACAGCAGCGCAGATTTTTTGAGGACTGCTGCAGGTGGGCGGCTGAACGCTGGGGCGCGGAGAACATCATTTCCGCAGACGTCCACCTTGATGAAGTCACGCCGCATATGCACCTGAACTTTGTTCCGCTGACCTCGGACGGGAGATTGTCCGCAAAGGACTGTGTGGGAAACGGCAGCCGAGCCTTGCAATCGTTGCAGGACGATTTTTACAAAACGGTAGGCAAGCCCCACGGACTGGACAGAGGATTGCGAACCGATCTTGTCAACGGAGAACGTGCAAGGAAACATCAGACTGTTGCAGGATACAAAGAAAGCACCGACTACTATGAACAGAAAAAAGAAAAGCTGATCGCCGAAGTAAGTCGGTTACAAGAGCAAGTCAACGATTATAACGAAATACTTAAAGCCGAACCTATGGAGAACGTATCGGGTATTGCCGTTCCGTCCGCGGCGCGGTTTCTTATCGGAAAAGAAAACAAGGGCAAGCTGTTGTATTCTCCCGAAACCGTGACAGCGTTGCAGGAAACGGCAAAGGCGTTAGCGGTAAGCGAAGCGCAGCTTGCCAAGGACAAAGCGGAATATGACGAAAAGGAAACGCGCCGCGCCGAGTTATACGGAGAAGAAAAGGAGATCGGGATCTGGCAGAAAAATGCGGAAAGTTACAAAGCCGAAGCTGACGAAGCGGAACGGAAACGTGAAGCCGCCGAAAAGGCAAAACGGCAAGCAGAAAAAGAAGCTGCCGCTATCCGAGAAGAAGCAGACAGATATGCAGCCGAAAAGCAGGAGTTTTATGCCGAACGTTTTCCATACGTCCGTTCGCTTATGGACGAAAAAGCCGAACTGCAAGAAGATCTGCTGACTTTGGAAAGCACTAAAAACGAACTTATCGAGTGTCTTGACAGCCGTAACAGGGAAATATCGGGAAAGTATTACAAATTGAAAAAAGAAAAGGACGAGGAGATAAGCAGTCTGAAAAAAGAACTTTCCGAACTTGCTCCGATAAAGGAAGATAACCGCAGGCTTTCCGAACAGGTCAGAACGCTTGAAAACGAGGTAAAGGAAAAGGACGGCATTATCAGCAGGATAAAAGCCAAAATAGAAGAACTTACCAACGAAAACAACGGTATTCTCGACCTTTACGACACCGTCTGCGAGATCGGCAAGTACATTTGCAGAAAACTTGGTTTTGACTTTGACAAGATCCTTGACAAGCGAATACACGGGTACAGACTTTCCTATCTGATCGACGAGGGACACGGCAGAGGGGAAAGATGAAAATTCCCCCGAAGCCTGAATGAGTGGTTTCGGGGGAATGTTGTTATACAAAATTCCAGAATACTGAGGAAATAAATGGAACAGCAGTAAACATAATGCAGAATACAACGCCGGATATAATGAAAACATCTTTTGTTTTGCCCACCGGTAAAAACTTATTTGTCTTTTCAATAATCATATGTACTATAAAATATCCTGCGATCGTTCCGAGAGTATTTGTTATCAAATCGTTAATATCGGTTAATCTGAAAGTAAAAATTTGTAAAATCTCAATAAATGCTGTCATTCCAAATCCAAACATCAATGTATATTTAAATTCGCGGAACTTTTCCCATATAAAAGGGAGCAGAAATCCGAGAGGTACAAACAATATAACATTCAAGACAGCGTTTTTAAAATCCGATACCATATCAATAAACGGTATGACATTAACACCAAAATCTATTACAAGATTTTTGACATCAGGCAATCCTACCACTGAGAACGCTCCTGCAAGATAAACCCCGAACACAAAATACAAGGCTGACTTCTTCAAATCTTTGATGTAGAATAAATGAAGCAATAAAAACACCGGTATCAACACTATAACCGCTGATACAACATCAAAAAGCAATGCAAGAAAATTGTACACAAAAACTTCCCCCTAAAAAATGTAAAATTATTTATCTGGCACATTTCTGACGACAAATTTGACGACAAAAGCATTTTACAACACAAAAACTCACTAAAAACTCACTAAAAGCACCGTAAAACAAAATTTCTCTATTCCCGCAAACCGTGATAACAAACCAACATTCGGGGATTTTCCTACCCCGTTTTATACGACGGAAATACGACACTTTTTATGGATTTTGGCATAATTTTAAGTAAAATCAGCGTAAAATTCATCATTCAGAACGAAAAAACACGAAATAGCACAATGTCCTCAAACGGCTTGAATACGTCATTTGAGGACATTTTTTATGGCAGG
>CANQTP010000125.1 GCA_947626755.1 uncultured Clostridia bacterium
ACCGTATCGAACAGATCTGAAGATACCCACAATTCGCCAATATTTCCTACTGTGCCGTCCTCGCGGGTAAAGGTCGCCGTGTTGCCAATAGTCGCCTCCGTACCCGTTTCGGCGTTGACATTCTCATAGCCGAGGTTGATTGAAGTAATGCCAAGCTCGGCAAGTGTCTTCATCTCGCTTTCATCGCTTGTGCCGCTGCCGTCGGCGTCAACCCAAACGCGGAGGCTGTCGAAGATCTCGTCTCCTGCATCGATAACGCCGTCGCCGTTGCTGTCATACTGAGCGAGAGCCTCAAAGCCGTTTTTCGCCCTTATACCGTCGGCAAGCAAAGTCTGATCGCCGAAAAGCTCGCCGCCGTTGTCGATTAAGCCGTTGCCGTTAAGATCAAGGCAGAGGAAGCCATCTTTTTTAGTCCAGTTGATTTTTTCGGCAAAGCCGTTTTTATCAAGATCGAAATTTACGCCAAGTTCTTTGGTGTCAATATTATAGCCGTCGCCGTCAAGGTCTAAGATTAACGGGTCGTATTTGGTTTTTCGGGCTTGCGTTACAGTCTCTATTACAGCTTTAATAAAGTTGATTATTCCGTCATATATATTTTCATTTTCAAAAGATTTAGATTCTGCAATATCCTTACAATTATATACACTCTCTAATTCGGAAATAATCCTGTCTTTTTCATGTTGTGGAAGATTTGTATTATTTACACTGTTCTCTATAGCCTCTTTTGTTTCCTTTCTTCTCTTACCTTCTTCTTCTGGTAAAACATTGCCCTCCAAATCATAATATGGGTCTAAATAATATAAATCTGTCGTTGGCTTATTATTCTCATCTGTTATTTTCGGCTTATTATCGTCATTAACATCAATTAGATATGGAATTATTAATCTATAACCATGTCTATTACCTTCATTGTATGGATAATATACATAATTTGTTTCCCCAATTGTACGAACTTTATCCGAAGAACCAGAATCAGTTATTACTAATCCTTCAAAAGTAAAATTGCCATTTTCATCAAGTTGGTATCCTATGGCATTAACAAAATGTGTACTGTTGCCATTTTTTACAACAAGTCCAACAATAACTCCCGCATCTAGATACTCTCTTATTGTAGACAAATAATCATATTCCGTTGAATAAAAATTCTCACATGATGCAAGCGTTGTATCAAAATTTGCGTTTAAGCCATTCCAAAATGTTTTCCAATCATATTTGGACTCATCGTCTAGTCCATAATATATATTTATCATTGTTGCAAACTGATGAGCAGAACAAGGACCTGATTTTTCTTGTGTAGTTACATAGTCTATATCAAAACCTTCAACAGTAATATTATATTTTTCTTTATATTCTTCTGTAGTCATATTGAAAACCTCCTTAAATTTAAGACTCTACTTGTAAATAATCAAACAATTCTGAACGCCATCCATTATCTGTGCGTACAAGTTTTATAGGATGTGTTTCTGTCCATTCGGTTTCATCATTTTTTTGATAAGCAATATATTCAAATGAAATTTCATTATCATTTTTTTCAACTAATTGATATTTCCCTCCTTGAAAAAATATTGGACCACCCTTTTCACCCCATTCATAATATAATTCATCGCCAATAAGTTTAAATCTCTTATCAGCCATTATTTCGTCAACGGCTTCTTGGGTAAAAATTGATTGAAGATATTCATAAAAACTTTGATAGGTTGAAACGTAATAATAGTCAGCGTACCCTACAAATTCAATATAAAAATCACGCAATTCACCATTTTCATCAATATAATGAGTTGGTGTTTTACAAGTGTCAGGGATGATAAAATACTCTGTCTCATCAATGAATATCAAAGCTCTTATGTAAGTATCATATTGCTCATCACTTAAAAAGTCCAATTCATCTCTTACACGCCAACTGTTTTTATCACACCTTTCAATATATTTTCCCAAATCAAACTCATATTCTCTTGATAATGCTATTTCTTCGGAAAATTCTTTGGTAGTTAATTCTGTTGATTCTTCACTGGTTCTTATTATAGTTGTTTCTGTTTCAATATCTTGACTTGACTGTTTTGAAACAGTTGCTGTTTGCTGGTTTACCTCATCTATCAATTTCCCCTGCCCTATGTCAACATTATCTGACTGACACCCCACCAACCCGCAGATCAGCACAACCACAGCAAACAAAGGTAAAAAACGCCTTTTTTTCATTAAAGTACCTCCCTGATTAAAATTTTTAGTGGTAATATATTTTATGCTGATAACATTGATTATTTGTATAAATATACGTCAGATATGACGATTTCAAAGCTTTTATAACCTTAAACATTGATAAAATACTATAGTAATCACTCAAAAACCAACCAAATTTTTTATCAGTTCAAGCAGAACCCCACCCGCAACTGTTGCAAATGTGCCGGAAGTAAATGCGATTTTATTGTCACTAATAAATTTTTTAAGGCTTTTTTGGTCATGCTTATCGGCATATTTTTTTGCTTCTGCCGCATACTTGCGTTCCTGCCTAATGTCAGATTCAATTAATACTTTTTCAAGCGTTTTAGAAAGCTCATCAAAATCAAAGTCATTATTTGAATATGTAACACCATTTGAATCAACAATATTATTTTCACCTACAACTATATTACCGGTTATTCCTTGATTTAGGACACTGTCTCTTATTTCTACATTGCACATAATACTTTCCCTCCAAATATCAGTTAATGCGTATATCTCCTGTTTTTCCTTTGCCAGTATTAATCACACATTTATCAAAGCTGACCGAGTAAGATCCCAAACCGGATTTAATACATTCAACCATTAAATTAATAACTTGATTAAGAAAATCTCTTTCTCTGCAATGAAAATAAAGTGTATTTCCGCTGTTAAGACTGATCGTAAGATATTCCCCACGATTATTGTTATGTATCGCAACAGCAATGATCCATATTATTGCACCTATTAAAATTGTTATTCCTATGGCACCACCAATTAACAAGCCTATGACAGCTACAATAATTGCAGCTATCCATGAATTATTTGTGGGAGTTGGCGATATTGAAATCATAGAAATATTGTTTGTATTAATTACCGAATTGTAATAATATATAACATTTCCATCCACTTGAAAACCTGATGCATAAACTTTGGTATCTTTGTTTGAATTTGCTGCTGCCATAATATATCACTCCATTTGCAAAAGAACTCTACGCAAATAAGCTAAAAATATTGTTGATTGTTGTTTCTAACTGCATTGCCAATAATGTTTTGATGCAATAATTTTTTCATTCTTATGTCTGATAGCATTTCATTTGCTATTTCATAAAAAAATTCTGTTTTTTAAAGTAAGACGTTTTTTGTTGCTTGTAAACTTCTGTTAATTTATCTTTTTATATTGGCTTTTTCTATTTACAAAGCAACTGGGGTGGTATATTAGTTCTACTACCACAATATCAAATATTACAGTGGTAGAACTAAATATACGTTGCCTGAATCAAAACTTTCTGAGCTTTTTGATGTTTTCCGATTCCTTTGGCTGATATAGCCAAGACATGCAAGCAGAATTTGCATTTTTGATCGCATAACTTTCTGATTTTTTTATCATTGCATGGGATACACACTTCTGAACTTTTTCAGCAAATTTCATCTTCTTTTGCCTCCTTTCGATTTTATAGCAACATTCTACAACATTGAAAATCGAAAGTCAATATCTTTGTCCCGAAACCCCTAATTTGTGTCCTGAAATTTTATCCACGCCAAAAAATCTCAAGATTTTGACCACCTTTTTGGTTATTGTGTACAAAATTCACATAGGAATTGGTATAGTTAATTCAACAATAAACTTATCCTTTTCATCACGACATATTTTAAAAAAGCCATCATATTTCCTTACTGTTGCTTCTACTATTGCCAATCCTATGCCCATATGATCTTTCTTTGAAGAGATTATCCGATTATTTTCAGAATCAATATTAATGACACCAAGGCAAGTATTTTCCATATTTATTATTGCAAAACCATTAACCTTACGCATCATAAAATCAATATGGCGATTATCTTCTGCAATTTCTAAACTTGCTTCAATTGCATTATCCCATAAGTTGGCAAATATTGCCGTAATATCAAGATCACTTATAAAATCTAAAGGCAAATCTTCCATGCGAATACATACTTCAATATGATTCTTTTCAGATTGATTGTACTTTTGACTTGTGATAATGCTGAGAATAGTATTTGTACATTGAAAACCTTTAAAAAGTTTATCAATTTCATTTTCAAGGATATTACGATAATCCTCTGCTTTATTTTCTTCTAAATCTCTGTATACGATCAAGTGCTTTTTTATATCATGTATTATTTTCCTTGATTGATTATACTTATAATCCAGATCCTTGTAATTTTCAAGCTGTAACTCGCTTTGTTTTGTCAAAAGAGATAACTCATATTTGTATTGATATATGTCAGATACAGATTTTATCAGATATGTAATATAGATATTGAATACCAAAAATCCGATCAGCATAATTATTACCATTATGCCGTCTGTATTTGTAGATATTTTTAACGTATAAATATATACAATATAAATTTCAAAAACAGTTATTGCAACAAGGAAAACCGTCTCCTTGATTTTCAATTCTGCAATGTCACTTTTTATTGTAAAAAGTGAAAATATTTTATAGGCAGCATAAAATATTAAAATATAAATTATATTGCTTATTATTGTTAGCTGTGGATTCATATATATTTCGTTAGTGTTTTTCCCCAAAAGTGCTGACCAAGCAAAAAAAGAAGATGACTCACAGAAGATCACCAAAAAAATTAACAATGTGTTATACAATATTGAGCTCTTTATATTTGTTTTAAAGAACAACACGCAAATCAAATCAGATGATGTAAAAGCAAATAACATATTATATACGGGATTGTGGCAGCTATTTACAGCCATCATGACTAAACCCCAGAGCAAAAATATACAAATATAAATGCTTCGCCTTTTATATTTACAGCCGTACTTTTTAATCATATATACGAAAATAATTAAATTAGTAGCTACGGTTGTTACTGATTGAACAGCAGCCTGAATTATATCATTATACATGATGTGATCACCTCAAATTATTTATAATTGCCT
>CANQTP010000126.1 GCA_947626755.1 uncultured Clostridia bacterium
TTTCGGTAATTATTTAGCTTGCTGTACCTGTCTTACAATGTTTGTCTGAAAACTTCTTTATGCCTACTGTCGTAATGAACAGTGATATGAAACTTTCCGACGGGCTGAATCTTCAGGCAGCCGATTTCTTCAAAGATACCCGTGATCTTGTGCGTTTTTGCGATATTGTTCAGAAGTCTGCAAAGGATACGCTCCTTGAAATGGAGCGTGAAATAACCCAAATTCTTGAAAAAAGGAGAGCAAAGGAACATGAAGAACAAGTTAAGTCCTACGGGACAGTACCTGACGGAAATGGTCTACACGGACGAGCCGGAGAAACAGGAATTTCTGAAAACTCCAATAGGCAGATGGGGCAGGATGTGGCAGCAGTGGATGAAAATAGAGTATCCCACGGAAGTGACAGTCCTGATAACGGAAGGAAGGTGGCAGATAATTCCGAGAGAAATAGACCGGGAAGCCGAAAACCGCTTTCGGGAGCTGGACGAAAGTTACCGCAGGAAAAATCCGCGCCCGATGACATTCACGGAAATACAGTCGTGGGAGAAAATGCGGCTGCTGACAACAGAACACCAAGTAATGGAGGAAATAGTTTTTCGTCTGAGGAATTGACAAGGCAGGACGAAAATGCCGAAGACGCTCCCGTTATCATTAACAACAGTATCGTTGAAACATCGGAACTTCCGCCGTTTATGGATGAAGAATTAATTTTCGGGATATTAAAATATGACAGCTTTTTTAAAGCAAAAAGAGATAGGATCGCAGGATATTTTGAAAGCGAGACAGATCCCGATAAACGCGCTCAATTTATGAAAAAAGCGTTTAACGATGATTATTCGGAGTTTGACGTTGAAAATGTACGCGTGGGGTATAAGGCGGACGAAAACGGTGTGCTGATGTGGAAGGGCAGTTTTATGTCACGCACAAGCGAATCAAAATTTTCTTGGGATCTGGTGCAGAGCCTTACTGCAAGTTTAATTGAAAAAAATAATTATCTTGACAATAGAACTGCGGATAAACGTACAATTGCCGAGTCTGCCGAAGAACTTGAAGCAGGGGATAAGATACGCATAGAGGGTGAAATATGGACTGTAAAAAATACGGGTACATATTTGATTTCTCTTGAAAGCGAAAGAGGGGAACATAGAAATATTTACAACGCCATTGACGCTAAATGGTATGAAGTGTTGGACGAAATGGGTTTTGAATTTATTCCCGAAGATGATTTGTCCGAGCCTGTTTTTGCCGAACCCGAAGTAAAGGAGTTTCCCTCTCCCGAACCTGTTCAGCAAGTTGAACAGCTTTCATTTTTCGGCAGTGATACAGAGCCTGTTGCTGCTGTCACTACTCCGAAAAGTATTCCCAAAAGAACCGCTGCATTTTCAAGAACTGCTCCCGACGATGAAATGATAGACTACATTCTGAAATGCGGCAGCAACGAACCGAGAAGCTTGGAGCGTATTGTGGCGCAGTTTCAGAAAGAAAGGTCTGCCGCCGAAAATGCAGACTTTTTAAGGAAAGAATTTGGCGAGGACGGTCGCGGTTACAACTTTGTATCACGCGATAATACACACTCCGCGCTGCTTTCGGCTTGGTTTGACAGCGGCGGGATCACTGCTGCCATAAGCAATACGGCGTTTCCTGATGGTGAAAAGATCCGCCTTTCTTGGGAACAGGTTTCCGAAAAAATATCTGTACTGTTTGAAAAGGGCGAATACTGTTCACAGGATATTATCGACCGTGCGGCTGAACTTGAATTAAAGGATACGGCAGATAAATTGTGGTATATTCATCAGGATATAAGTGAAGAATACCGCGAGAAATTTTTCATTCCGAAAGAATTGTTTGAAGGCGGTTTTCAGGAATCGACGGAAAAAATTAAGATCAGCCTGACGGACAAAGATACACTTCAAAAGTATATTGACGGTATGGCGGATCTCCTCAAACAGTATGGTGAAAATCATGATATAATGCGGTTCCGGTTTCACAATTTAGAAGAAACTTTTCAACAGTTAAAGAATTTGCAGCTGCCAAGAAAGGAATTTGTCACAAGGTCGGATTTCAGTTTTGAACCGAAGTTTTTCATTACGGAGGACGAAAAGGACAAGCTGCTTACAGTGGGCAGCGGTTTTGTCGGCGGAAAATTCCGTATCGAAAAATTTTTTAAAGAAGATCATACCATAAAAGAAAAAACCGATTTCGTCAAGAATGAATACGGCACCGGAGGAATGGGAAGATCAGGCTTTAACACATGGCATGACGCCAAAGGTCTGAAATATGTAAAAGACGCGCTTTCCAAAAATGACTGTGAAGTTAATATGAAATGGAATGAAGTGGCAAAGCGCATTGACATATTGATCGCTGAGGATAAATACATCACGCAGAATGATATTGATGAGCGTATTCGCGATGCACGGAATACCGTAGAAAATCATAAAATCGAATCAGATCACGACGAAGCTGTGGTTGACAACGCTAAGAAAATTCTTGCTGAATACGGAATATCACTTGACGGTGAACAGAAAAAAACGCCGCTTGAAAAAATACTTGAAAAGGCTGAAAATGCAGGTATTCCTGTTGAATACATCAATGCACGGTCAAAAGACAGAGCAGTTTTTATGGATACACAGGACGAAACCTTTATAGCGGTTCAGCGTACAGACGAAGGCATTGATTATTCGCTGTACACTTCCGACCTTACCAATATTGACGGCGGCGTATGGGAAACGGAAGATGAAACAGACCTGATCTCTGTTGCCGCTATACTTCTTGATATAAACGAATATCAGCTTGCGGAAATATCCGACTATGATAAGTTTATTGAATTGTCGGATATGGAATATAACAGCGAAACGGCAAGAAAACTTTCGGAATTAAAGGCAAAGGCGTATTCAAATATGCCAAGCTATGCTTCAAGCACGCAAAATTCCGTATCAAGCAGTAAAAGATCTGATGTTGTCCCTACTGTCAATTCTCCTGAAAAAGTAACGGTTTCCGAAAACAAGCCTAAAAGCGGAGTACCTGTTACATATCATTTTGATCCTGAAAATGTTGTGATCGGCGGCGCAAAGTCAAGGTTCAAAGCAAATGTAGAAGCAATAAAAACGCTGCAAAAGGTAGAGCGGGAGAATAGGTTTGCCACTCCGGAAGAACAGGCGGCGATGGCAAAATATGTTGGTTGGGGAGGAATGCCGCAGGCTTTTGTCAGTGATAAAGCTGCCGAAAGACTTTTGGGAAATCTTGGCGAAGCTGCTCCGAGCGGTTGGGAAAACGAGCAGAAAGAACTGATCGGATTGCTTTCCGCAGAAGAATACGATTCGGCAAGAGCGTCTACTCTGACAAGCTTTTACACACCGCCGGATGTTGCGGACGGAATTTATCAGGCTCTTTCTCAATTTGGATTTGAGGGCGGAAACGTCCTTGAACCGTCAATGGGTGTAGGCAATTTCTTTGCAAAAATGCCGGTCGATATGAGAGATAATTCAAAGCTGTACGGCGTAGAGCTTGACAGTATTTCGGGACGTATCGCGCAGCAGCTTTATCCTAACGAACGTATACAGATAAAAGGTTTTGAGCAGACAAATTTCAATAACAATTCCTTTGATGTTGTGGTTGGTAATATCCCGTTCGGCGATTACCGTGTCAGCGACAAGAAATATGACAAATACAACTTCAAAATTCACGACTATTTCGCTGCAAAAGCCGTTGATAAGGTAAAGCCCAACGGCGTGGTGGCTCTTGTAACAAGCAAATTTACTATGGACAAGCAGAATGAAAAGGCTCGCCGTTATCTTGCCGAACGATGTGATCTGCTTGGCGCGGTAAGACTTCCGGCGGGAACATTCAAGGACGCTGACAGCATTACTACCGATATTCTTTTTCTGAAAAAGCGTGAAACAATGACAGTGGAAATTCCCGACTGGGTGCATATGTCACAGACCGAGGACGGTATTCCCTGCAACAAATATTTTGTTGACAACCCCGGAATGGTTCTTGGCAAAATGGCTTGGGACGAGCGTATGAAAGGCAAATTCGGAGATGACAGTAAAGTTACTGTTTGTGTTGCTGATAATTCGATACCGCTTTCCGAGCAATTAAAAAATGCAATTTCCAAAATTGAGGGAAAGATCGAAACAGTCAGGGAAAAGACAGAGGATGATCCCGATATAAAAGTAATTCCCGCTGATCCGTCGGTCAGAAACTTTACACACACTCTGGTGGACGGGAAACTGTATTTTCGTGAAAATGAAATTATGACGGAAGTCACGGAAACGGGTAAAACTCTGGACAGAATGATAGGCTTGCACAAAATACGGCAGGCGGCTATGGAAGTCATAAACGCACAATCGGAAAACTGTTCAGATGATGAACTTCACAGACTTCAGGAAAAACTTAATTTTATTTATGAAAAATTCCGCAAATCATATGGGAATATCACTGACAGTGCAAATGAACGATGTTTCAGACAGGACGATGATTACAATACACTTGCCGCTCTGGAGATAGTTGATGATGAAAAAAAGACTGTTGAAAAGTCGGAAATATTTTTCAAGAGGACTATCCTGCCTGAAAAGGAAATTATCTCTGTTGATACTCCGCAGGAGGCTTTGCAGGTTTCAATAGACCGTATGGGTAAGGTCGATATTGAATATATGGCGGGGCTTGCGGGTACTTCTCCGGAAAAAATAATTGAGGATCTGGGCAATGAGATATTCAGGAACCCCGCAAAAACAAAGGATAATGTTCCTTATTCGGGGTATGAGGACGCTTCGGAATATTTGTCGGGAAACGTCCGCGAAAAGCTGAGAATTGCACAGGACTATGCAAAGCACATTGACAGCGCTTTTGAGAAAAATGTATCCGCTCTTGAAAAGGTCATTCCTCAAAACCTTGAAGCGTACGAAATTTCCGTTCGTATAGGAGCAAACTGGATAGATGTTGAGGATTATGATAACTTTCTTGCGGAGTATGCGAAA
>CANQTP010000127.1 GCA_947626755.1 uncultured Clostridia bacterium
AGTGACAATTTGAAAACTTTATCCCGGCAAAACTGCGTTATTACTTGTTTTTCGGTGTTTTGCTCAGGGCTATTATATTTACAAAATCATCGTTTTTAAGCCATTCATAAATGATCTCTTTTGTGTATGGGTCGCAGGTTATTCTCATCGTATTTGTATGTGTGTTTTCCATATCTATCACCCTGATATAAATATTGAATTGTAATTTATTGTAAATACGTCATAAATTACAAAATTCCACTTTATATTATACTACATAATTGGCTAAAAAGTCAACTGTTTCAACATAATTTTACAACAATCATGGAGCTTACGCCGGATCAACAAATTTCATCTCACCGTTAAAAGGACATACGCAAGAAATGGTATGATGAGAAAGGCGTTTTGAATGTTAGAATAGTAGAAATTTTGCAGAATGAGGAGTTGGGGAATACTTCTGCTGAAAAAATATAATATTTTTACTTGTTGAGATGTCATTGTTCTTACACGATAGACTAATTCCAATATTTGTATGCAAAGCAATCGGCACAAGCGTTCTGCTTGGCGTATTGGCAATCGCCAAATTGGAAATATAATACAATAGAAGTTTACAATTCAAAGGCGCATATTATCATATCTATTATTGCTAATATCTAACATAATTTACATTATTTGCTATCGCTTCAAACTGGCATTTTGGCAGCGAGCATCTCTCCAAAAGAGGCTTCCTGACACCCTTATATCCGAAACATTCGTTCTATTCTTAGCCCAAACGCCCTCTCCTATTGGAAATCAAATCCAAAATTACCTTAAAAAGGAAGCTTTGCCTATCCGTGCATTTCTCGTTCAGAGCATACCTAAAACCTGAAAATCAAAGCTGCACTATATGCGCATTTAACAAGGCGTTAGCGCAAAGTGGGTGTTGTTCCTATCGAAAAAAAGAGGCTTGCCTATGCGCCGATTCCAGCAAACGCTATCGCTGACTCAAACTTACCTCTCCGCCGATCCGCTTACGCTTTTAAGCGCCGGAGAGGTTAAAGAGCATAAGAGGCAGTGTCACATCACGTCTCACACCCCCCTAACAACTCTCTGCGTTCGTTGGGGAGTGTGCCCTTGACGTGGTCGGCATAGCCGACACTGCCGGGCTACCGGCTCACTGCGTTCGCCGTCCGTTCACTTCCCCGTCTTGCGACAGGAATGCTCTTACAAAATCGCTGCCGCAATTTTGGTTTTCAGACAGTCCGCAGGACTCTCTGAAAACTGCTCTATTCATAGTTTATCAATAAAAATTCTATGACAAAAATTGGGTTAGTTCAAGTGCTTTTGACTCGCGGTCGAGACGAGTTAGTTCATGATTACTTTACAGTTGGAGTTAAATGCAAATACACCATGTGCGACATATTGAATATTTTATGAACGACAAAGCCGATAAAAATCCTGACATATGCTTTGATGCGTGTCAGGACTTGCAGGATCCGGCGAAGGACTGAAAAAACAAAGCGAGGATACATAAAAATGATATGCTCTATACAATTTCTATGAGGTTATATAATAACAAATGCAGGGAAATGACTCCTGCCCATACTTTACGATCCTCCATCGCCTGACGGTTCGGAGGATCATTATTTTTGTGTGAATTTTTTGTTTTAAAAAGGTAAATTTTACAATATTATATTGACATTGTGTCAGAACGGTGCTATTATATTTATAGTGACACAATGTCAGAATAAATATCGGAGGTAATTATCATGAAAAAGAATATGGGTTCTAAGCTTGCTCTTTATCCTATGCCTATCACGGTAATAGGCACCATGAACGGCGATAAGCCGACTTGGACGCTTGTCGGTCATCTTGGGATCATCGGGCATGACCGTGTTATGGTAAGCCTTGCTGCGCCGCATTTTATTAACGGGTGCATCAAGACGACGAAAAAACTTTCTATCAACCTTGTGGACGAAGCCATGCTGCCGGAAGCGGACTATATAGGCTCAGTCAGCGGAAATAAAACCGATAAATCCGATGTTTTTGAGTTTATACTCGGCGATTCGGGAACTCCTATCGTAACAGCTTCTCCTCTTACAATAGAGTGCAGCGTTGTTGATATTTACGAAACACCGAATTTTGAAAGTTTTATCTGCACGATAGACAACACCTATGTTGACGAAAAACACCTTGACACTGATGGGAAGATTAATTACAACACTCTTAAACCCGTACTCTTTGAGTTCCCGACTTATCAGTATTTAAGAACAGGCGATGTTATAGGAAAATGCCTTACGTTCAAAAATAAGGAGGACACATAATGCCAAAAGGATCACCGGAACTGACAGAGGCGCGGAAAGATGAAATTATCAACGCCTGCGAAAAGCTTTATCAGACCATGAGCTTCAAGGAAATTACCCTGAAAGAGATCGGCAATGCTACAAGTTTTACCCGCACTTCAATTTACAACTATTTTCAGACGAAAGAGGAAATTTTCCTCGCTCTGTTAAAGCGTGAATACGAACTTTGGATCGCCGATCTGGAGCGTATCATGGCGGAAAATGAAACGCTTACCAAAGACGAATTTGCGGATAAATTGGCACATTCCCTTGAAAAGCGTTCACAGCTGCTGAAAATTATGTCCATGAATCATTATGATATGGAAACGGGCAGCCGTCCCGAACGGCTTGTGGAATTTAAAGTCACTTACGGAAATTCCTTAAAAGCGGTCATGCACTGTTTAGAGAAGTATTTTCCGGATATGTCTATCGCCGAAAAACAGCAATTTCTCTACACCTTTTTCCCGTTCATGTTCGGGATCTATCCGTACACTTTTGTTACCGAAAAACAACGCACGGCAATGGAAAAAGCCGGCGTAAATTACGTTTTTATGTCTATCTATGAGATCACCTATAACTGCGCAAGAATGTCATTGGGCGAATAAGGAGGTCATGTCATGAAGTATATAAAATTAGGCAAGTCGGATCTGAATGTTTCCCGTATCTGCATGGGCTGTATGGGTTTCGGAAATGCTGCAACAGGGCAGCACAGTTGGACTGTGGGCGAAACCGAAACGTGGGAAATTATAAAACACAGTCTTGAAATGGGAATTAATTTTTTCGACACTGCAATAGTTTATCAGAACGGCACAAGCGA
Organism: uncultured Clostridia bacterium; assembly: GCA_947626755.1. Lineage (GTDB taxonomy): Bacteria > Bacillota > Clostridia > Oscillospirales > Ruminococcaceae > RGIG8773. The sequence continues at coordinate 3,118 of CANQTP010000127.1, forward strand.
GCAGTTTGTGGGAAAGGCTTTGCGCGATTTCGCAAAACGCGATGATTATATTATTGCAACAAAATTCACGCCCCGCACGCAAGAGGAAATTGACAATAATATCAGCGGACAAAAGCACATTGAAAACTATTTAGACCAAAGTTTAAAAAATCTCGAAATGGACTATGTTGACCTGTATATTTATCATATGTGGGATTTTCACACGCCCATGGAAGAAATTATGGAAGGTCTGCACAATGCGGTAAAAGCGGGAAAAGTCCGTTATATCGGAATTTCAAATTGTTTTGCATGGCAGCTTGCAAAAGCAAATTTTTATGCGCGGGAAAATAATTTAACTGAATTTATTTCTGTACAGGGACATTACAACCTTATCGCCCGTGAGGAAGAACGGGAAATGCTGCCTTTCTGTGCGGATCAGAATATCGCTTTAACGCCTTACAGCGCACTTGCAGGCGGACGTCTTTCAAAACGTGCAGGTGAAACTTCAAAACGCCTTGCGGAAGATTCATATGCAAAATTCAAATATGATTCCACCGCCGAAGCGGACGGAAAAATTATCCGCCGTGTTGAAGAAATTGCAGATAAAAGAAACGTTTCAATGACGGAAATTTCTCTTGCATGGCTATTAACAAAAGTTACTTCGCCCGTTGTGGGAGCAACGAAATTTTCACATATTGACGGCGCGGCAAAAGCAGTTGAAATCAAACTTACGCAGGAAGAGATAAATTATCTTGAAGAACTTTATGTTCCCCATGCTCTTGTTGGCGTTATGGCACAGAACGGCAAACAAAAAGCAGGAAATGTTGTTTAAAATATTATTTAATATTAGGAGGAATTTTTTATGGAAAAGATCACACAGACCGCAGGAAGAGATCAGCTTGGAAATTTCGCGCCTGATTTTGCGCATTTTAATGATGATGTGCTTTTCGGCGAAAACTGGAACAATTCCGATATTGATCTGAAAACAAGATGTATCATCACGGTAGTTGCGCTGATGTCATCGGGAATTACGGACACATCGCTTATTTATCATCTTGAAAATGCAAAAGCCCACGGCGTTACCCGTGAGGAAATTGCGGCTATCGTTACCCACGTGGGATTTTATGCAGGCTGGCCAAAAGCGTGGGCAGTTTTCCGCATGGCAAAAGACGTTTGGAAAGACGATGAACTTACCGAAAAAGACAAATACCAGAATACAATTCTTTTCCCGATCGGTGCGCCAAATGACGGATTTGCAAAATATTTTATCGGGCAAAGTTATCTTGCGCCTGTTTCAAAAGAGCAAGTGGGAATTTTCAATGTAACGTTTGAACCCAAATGCCGTAACAATTGGCATATCCATCATGCGGACAAAGGAGGCGGACAAATTCTTATTTGCGTCGGCGGACGCGGTTATTATCAGGAATGGGGAAAAGATGCAATTGAAATGAATCCCGGCGACTGCATAAATATTCCCGCAGGCGTGAAACATTGGCACGGCGCAGCGCCTGATAGCTGGTTCTCACATCTTGCAATTGAAGTACCCGGCGAAAACGGTTCAAATGAATGGCTTGAACCTGTTGATGATAAACAATACGGAAATTTAAAATAAAAAAGTTTTTTATGAACTGTATCAGCCGATAATACGTTATTTTGAAAGCCGTCATGCCTGAAACAAAGGTGTGACGGCTTTTCCATGCAGTGCAGATACCAACAAATTTTTCTTATGGTCTGAACAAACCGATAAATTCAGTTTTGAAAAAATTAAATTTCTGACGTCTATCAGTATAATTTAATTATAGAGTAGAGCAAAACACCGAACTCAAAGGCAGAAAAATTGAAGAGAGCAGGAAAAACAAAAGAAAAAGCA
>CANQTP010000128.1 GCA_947626755.1 uncultured Clostridia bacterium
AAATAGACGTCAAGTGCCGAAAAAATGACGTCACTTCCTTGAAAGTGACGTCACTGAACGAATATTTGTTTGATTTTATATGTATCTGATTACGGTATTTTCATGCCATTCTATGGTATTATCTTATTCCGACCGTCACGATACTTGTTTCTCCTCCGTTGAATATGTTTTTCAACCGTGGGGAATAATTTGCCGTTCAACTTGGGAGAATAACTGCATTTTCTTAGCAAGCACGGCACCGTGGGGGTACAAAAATGAAAAACCCCCACAGTGCATGGCTTGCAAGTGGACACCCCTTGAACCCCGATTTTGAAAAAAGAGACAGAAAGGAATATCAAGTATGAACAGGAAAGACAAGGCACAAAGCCGTAATTTATATATCAAAATAAGAGTGAATCAGGCAGAAATGGATCTCATCAAACGTAAATTCCGTGAAAGTGGTATGCAGACGTTCAGCGGATTTGTTCGTGCTATGATCTTCGAGGGTTACATCGTCCAAATAGACGGAAACGAACTTCGACAGATTCATAAATTGGCAAGTAACATTGCAAGTAATATCAATCAAATAGCTGTTCGTGTAAACAGCACGGGCAGGACTTACGATAATGATATTGCTGAAATCAAGGACGGAGTGAATAAGCTCTGGCAACCGCTTAATTTTTTACAAACAAAGATTTTGCAGTTGAAGCATTGATGAATATCTCTATAACAAAAAGTGCTGTCAGGAATACTCCCAACAGCTACTTGTTCAAATTCATTTATACTCCCTTTCTGCTGATTTGCCACACAGCAAATAAACAAATCGGCAAAAATGTGAGCGATAGTAAACAAAGATTGATAAGTGGAGAAATATTTAGAATTTCCATTACAAACAGATAATAAGGTTGCAGAAATACCCAAATATTATACTCTTGAAAAATTGTAGGAAATGAAAATTTGTTGATCAGATACTCAAATAAAATAATAATACCACATATACTTATAGAAGAAAGTGTGTTTTTTGTACAGCAAGAAACGAGCAGAACCAGTAGTGAAACTAAAATACTTCCGACCGTCAGAGATATTGCAGAAAACCCAATGTGTTGCCATGCTGTCCAAAACGGTTTGAGTATCAACTGTGTACTTTCTGAACTGATATTCTTAATCAATACATTGCCATTGGTTAAGCCGAAAAAGGTACAAATGATAAATGTAACAAAAACTAATAAAGTACATATTATCAGAGAGAATAAAACAGCACCAATCAGCTTTGAAATACTTCTTCCTTTTCTGCCAATCAGACAGGTTAATGGTATCTGTTCAATTCCATACTCCCTGTCACCGGCGAAAATCGGGGATATGACACACATAAAAATCAATACAAGAACATACGGCAGTACAAAGTTGCAAAGTGTGACAGGTACACTTTCTGTAAGAGAAAAATAGCTTTCACGCAAGTTATCCGAAATACATATCACAATAGAAAATAATGTGTACACCATAGCTATAAGCCAAGTTGCTTTTTTTAATAACAGATTTTTCAGTTCAAATAGAGAAGTAATAAGTATTATGTTCATTAGTCTTTTACCTGCTTTCGTGTGTATGCTCTATAACAGATAAAAGAACAGGTAAAGGCAACAAGTAAATTAAATATAACATTCACCGTCAAGGTCGGCAGGAGTAACCCAAACACATTTGTATAATGACCTGCTGATACAAGTTCGTACTGCGTTTGCAGCATGAACAGGCTCAATTCTCCCGGAAAAGACCATATGGAGGAGAGGTAAGACGGGAAAGTGATTGCATTTGCATAAAGTGCTGTACCACCATAATACAAACCGGCGACAAAAAATGGTACAAGAGCGTTTTTGCTAAACACAGAGATGCACATAACAATACTTCCCAAAGTATAGCCTGCCAACAAAGTTCCCAAAATTTGCCTGACGCAAAAATCAGATACCGAACCGCTATATGTAGTCAATGACAGTCCATAGGTGCTTGCGGCAGAAATTGTATCATTTGGTGCATGATAACAAATCGCCGTAATAACCATATAAAAGAGTTCCATTATAACTACAATGACTGTAACGAAGATCCATGCTGCACATAATTTACTGAAAAAAACACCTCTGCGTCCCTTGCGTGAAGTCAGCAGTGCAGATCGCATACCGCTGGTGTATTCGTCCGAATAAATACCCGCAAGCCCAACTATGATAACCAACATAATCAAGCCGGGAAATACAGCAGAATGATTTATGTCAATAAAATTATTTGCACTACTCTCTAAATTCAGTTCAATATCAACTTGTGTATTTTGATAAACCTTCAATAACTTTGCTTTTACTCTTGCCAAGTCGGAACCGTCAGACACAGCAACATCTTCGGCAAGCTCCGAAATGTAAGCTGTACGGTTGTCTATGCGTTCATAATAATTATTGATTGTGCCGACCAAATCGCTGTTTAGAGAACGATAAACCCGGTCATTGCTTTTGTATTGTTCAATAAAGTCAAAGACAGTCCCTGGAATATATTGCTTTAGTTCATCAAGCGAACAGGAATAATTTTTACTGCGGACAAAATCGTGAAAATTTTCATTCTCTGTCGCAACCGCCAATTCAGAACGCATAGGTTCAAGGGTATACTTTACTCCTACTTTATCCGACATTTGAAATTTAAGAGCGAAAAATAGGGCTAAAAATACAACTAATGAAATCCAAATGACCTTTTTTGAACAAATTTTGTATAACTCGGTTTTCAACATTCTTGCGTTCATAATACATTTCCTCCGAAATAGTAGCTGAAAACATCTTCCAAAATCGGCTTAGTGGTTTCGCATGGGAATGAGGGCTTCTGATTTCCAACAATTCTCACTTCGATACCGTTACTCCTTTGAATGATATTTCCAATAGTATATTGTTTCTTTAATCCGTTCAGTTCAGAATGTGAAACAACAGCAGTCCAGACCTTACCGGTCACTTCTTGCAGCAGTTTTTCCGTTGTGTCAATTTTAAGAATTGAACCGTTTCGCATAATAATCACTTCACCGGCGATAAACTCCATATCTGATATGATATGGGTTGAGAGCAAGACTATTCTATTTTCCGAGAGTTCGGAAATGATGTTGCGAAAACGGATACGCTCCTGTGGATCAAGCCCGGCGGTTGGCTCGTCAAGGATTAGTATTTTAGGGTCATTCAGCAGGGTCTGAGCAATACCAATTCGGCGTAGCATACCCCCGGAAAATCCACCCAGCTTTTTCTTACCTACATCTTTCAGCCCTACAAGGTCTAAAAGTTCTTCTATTTTTTCATCTGCGGTTTTCCCCGTAATGCCTTTGAGAGCAGCGATATATTTCAGGAACTTTCTTGCGGAAAAGTTCTTATATACGCCTATTTCTTGCGGCATATACCCTAATTTGTCACGGTAGCCTGCATCAAGTTCTTTGATCCTGACACCATCTAACAGGACTTCGCCCGATGACGGATCAAGAATATCGACCATCATTTTCATAAGAGTTGTCTTTCCCGCACCGTTCGGTCCAAGCAGACCATAAACACCGTGAGATAAGCTGAAAGACACATTGTTGACTGCAAGTTTTCCGCCAAAGTCTTTCGTTAAATTGTGAACAGATAATTTCATTTTTACCTCCTAAGCATACATCTTTCTTGTTGTTATAACGGATACGACGGCAAATAATCCAATGCTGATAAACATAATAGCTATCAGAATCCATTCATTGACCATATTCATCATACTACTGATATCATTTTGGGAAAGAAAGTAAATTGCACACAATATCCACGCTGCCATAATCAGGGATAGTGGTAATGTATTATCAGATAAAGACATAAGCAGTAAAACAACAGCACCAATCAAAAACATAACAATAAAAGAACAGAAATAAAGATTTCTGATGTTTTCGTATTGAGAAAATACAATGATACCCATTAGTAATACAAAAACAGCGTTGAATAACATACCGATCCACAGCCGAACAAAGTAAATTTTTTCCGGAGCATACTTACAGGTTTTTTCTATCTGGACTAAATTGCCATCACGATAATGAAGTTCACGGATAGCAAATGAGATCACGGGGATAGGTACAAATGCAGTCATAACTGATATGGGGCTGATTTTACTCGTTGCTGTAAACATTATACAGCTTCCGATCAAAAAAGCCAACAAGAGCCAGATAAATCCGAGATCAACTGAAAAACATGAAAAAGCTGCTTTCCAAAAGTTCAGATCCAGAATACTTTGCTTTTCAGAATAATAAGATGCCGCAACCTTGCAGACAGCGTTTATATCATCCTGAGAAATTACAGGAACAGGATCATTTTTAATGTCCTCAATAATTCTCTGTTCTTCTAATGATAATTCATCAAAGTTATTTTTTTGCTTCATTATAATCCTCCAATTCTATTTTCAGTTTTTCTAATCCGTATCGTATCCTTGCCTTTACGGTTGTTTCCTTTGCACCGGTGATTTTGGCTATTTCTATGATAGAGAGATCATTGTAGTAGCGTAATATGATTGTTTCCCTTTGTTCCAGTGGCAATAGAGATAATGCTGCATTTACATCGCTTTTAATTGCAATATTTGCAATTTCATTGTCAACTGCGGCATATTCATCTGATAATTCTGTATATTCAGGGTGACGGGATAATGTCCGATAATAGTTTTTCAGATGATTTGACGCAATCGTAAACAGCCAACTCTTAAAATTCTTTTTCGGTTGATACCTTGCTATTCCTGATACCATTTTAATAAAAACCTCCTGTGTTAAGTCTTTTGATTGGTGGTAATAACCGGTATTTTTGTAGAAGAATGAAAAAACAGATTGATAATACTTCTTAATCAAGAACTCTATCGCATTTTTATCACCACTTTTTATTTTCTTGATAGCCCTGAGCAAAACACCGAAAAACAAGTAATAACGCAGTTTTGCCGGGATAAAGTTTTCAAATTGTCACTATAA
>CANQTP010000129.1 GCA_947626755.1 uncultured Clostridia bacterium
GTTGCAGAATATCCGTTTCTGCAATCTTCTTCAAACTTAACTGCAACACGATTAAGTTCCTTTTTGATTTGATTTTCGGTCATTTCCTTGCTTGGTTTCCAAGTCATAGACTGTTCGACCTGACCGCCTTTAGTATCGTAACCGCAGGAAACTCTTATCTGATATGAATTTCCGCGTTTTCTAATAGTTGCCATAAAAATATCTCTCCTTGTGATATTATAGATTTTATGACATACTCCTGTATAGTTTTATTATACCGCTTCTTTGTTGTAAAGTCAAGAAGTTTTTAGAAATATGTCAAAGATTTTTGTTATCAGGTCTTAGGGAAACTTCCCTGAATTTTGAAAAGTCATATGACTTTTCTGCGCTTGCGAGTATCTGCCAACAAACACCTCCCCCTCATTCAGATAGATTTTAAACGTGTTGAATTCAACAAGTTGAAAATCAAAATCATTTGTCTTTTTTGCTTTTCCCTCGCTGCTTCCATGTCCTAAATTTTCAAAATTTTCACAACTTGCTTTCTTCACTTTTTGGATTTTTGAATTTTGGCAAAAATCAAATTTTTTAGAATTATCCATTTTTGACTTTTTACATTTTGAAAAAAGTTAAACTTTTCAAAAATTCAAATTTTAAAAAACTGTCACTTTGCAATTTTTCAATTTCTGACGTTCTTCGTCTTGCGGATATTTGGGTTTAATGCTTTTCTTGATCTGACGTTTTCAGCGTTGCTGTCAAAAAGCTGCGGTCAAGTTTTTCGATGTCCTCGATTTTCAAAATTTACATAACTTGCCCCTTTCACTTTTTGAATTTTTGAAATTTTGCGAAAATCAATTTTTGTCGTTTTGCAATTTTTTACTTTCCGACTTTTCTCTGCTGTCAAGCCACTCGAAAAATTTATCCCTCTGAATAAACTTCCGACTGCCGATCTTCACAACGGGAACGTCCTCACGGTCAAGTATGCTATATGCCATATTCCTCGTGAATCCCATTGTCCGGATTTCGTTTGCCGATAACATCATCGGCAGATTTTCTTTGCTGTTCATTTTCAGCACCTCCGTTTGAATTTTCGGCTCTGTATCTCTGAGCCTGTCCAAATTATAGCGCACTTTTTTCCGAAAACGCCGTTTTGAACGTATTAAATTTGTTTCATAAACTTCATTATACCTATACGTGCAAAAATGATACAAACCTGTTTAATTCCGTATTTTATATTGACAAAACGTGCAAAACGTGATAGAATAAATCTATAAAATTTTTTTGACCGATTTCATTTTGTTTGAGTTTGAAAGGGGCAAACTTGTAACTTTTGAGAAAATGGCTGTTGTCAAAACCTGTCATAAACAAAATTTGACAAGTTGGTGTTTTTATGATATAATCATACTGTCGGATAAACTGAACGATAAATCGAAATTTACAGGAGATACAAAAATGAATGTGCTAATTGTTATTGATATGCAGAATGACTATCTGTACGAAAAAAGGAAAAAAATTTTTTCGTATAACACAAATGCTTTGATAAATGCTGTAAACATATTAATACATGAATACCATGAAAGCGGAAACGATGTTATTTACATTCGGCATATTATTCAGAATCTGCCTACTAATCGCCTGCTGTTTGGCTATTCAATAGCTGGAACAAAGGGAGCAGAACTTTATAGCGGTCTTGATATTGTTTCTGATTATTGTTATGATAAGCTCTTGGGTGATGCACTTACAAATAAAAAATTACTTGAACATATCAAGCAAAAAAATTATGAAGAGCTTCATCTCTGTGGTTTAGATGAATACGGATGCGTGACTTCAACAGCTCTTGGTGCCGCCAAAAGAGGATTAAAGGCTTTCATTGTAAGGAAAGGAACTGCAACAGTTTTCCCCGATAAAAAAGCTCAAAAAGCTCAGAGCAGATTAGATAAAGCAGGCATCAAGCATATATAAATTCTAATTTGTAGAGTAGTCGCAAAACCATTTAGAAACTAAGGAACACACTTCTATACATAATCGCAGATCACCTTTTGACAGCAGAAAATCGTCACGTCTTGAATTTAAGATGTGACGATTTTTAAATAATGCAAAATCAATTTTTTGTCGGATCTTCTTGTTTACTTATTTTTACCGTAAGAAACTTTCCGATTCTCCAGAACTCCTCGAAAAGTACAACGCCGCATTTGACGGATTCCGTGAGAAGATACGGGCGGTGAAAAAGGGACTTACCTCTCGCAGCAGTGCTGACGATATTGACCGTTACAATCAGATGTGCTTTGACGCTTGTCAGGATTTGCAGGATCTGGCGAGGGAACTTAAAAAGCAGAGCGAGAATACATAGAAGATTTGATGTCAAAATCAATTCAAAGCACAATTTGAAAAATAATTCTTGAACTGCAAAAGTGATAAAATCAAAATTTTCCCCAAAAGTCTTGATTTAAGATGCTGCTTGTGGTATAATGAAATCAGTGAAAGGAGTTGGACTTAGGTGGCGGAAGTTTCCAGTTATGAAGCGGACACTGTCAGAAAAATCTCCAATGGCAGGACAGATCCAAAAAGTGATAAAGCCTGTAAGATGTTTCTTTCGCTGAAACAGATAACAGCACGTATTCTAAAAGCCGTTGCTAAGGAGTACAAGGATATTCCAATTGACGAGATAATATCGCTGATGTCCGAGCCGCGAGTTAATGAAGATACACTTTATCCGAACGTTGAACCGCCCGTGATACATACCGACAACAGCGAGGACAGTTCTATTGACGAGGGAACGCGGTTCTATGATATTCGCTTTACGGCAAGAGTTCCGAATGATGACAAAGATGTTCAGCTTATCATAAACATTGAAGCGCAGAACGAGTTTGACACCGAATATTCCTTGATAAAACGCGGAATATATTATTGCAGCCGACTTATTTCGGGACAGTACGGAACGGTTTTTGAGCATATGGATTACGACAAGATACAGAAAGTTTATTCAATATGGATATGTACCACGCCCACGGAAGAATTTGCCGACAGCATAAGAACATATTCCTTGAAAAAGGAACTGCTTTACGGCAGTGATGTGGACGGTGAGAACGCAGTAAAAGAAGCGGAAAAACTTGACCTTATGACACTTGTTCTTGTGTGTCTGAAAAGATATGACAAAAACGATCGTTCGGCAAATGAACTTATAGATATGTTGACAATGATGCTTTCACCGAAAGTATCTTCCGATGATAAGATCAATACTTTGGAAAATGATTATGGTATTCCCATGACAAGGGAAATTTCAGAAAGGGTGAATAGTATGTGTAATATAAGCGCAGGATTTTTCAGAGATGGCGTAAGTGAGGGTATAGCTAAGGGAGAGGCAAAAAAGGAATTTGAGATAATAAGAACAATGCTTAGGAAAAAGCGAACCGTTCAGGAAATTTCAGAGTTGACAGATATTCCCATTGAAGAAATCAAAAAGGTTCAGAAAAGCATTACTCCCTGACAAAAGCTGTATAAGCCAAGAGCAGATAGACTATTGAAAGTTTATCTGCTCTTTTCGTTTTGTCAAAAATTTACATATAAACACGGTCAACAGTGTTATTGTACCTAAAACAAAAGTCCCCAATTGAAAATTTTCAAAAAATGGAGAACGAGTTACGAGAGTTGACTGAAAAATTAGTGTTGCAATTTGCAGAATGATGGTGTATAATATCCTTAAAAATATTTTTCCGTGAAAGGACGATAGGTATGCTTGCAGCTTGTCTTGCCCTGATAGATGAACCAACAGACAGGGAAAAATTTGAAAATTTGTATTACACATACAAGGATATGATGTTCAAACTTGCAATGTCCATTCTTCACAATGATGCTCTTGCGCAGGAAACCGTACAGGATTGTTTCTTCAAGATTGCAAAAATTATCGGCGAAATTTCTTCTGTTGAAAGCAATAAAACAAAAGCGCTGATCGTTATTATGACAAAAAACAGGGCGCGCTATAATATCAGAGCTGAACATTCCGAAAAAACAGACACGATAAATGATACGCAAATTTCCGAAAAGATCTTTAATAATATTCTGTCAGAATTGGGATTTGAAAAACTTTCCAAATTGATCGACGGACTTGATCCTACATACAGAGATGTTATGGTGCTGCGTATCATAGACGGGTACAGTGTAAATGAAATTTCGGAAATTTGTGATATTCCATATCGAACGGTGGAAACACGTCTTTTGCGCGGAAGAAAAATACTTAAAGAGAAGATGGAGGAAGAATATGATAAGTTCAGCATCTAAAGAAAAAATTTTTGATATTATATTGGCTGACGCGTTGAAAGAAAGTATGGAACGGGAATTTGCCGAAGTCGATAAGATAGCAGAGGGAGAACCGCATAAATTTTCATTATCATTTGAGCGGAAAATGCGTAAACTGATACGTTCCATAGGCAGAAAAGAAAGGATCAAGAAATGTGCGGACATATGTTTTAAAGCTGTCATAGCCGTTTCGGCTGTTTTTGGCGTAATATTTGGCGGACTTCTTACCCGACCGGAAGTTTTTGCCGCTGTGCAGCACGTTTTTCGGAGCGTTTTTGACAAATATGATAAATATGAATATGTCAGCGATGAATTAACTGTTGATAATTTTGATGATAGTTTCAGATTGGGTTATGTACCTGACGGATATTATTTATCGGAAGGATTTTATACTACGATAAACGTATCCCTTTGCTATAAAAATGAAACAGATGATATTACATTTGAATATGGAATAGCAAATTTTATTAGCACTTCATATGATAATGACCATAATTCATATAGCTCATTTTATAATAATGATGTAGAATATCATTATTTAGAGTAGAGCAAAACACCGAACTCAAAGGCAGAAAAATTGAAGAGAGCAGGAAAAACAAAAGAAAAAGCAGG
>CANQTP010000130.1 GCA_947626755.1 uncultured Clostridia bacterium
CAGTCGCTTGAAAAAATATCTGACGGGCAATTTGTTGGGAAAGCTGAAATATTTACGGAGAGAACTATCAAACCGCATAAGGTTGTGGAACACGTTGACACGGCACATGAAGCACTTATTCTTTCTATCTCCGAAAAAGGCAAAATAGATTTTGGATATATGAAGAATCTTACGGGAATGGAGAAAGAAAAGCTGATCGAGGACTTAAAAGGCGATATTTATCCTGTTCCCGAACTATCCGTGGGAGATAATATCGTATATCATACTTCGGACGAATACCTGTCCGGAAACATCTACAAAAAATTGGAACAGGCTGAATATGCGGCAATGGATAATCCGATTTTTGCAGATAATATTCCGGCATTGAGAGAAGTTATCCCCGAACCGCTGAAAGCAACAGAAATTGATATGCAGCTTGGTATGACATGGCTGAAACCTGAACTTATAGAGCAGTTTATGTATGAAATATTCGGTACACCTGAGATGTACAGAAATAATCCCGAAAATGAAAATAGCAAAAATATAAATGCTATTGCTGTTGAGTATTCAGGATCAGGAAAAGGTGCATGGCATATACAAAACAAAAATTTTGATATGTCTGTTAAGTCTACACGAACTTTCGGTACTAAAGATTTTAATGCCTATGAATTACTTGAAATGGCACTTAACGGCAAATCCCCTACTGTTACCGAAAAAGTGAAAGACTATGAAACCGGAAAAGAGAAAACAGTAATAAAAGAAAACGAAACGAGAGCGGCAGAAGATAAGCTGAGAGCAATAAATGAAGCGTTTGAGGGCTGGATCTTCAAAGATCCCGAAAGACGTAACGAACTGGTCGCTGAGTACAATAAGAATTTCAATTGTTACCGTAATCGTGAATATGACGGCTCACATCTGACATTTGTAGGTTCAAATCCCGAAATACAGTTGAAACCACATCAGAAAAATGCTATTGCACACGCACTTTTCGGTGGTAATTCACTGTTTGCACATGAAGTCGGTGCAGGAAAAACCTTTGAAATGATAGCAACGGCAATGGAGGGAAAAAGGCTCGGACTGCATAACAAGAGTATGTTTGTTGTTCCAAATCACCTGACAGAACAGATAGGTGCGGATTTTATGAAACTTTATCCAAATGCAAATATCCTTATTGCAAAGACTGATGATTTTTCTCCGCAGAAAAGACGGCAGATGTGTGCAAGAATTGCAACAGGAAATTTCGATGCGGTTATTATCGGACATTCACAGCTTATAAAGATACCGTTATCCGCAGAGCGTGAACAGCAGTTTATTAAGAGACAAATACAAGAAATTACGGAATCACTGAAAGAAGCAAAAGAAATTGACGGACAGAGTTATTCCGTTAAAGAAATGGAAAAAACAAAGAAAAGTTTGCAAGCAAGGCTTGATAGTCTTGTCAATAGTACAGCAAAGGACAACGCAGTTACATTTGAGCAGCTTGGTATTGATAAACTGTTCGTTGATGAAGCCCACGAATTTAAGAACCTGTATATTGCGACAAAAATGGAGAATGTTTCCGGTCTTGCTACAAATGCAGACGTGCAGAAAACACAAGATTTGTATATGAAATGTCAATATCTTGACGAAATAACAGACAACAGGGGTGTCACTTTTAGTACCGGAACACCTGTTACTAACGCTCTATCTGAGATGTTTACAACAATGAAGTATCTGCAATCAAAACTTCTGAAAGAATCGGGACTTGACAGTTTTGATTCTTGGGCAGGAACATTTACAAAGCGTTCATCAGAAACGGAAATGCTTGCAAGCGGAAGTTGGGGACAGAAAACACGACTGAAATTTACTAATGTTCCCGAACTTGTTACCATGTTCAAAGAATGTGCTGACATAAAAATGGCAGATCAGTTAAATCTTGATGTACCTGAATGTGAGAAAAATACTGTTGTTGCACAACCTACCGAAACACAGAAAAGAGCAGTTGAAACTTTGGGAGAACGTGCAGAGCGAATCCACAAGGGCGGTGTATCACGGACAGAGGATAATATGCTTCTTGTTACAGGTGACGGACGAAAACTCGGTCTTGACCAAAGATTATATGATCCGCAATCATCTGACGAGCCAAATACCAAAGTGAATATATGCGTTGATAATGTAACAAGAATATGGAGCGAAACAGCTGAACAGAAGTCTACACAGCTTATATTCTGTGATTTGGGTGTCCCTCAAACCAAAGATGACCTTAAAAAGAACGGTGAAAGGTTTGATGTTTACAATGATTTGAAAGAGAAACTGATAAAAAATGGCATACCCGAAAATGAGATCGCATTTATTCATGAAGCTAAATCAGAGGCAGACAAGGCAAAAATGTTTGCTAAAGTAAGAAGCGGTGAAATTCGTATACTTATTGGTTCAACACAAAAAATGGGTGCAGGAACGAATGTACAAAAACGTTTAATTGCACTGCATGACCTCGACTGCCCGTGGCGACCTGCCGATCTGACACAAAGGCTCGGACGAATGGTACGTCAAGGCAATGACAACAAGAAAGTGTATAATTACAGATACGTCACAAAAGGCACTTTTGATTCCTACCTCTATCAAATGGTTGAGAAAAAACAGCTTGCAATTTCACAGATATTCACATCAAAGAAACTTAGCAGACGTTACGATGATATTGATGAATCGGCACTGGATTACAGAACAATAAAAATAGCGGCTGTAGGTGATGACAGAATCAGACGTAAAATGGAACTTACTGATGAAGTTGACCGTCTTACAAGGCTTGAAAATGCTTATAAGGAAACAATTTACGAGTTTCAGGACAACATCAGGGAACTGCCGAAAAAAATTACTGAAACAGAACAGTTAATAGTCAATATTAAATCAGACATAGAAACTGTAAAGAATTATCATACTCCTACGGACAAAGACGGAAAAGAAATATTTTCAATCAAAATTGGAGATCAGACTTTTTCCGATCGTCAGGAAGCCGGAGAGGCATTTATGAAAGCTGTTCAGACAAGTCAGATAGGCAATCCTCGTGAAGCAGTGGATATTGCTGAATACAAAGGCTTTAAGATTGCAGCACGGTATGACAGTTTCAGTAAGCAATACATAGGAGCTGTTAAAGGAAATAACAGCTATTTCTTTGATATTGGCAGCAGTAAAAGCGGTAACTTAACACGAATTGATAATGTTATAAAGAATATTCCTGCAAAATTAGAAGATGTGGAACATCGTTTGACAGATCTTGAAAGACAGCTTGCTGACAGTAAAAAAGAAGTCAACAAACCATTTGAACATGAACAGGAACTTGCGGACAGAAAAGCGGAATTACAGCAGCTTGAGAATGACATAAATGCCGATTTACTGAAACTCAATAAAGCAAATCAGCAGCCGGAAGAACATTCAGAACCGGAGAGTGTTCAGCCGGAACAGACAACTCCCGAACCGGAAAAACCGTCCGCTGATGAAAAAACTGTTTCAGAACCGCCACAAAATGTTTCTGAGGAAAAATCATCACAGGAGAACGTTCAACCGGAACAGGCAGCTCCCGAACAGGAAAAGCAGTCCGCTGATGAAAAGCCTGTTACAGAAACGTCACAAAAGACTTCTGATGAAAAATCGGAAAATGTTCCCGAAAATACTTCTGCAAAAGAAACAGAATCGTCAAAAACAGGCGTTACTTGGGAAAGTGACGGTAAGAAAATGGAAATAGGCATTAGCGAAAGCGACAAATACAAAGTACAGCTAAAGATTGACGGCAAAGTTGCGGCAGAATGTTTTTACAGGGATATTGAGGTACAAAAATCAAATGACAAAAAATGTATTCCTGCACTCAATGTAACCTTTGAGGGACAGACAGCCGAAAAAATCGAAAAATTCGTTGAAAGTGTAAAAAGCGATTGCAGCCGTCCCCTTTTCAGTAAAGATTACATTATGATGTCAGGCAGATTCAAGCCTACTTCACAAAAAAAAGATAGTCAGAAAGAGCAGACACAGCATATATCACAATAATGCTGTTTGGACTGCAATCTCTCCTCTTGTCCCCTGAATACGTTTTTGTGTTCGGGGGACTTTATTTTTTTATAAATATGTGGTAAAATATACTTATCAATCGAAAAGGAGTTTTCAAATGGCAAATTTGAATATGTACGATGAAGTTGTGTCAAGGTATTATGAAAGTATCCGTATGTACTGCTTGGAAAAGCTGAGAAACAACGAATCGGCAAAGGACTGTACACAAGAGGTGTTCCTGCTTCTCCACAAGAAATGGAATACTCTGAAAGGTTACGATAATATATCTGCATGGCTGCATAGAACAGCAGATAATATAATGAACAATATGAAACGGAAATCATTTCATGAAATTCCTACCGATAATGAGGAGCTTGACATTCCGGTGACCGAAAATTTCTATGAGGGAAACAATCTACTTGATATTATCGGTGCGGAAGATTATAACTTACTGCTGAATTATTACATAGCCGGAACAGATAAGAAAGTTATCGCCGATAAAATGGGTATATCTGAAGTGCATTTACGCAAGCGTATTGAGCGTATTAAAAATAAAATAAACAAATATTTAAGCAAAAGTGACAATAATCAGCAATAGAATTTGTACAAGCATACAAACTTTTGAAAAATATGTCACAAACCACTGTTCAAACGACATTTATATTATAGAGAGGGAAAATTATGAAAAATATTGACCGTGAGATCATTGAGAAAATAAATTCCGATAATTCTGTAGAAAACGAATCCGTTGAGGAACTTCGCACACAGTTTGAAAAAGAATGTGCGAAAAAGAATCCGGACTATGGACTTGTTGATGAGCTTGCAAAGCT
>CANQTP010000131.1 GCA_947626755.1 uncultured Clostridia bacterium
AGCTTTGCAAGCTCATCAACAAGTCCATAGTCCGGATTCTTTTTCGCACATTCTTTTTCAAACTGTGTGCGAAGTTCTTCAATGGATTCGTTTTCTACAGAATTATCGGAATTTATTTTCTCAATGATCTCACGGTCAATATTTTTCATAATTTTACCTCTCTATAATATAAATGTCATTTGAGCAGTGGTTTGTGACATATTTTTCAGAAGTTTGTATGATTATACAAATTCTATTGCTGATTATTGTCACTTTTGCTTAAATATTTGTTTATTTTATTTTTAATACGCTCAATACGCTTGCGTAAATGCACTTCAGATATACCCATTTTATCGGCGATAACTTTCTTATCTGTTCCGGCTATGTAATAATTCAGCAGTAAGTTATAATCTTCCGCACCGATAATATCAAGTAGATTGTTTCCCTCATAGAAATTTTCGGTCACCGGAATGTCAAGCTCCTCATTATCGGTAGGAATTTCATGAAATGATTTCCGTTTCATATTGTTCATTATATTATCTGCTGTTCTATGCAGCCATGCAGATATATTATCGTAACCTTTCAGAGTATTCCATTTCTTGTGGAGAAGCAGGAACACCTCTTGTGTACAGTCCTTTGCCGATTCGTTGTTTCTCAGCTTTTCCAAGCAGTACATACGGATACTTTCATAATACCTTGACACAACTTCATCGTACATATTCAAATTTGCCATTTGAAAACTCCTTTTCGATTGATAAGTATATTTTACCACATATTTATAAAAAAATAAAGTCCCCCGAACACAAAAACGTATTCAGGGGACAAGAGGAGAGATTGCAGTCCAAACAGCATTATTGTGATATATGCTGTGTCTGCTCTTTCTGACTATCTTTTTTTTGTGAAGTAGGCTTGAATCTGCCTGACATCATAATGTAATCTTTACTGAAAAGGGGACGGCTGCAATCGCTTTTTACACTTTCAACGAATTTTTCGATTTTTTCGGCTGTCTGTCCCTCAAAGGTTACATTGAGTGCAGGAATACATTTTTTGTCATTTGATTTTTGTACCTCAATATCCCTGTAAAAACATTCTGCCGCAACTTTGCCGTCAATCTTTAGCTGTACTTTGTATTTGTCGCTTTCGCTAATGCCTATTTCCATTTTCTTACCGTCACTTTCCCAAGTAACGCCTGTTTTTGACGATTCTGTTTCTTTTGCAGAAGTATTTTCGGGAACATTTTCCGATTTTTCATCAGAAGTCTTTTGTGACGTTTCTGTAACAGGCTTTTCATCAGCGGACTGCTTTTCCTGTTCGGGAGCTGCCTGTTCCGGTTGAACGTTCTCCTGTGATGATTTTTCCTCAGAAACATTTTGTGGCGGTTCTGAAACAGTTTTTTCATCAGCGGACGGTTTTTCCGGTTCGGGAGTTGTCTGTTCCGGCTGAACACTCTCCGGTTCTGAATGTTCTTCCGGCTGCTGATTTGCTTTATTGAGTTTCAGTAAATCGGCATTTATGTCATTCTCAAGCTGCTGTAATTCCGCTTTTCTGTCCGCAAGTTCCTGTTCATGTTCAAATGGTTTGTTGACTTCTTTTTTACTGTCAGCAAGCTGTCTTTCAAGATCTGTCAAACGATGTTCCACATCTTCTAATTTTGCAGGAATATTCTTTATAACATTATCAATTCGTGTTAAGTTACCGCTTTTACTGCTGCCAATATCAAAGAAATAGCTGTTATTTCCTTTAACAGCTCCTATGTATTGCTTACTGAAACTGTCATACCGTGCTGCAATCTTAAAGCCTTTGTATTCAGCAATATCCACTGCTTCACGAGGATTGCCTATCTGACTTGTCTGAACAGCTTTCATAAATGCCTCTCCGGCTTCCTGACGATCGGAAAAAGTCTGATCTCCAATTTTGATTGAAAATATTTCTTTTCCGTCTTTGTCCGTAGGAGTATGATAATTCTTTACAGTTTCTATGTCTGATTTAATATTGACTATTAACTGTTCTGTTTCAGTAATTTTTTTCGGCAGTTCCCTGATGTTGTCCTGAAACTCGTAAATTGTTTCCTTATAAGCATTTTCAAGCCTTGTAAGACGGTCAACTTCATCAGTAAGTTCCATTTTACGTCTGATTCTGTCATCACCTACAGCCGCTATTTTTATTGTTCTGTAATCCAGTGCCGATTCATCAATATCATCGTAACGTCTGCTAAGTTTCTTTGATGTGAATATCTGTGAAATTGCAAGCTGTTTTTTCTCAACCATTTGATAGAGGTAGGAATCAAAAGTGCCTTTTGTGACGTATCTGTAATTATACACTTTCTTGTTGTCATTGCCTTGACGTACCATTCGTCCGAGCCTTTGTGTCAGATCGGCAGGTCGCCACGGGCAGTCGAGGTCATGCAGTGCAATTAAACGTTTTTGTACATTCGTTCCTGCACCCATTTTTTGTGTTGAACCAATAAGTATACGAATTTCACCGCTTCTTACTTTAGCAAACATTTTTGCCTTGTCTGCCTCTGATTTAGCTTCATGAATAAATGCGATCTCATTTTCGGGTATGCCATTTTTTATCAGTTTCTCTTTCAAATCATTGTAAACATCAAACCTTTCACCGTTCTTTTTAAGGTCATCTTTGGTTTGAGGGACACCCAAATCACAGAATATAAGCTGTGTAGACTTCTGTTCAGCTGTTTCGCTCCATATTCTTGTTACATTATCAACGCATATATTCACTTTGGTATTTGGCTCGTCAGATGATTGCGGATCATATAATCTTTGGTCAAGACCGAGTTTTCGTCCGTCACCTGTAACAAGAAGCATATTATCCTCTGTCCGTGATACACCGCCCTTGTGGATTCGCTCTGCACGTTCTCCCAAAGTTTCAACTGCTCTTTTCTGTGTTTCGGTAGGTTGTGCAACAACAGTATTTTTCTCACATTCAGGTACATCAAGATTTAACTGATCTGCCATTTTTATGTCAGCACATTCTTTGAACATGGTAACAAGTTCGGGAACATTAGTAAATTTCAGTCGTGTTTTCAGTCCCCAACTGCCGCTTGCAAGCATTTCTACTTCTGATGAACGTTTTGTAAATGTTCCTGCCCAAGAATCAAAGCTGTCAAGTCCAGCTTCTTTCAAAAGCCTTGATTGCAGATATTTCATTGTCGTAAACATCTCAGACAGGGCATTAGTAACAGGTGTTCCGGTACTAAAAGTGACACCCCTGTTGCCTGTTATTTCGTCAAGATATTGGCATTTCATGTACAAATCCTGTGTTTTCTGTATGTCATCATTAGTGGACAAACCGGAAACGTTCTCCATTTTTGTTGCAATATACAGGTTCTTAAACTCGTGGGCTTCATCAACGAACAGTTTATCAATACCGAGCTGTTCAAATGTAACTGCATTGTCCTTTGCTGTACTATTGACAAGACTATCAAGCCTTGCTTGCAAACTTTTCTTTGTTTTTTCCATTTCTTTAACGGAATAACTCTGTCCGTCAATTTCTTTTGCTTCTTTCAGTGATTCCGTAATTTCTTGTATTTGTCTCTTAATAAACTGCTGTTCACGCTCTGCGGATAACGGTATCTTTATAAGCTGTGAATGTCCGATAATAACCGCATCGAAATTTCCTGTTGCAATTCTTGCACACATCTGCCGTCTTTTCTGCGGAGAAAAATCATCAGTCTTTGCAATAAGGATATTTGCATTTGGATAAAGTTTCATAAAATCCGCACCTATCTGTTCTGTCAGGTGATTTGGAACAACAAACATACTCTTGTTATGCAGTCCGAGCCTTTTTCCCTCCATTGCCGTTGCTATCATTTCAAAGGTTTTTCCTGCACCGACTTCATGTGCAAACAGTGAATTACCACCGAAAAGTGCGTGTGCAATAGCATTTTTCTGATGTGGTTTCAACTGTATTTCAGGATTTGAGCCTACAAATGTCAGGTGTGAGCCGTCATATTCACGATTACGGTAACAATTAAAATTTTTGTTGTACTCAGCGACAAGTTCGTTACGTCTTTCGGGTTCTCTGAAAACCCAACTTTCAAACGCTTCATTGATTGCTCTGAGCTTATCTTCTGCTGCTCTCGTTTCATTTTCTTTTACTACTGTTTTCTCTTTTCCGGTTTTAGGATCTTCTACCTTTTTGGTAACAGTAGGGGATTTGCCGTTAAGTGCCATTTCAAGCAATTCATAGGCATTAAAATCTTTAGTACCGAAAGTTCGTGTAGACGTAACGGACATATCATAATTTTTGTTTTGTATATGCCATGCACCTTTTCCTGATCCTGAATACTCAACAGCAATAGCATTTATATTTTCTCTTTTTTCTTTTTCGGGATTATTTCTGTACATCTCAGGTGTACCGAATGTTTCATACATAAACTGCTCTATAAGTTCAGGCTTGAGCCATGTCATACCAAGCTGCATATCAATTTCTGTTGCTTTCAGCGGTTCGGGGATAACTTCTTTCAATGCCGGAATATTATCTGCAAAAACAGGATTATCTATTGCCGCAGATTCAGCCTGTTCCAATTTTTTGTAGATGTTTCCGGACAGATATTCGTCCGAAGTCTGATATACGATATTATTTCCCTCAGATAGTTCCGGAACAGGATAAATATCGCCTTTTAAGTCCTCGATCAGCTTATCTTTTTCAATTCCCGTAAGATTCTGCATATACTCAAAATCTATTTTTCCCTTTTCAGAGATAGAAAGAATAAGTGCTTCATGTGCCGTGTCAACGTGTTCCACAACCCTGTGCGGTTTGATAGTTCTCTCCGTAAATATTTCAGCTTTCCCAACAAATTGCCCGTCAGATATTTTTTCAAGCGACTG
>CANQTP010000132.1 GCA_947626755.1 uncultured Clostridia bacterium
AAGCCGATTGTTCCTATTATTTTCTTCTAATAATATCCCTCTGCGAGGGAGATACATTTGCGCGTTTAACAGCGCACGACACAAAGCATATTGTCTTTTGCTGAATCAACGCCGCCTGACCTTATTTTTGATGCCCTTGCGCCTAAGTATTTGATCTGCCGTTTCTGAATTTTGCTCGGTTGTGCAACTATTTCCTGCACAATAGAATTTGGCTTTTCAAGGTCAAGTGTGTCTGCGGTGCGAATATCGGCAGCTTGTTTGAATATCGCCATAAGTTCGGGCAAGTTCTGAAATTTGGCAAACCTTGTCTTTAGCTGATACTTTCCGTCACTTTCGGGTTTAAGTTCATATGAATTCTGTTCATAGTGCAACATAAAATCCGGCAGACCATGACAATATAGATTTACAGAATAGCTGCTATGGTAATTCCATAGCAGCCTATTTTGTTGTTTTATTCTGCATTTTTGATAATATGATCCCGTAATTTTATAATATTTGACAATGAATATTGACAAAGCAGAGATGTATGTGATATAATGTAAGAAATGCAAAACCGGTCTGTGGGTGATAAAAATGCTTAAAATAGCTGTTTGTGACGATAATGAAGAACATATTTCAGCCCTGCGCAAAATGCTTGACGAATGGTCTGAAAATAAGCCTTTTGCAGTGGTAATTTATGAATATCAGAGTGCGGAAAATTTTCTTTTTTCATATCCTGACAAGCCTTGTGATATTATTCTTCTGGATATTGAAATGAAAAATTTAAACGGCATGGAACTTGCAAAACTTTCAGGCGGTATAGCTGTAACAGGTTATGACGCAAATGAAGATACTGAGGTTATGACGGCTGAGGCTGAGAGTGTAGAGGTCTTATCTAATGATAATACGAATAATACTTCTGGAACAATAACCAAGAGTTTAAAACAGATTCTCGGTGAGGGTAATGAGGGTGTTTATAAAGTCATATCATCTGCTGGGTTGACAACAATTAAGCTTAATCAGCCATTAACTGATGGTTCTGATGAGGACAAGGATCAAGATGGTTTATCTGATTGGGACGAGGTTAACACTACTTTGATTTATAACATGTATGCTAAATATAATCATAGCTATACTCCTGTGATAAATTCATCTTATCTTCCAACTTTGGCGGATTGTAATGATTATTATCAGAGTTCTGATTCGCAGAAGGTATGTGTCGAAAGCGGTTATGAAATATTTATCAATAAGAACGCAGGCATGTATTATCAGGGGGATAAGGAGAAAGCTTATGCTGAGCTGAGTAAGTTGAGAATTTTACCGATTTGTTCTGATCCTACTAAGCCTGATAGTGATGGGGATGGATTTTGGGATTGTGTAGATAACAATTTACCCCAAACATACGTCTATGAAATTAATGATCCACAACCGCTTTACAGAAATAAAATAGATAAATATACAATTGAACGACTTCGAGCACTCCATCCTAAAGCACAAAAATCATTTTTGGAATTCATTCTTGTGGGACAAGTTCAATTATCTGATGTAACAATAAGGATTACAGACCATTACAGAACTATTGAAGAACAAAATGAACTGTATGCACAAGGACGTACTAAACCTGGAACAATAGTCACATGGGTTAAGGGTGGAAGTAGTTATCATAATTATGGGTTAGCAATGGATATAGCATTTATAGATAGAAATGGAAAGCTTTTGTATGATGATAAATACTATAATATACTAAAAAGTGTTTATCCTGATTTTAATTTAGAGTGGGGAGGAGAGTGGCAAGAAACGCCTGATAAACCACACTATCAGATGACTTTTAATTATTCCTGTAGTGACCTGTTAAAAAAATATAACAATAATGAGGTGGATGATAATGGGTACATTATCTTATGATCGTATTATTAAATGCATATTGATATTAGGAATATGTAGCTTGTTATTAACGTCGTGTAGCAATAATCAGGCGGAAACCTCAATCTTGAATAGCAATATCACCAATAGTACTCAAACGGTTTTGAGTGAGAACTCACATTTATACTCTTATTATGAAACAGTCGAGCTAATTAATAGCTTTATGGGCGAATATATTGTATTGAATTCCGAAGGAAACGATATTGTTCGCCGTCAAGAGCAAATATTGGATTGTTCAGAGGAAGGAGGGGTATTAACTTCTTTTTACAACAATCAAGTCCTTTTAAGATGTCAACTGATTATATATGGAACGATGGGGCGAGTGGAAGAAAACTATTATGCTGGTGATGATTTTTGCTATTACACTATACTTAACAATATGTATGAATCGTACCCCATTACAAAAAGTAAGGGTGAAGTTTTATATTATACTTTTGATGAATATTGGATATGTGGAAATGAATCATATCTTATAGATAGAATCAGCGAACAGTTAATTCCTTGCGAAAAAAATCCTATTTCACCAATAATACTTAAAGACATAAATATAGGAGATGGTAAATAGGAGTATTTGCCCGAGTACTGTGGGTATGAGAAGATAACTGAGTAAACGCAATAATCGCCAAAAATTTCCAATACTAATTTATAGAAACGGAATCAGACCAGAAGGCGTATCATTTATAGAAGGCGAAAGACTGTATGATCAGATTATTACAACAGATAAAAATGTTGGTAATGATTATCAGCATTTTGACCTTTTTACATACGAAAGATCTAAATACTATAATAAATCCTCACTTGATAATAAAAATATTTTTAGTTTGAATATGAAAGATCATCAAGGCGAAGATATAAATGAAAATCTAAAATGGGTTATTGCTTCAGCTTGCTGTCAACTCAATTCTGAAACATCATTCAACGCCTATGTGAACAATAGTAATGACACACAAAAAGTTTCAATAGATACAAATAGTGTGGATAGATGGATTGATGTGTTAAAAAACAATAATAAACTAAAAGGTGTGTTAGGATATTGGGGAACTGCTCCATCAGCTAAGGCTGGTAATCCAGATAGTAATGTTGTTTCAAAATTTTTTGAATATGCTGAACCAAAATTTGAAGATGGAAGGGCTGACTATAATATTTACGATTCATGGATAAAAGCTAATTTCTACACTCACGACATTCGTGAGGATACTTTGCCTTGTGGTCTTATAGTTAAGGGAAATTGTGATAAAGAGTATTTATATTCATCTTTATGTGAAAATAATGAAATAGAGTACGACTACATTTATCTTTACACAGCGAGATTTGTAAAAGATTACGAAATTAACGGCAGTAACTTTGGACATGTTGAAAATAATACAGTCATATATGAAGCTATAGATGCTATATGTAATTCACTTAATACCTCTATAGATGATCTTTTATTATATCAACCTGAAATCATGGAAGTAAGCAGAAATTCATATAATGAAGATGGGGTGGTTTGTAGTTCAATAACTAACGAAATAGTTGTTTCAATAAATATGAATTTTAACACCTATTCATTGACAAGAAATCTAGAAACGTCAACTGTGGTATTTAAATACAATGTTGAAAAAGGGGAGCTTTGTGAATGGTGAAGCAAAGAAAAAAAGTGACATTGATATCCATAATGTTGGCGGTTATACTGATAATCTTAATTGCTTTGTTTCGACTTTACCTTATTTCATCCGCAAAAATGACATGTTCTAAAATAGCTCAAGACCTTTGCAGTGACCACGTTACTTGGCGTGAGTACATAACCTACGCAATGCTGTCTGAAGATATCCAAGCAACTGTTTCACAGGAGGAATTTGAAAGTAACTCTGATGATATAGCATTAGGAATGTACCGTAAGCTTGAAAGTACGTGCTTTTGCGATAAGAAAAGTTTTCCAGGAAGTACAACTTATTGGATGTCGAATCCTCTCCCAGATATAATTGTCATTGAAGACAAAAAATATGAAGTCGATTTTTTCATAGATTTTGATGTAAATTGCCAAGTCCTTATTCCACGTCCCGAAGTTGTCAATTTTAATTGCAGTATTAAAGAAATATAGTGACAAATCATAACTACAGCGAAATGTCTCCCCAAAATTAGATACTCGCTTGCGGTTACTGCTTGTGCTAATGGTCTGAATGTAGAGGATTATTTTTACAGGCTGCTGACCTCCGATGAAACGATTATGCCTTGGAATGAATGATCGGGCAGATCAAAGCCCTCCGCTGTTTTTGTTCGGCGGAGGGCTAAGTTGTTTATGGACGGGAGATTGTTTGACGGTTACAAATAAGCTCCCAAGGGAGCTGAGAAAAGTGGCAATAATCAAAGAAATAAAAACGAAACTAATGCATCGGGAGTGGGTGGAGAAGATACAGGCATGTCAGAACAAAATATGACTCTGATTGTAACAGTGTATCCTATGACAATCCTGATCATTCAGACAGAAGAATCATCTGTGGAAACGATGGAAAATCTGAACCCCTGCATATGAAGATCCCATAACCGATTTTGTTCCCACAAAATCAATGCTTGCTAAGAAAATGCAGTTATTCTCCCAAGTTGAACGGCAGATTATTCCCCACGGTTGAAAAACATATTCAACGCAGTAGAAAACAGGTATCCGGACTATCGGAAGAAGATAATACCATAGAATGGCATGAAAATACCGTAATCAGATACATATAAAATCAAACAAATATTCGCTCGATGACGTCACTTTCAAGAAAGTGGCGTCATTTTTTCGGCACTTGACGTCTATTTCACGTCAAAATGACGTCAATTACAAATTCCGTACTCCGCTGTATAATGAAGTTAAGCTGATGGACGTCAGAAATCAGCGTCAATTTCATGAATTTGACATCATTCCGTGAAAAACAACGTCATTTGTGACAGAAAGGAT
>CANQTP010000133.1 GCA_947626755.1 uncultured Clostridia bacterium
GAACAGAAAAAAATTACTGCTATTCCAAACTTGACATTAGAAATAATATCAGATTGTTTTATCCCCCTCCCACCCCTCGCCGAACAAAAACGCATAGTCTCCAAAATAGAAGAACTTCTCCCGTACATAGAACAGTATGAAAAGTCCGAAACACAGCTTTCCGCACTGAATGAAACATTTCCCGAAATGTTGAAAAAATCAATTTTGCAGGAAGCCGTCCAAGGCAAACTCGTTCCGCAGGATCCGTCCGATGAACCCGCAAGCATTCTCCTTGAACGCATAAAAGCCGAAAAACAAAAGCTAATCAAAGAGGGCAAGATCAAAAAGGACAAGCACGAATCGGTCATTTTTACAAGAGATAAAATCCCTTATGAGATCGTGGACGGAAAAGAACGGTGTATTGCTGATGAAGTGCCGTTTGAGATTCCGGAGAGTTGGGAGTGGTGCAGATGGGGAAATTTATCTGAATCAATACAATATGGTTTTAATGCTCCTGCTAAGGAAATAGGACGAATTAAAATGGTTCGTATAAGTGATATTCAGGATAATAAAGTAATGTGGGATACCGTTCCGTATTGCGATATTGATGAAGAAAGCATAGAAACATATTTATTAGCCCCAAATGATATTCTGTTTGCAAGAACAGGAGGAACAGTCGGAAAATCATATCTTGTAAAAAATGTTCCCGAACCGACAATATATGCAGGTTACTTGATCAGAACAAGATACAGTAATAATTTATCACCGGAATACTTAAAATATTTTATGGAAAGTGAATTGTATTGGAATCAATTAAGAAACGGAACAATAGCAACAGCTCAGCCAAACTGCAATGGAAAAACTCTTGCAAATATGTTTATCCCTCTCCCGCCCCTTGCCGAGCAGCACCGCATAGTAGCTAAAATTGAGGAATTAATGGATATTATCAATAAAATACGATAATGTGTTACAATTATATCGGAAGGAGGTCTTTCGATATGATAAACACATTCAAAGACTATTTGGACAAAACAAATCTGTCCGAAAACTCAAAAGCTGCCTACCTGTTCGCATTCCGTAATTTTTCCGAACAGTACGGCAATGTTACCCGAAAAAGCCTGAACGCTTACAAGGTATGGCTTGTGGACAATTTCAAGCCGCAGACGGTGAACCTGCGTCTGCGCGGCATGAACTGCTACCTTGAAAGCATCGGCAAGGAAAAATGGAAGCTGTCATTTGTAAAAATACAGCAGAAACCTTTCCTCGAAAACGTAATAAGTGAAGCGGATTACCTGTACTTCAAACAGCGTCTGAAAGAGGACGGAGAAATGTTCTGGTACTTTGTGATCCGCTTTCTTGCTGCCACGGGCGCAAGGGTAAGCGAACTTATACAGATCAAGGCGGAACACGTCAGGCTCGGTTATCTCGATCTGTACTCCAAAGGCGGCAAACTCCGCCGTATCTACATACCCAGATCCTTGCAGGAAGAAGCGCTTGAATGGCTTGCCGGAAAAGCTCAGGACAGCGGTTTTATTTTCCTGAACCGGCGCGGGCAGCGTATCACCACAAGAGGTATCTCCGGCGAATTGAAAAAATATGCCGTCAAATACGGCATTGATCCGAAAGTGGTGTATCCTCATTCGTTCCGGCACAGGTTTGCAAAAAGCTTTCTGGAACGGTGTAATGACATTGCGTTTCTTGCCGATCTTATGGGGCACGAAAGCATTGAGACTACCCGTATCTATCTCCGCAAAACTGCCACTGAACAGCGTGAGATCGTTGACAAAATAGTTGATTGGTAAAATTCAAGCGGTCAGCCAATGTGGTTGACCGCTTTACTTGATCATAAAAAATCAAAATTTGCATAATTGGGGGTAAAAGTTCGCATACAAGTAGAAATAGTTTTTGCTTTTATTCTTGATTAAGAAGCGCACCTTCGCAGTAGACAAGAACTCTGTCAATATAATATTCCTTACACGTTTCGGGATATTTTTTTGCTACTTTATAAAGGCAATCCACAAAAGCCCTGCTCTGTGTTTTTTCGGCAACATCATCAAATACTTCGCTGAGCCATGAAAACTCATCGGCAGTACAATCGTTTTCAAGAAATACAATCGTATCATCGATGTTACGGGAAAGAATTTCTATTTCTTCTTGCCAACATTTTTTTACGCCATAATCCCATTCATCATCTGTTGCTGCTCTCTTAGTAATAGATGCACGAATCTCATCAGTAATCATCTTTTTTTCCTCCTTATAGTACCTTTTGATTGCTATCGGGAAATATGGAGGATAACTCACATTTCAAGCGCACCTTCGGCATAGTCGATTTCCATACCAACGCTTCTTACATACTCATCATAGTCTACCCATTTTTGCATATGCTCGCTTTTGAAAGATTTCTGATCGTATGTTTCACGAGTAACCCGTTCAAGACGTGTACGAAGAGCCTGAACAAACTTCCTGCTTTGAAGTATCTCGGAAACGTCCGAAAATACTTCAGAAAGCCAGAAGAATTCCTCATCAGTACATACCGTTTCAAAGAAGTCTAATGTACCTGAAATATCCTCTGAGAGAATCTGTGTTTCTTCTTTCCAACATTTTTCCGTTTCATAATCATCATTTGGGTGAAGACTGCTGCGCTTTGATATTACTGTTATAATTCTATTAATATCCATTTTGTCCTCCTTATAGTACCTTTTGATTGCTATCGGGAAATGCCGTTGCAATTCTTCCATTAGTTCGTTTTACACCAATTTTTACGCCTTTATATGTTCCGTACATTGTCACACCATCTGGCACATTACGATTTCTTTTTAATCCCGCTACATGTTCAGCAGCACGTTTAATCGTCTTAGCGTCCCATGTTTTTGGAAACCACGATTGTCCAATACCGTTCTTTTTGAGTTTGTTTAGATGGTTAGGTACATACCCTACACGAACTCCATTTGAATACGTTTTTACGACATGATATTCAATGCCATATTTATCAAGCAAATCCATGCCCTTCTGTCCATGACCACCATCTTCAAGACGCAGTTTAATAGTTATCTTTCCATTAACCCTTACCTGTGACCTTTTGAATTTTCCTTCAACTGCATGAACAACAGCAAAGTCCCCCATTTTAATACGTGATCCTTTTGTGTGAAAATATCTGCCGCTCCTTGTAGTGCCCATCAGCGACCACCTGCCTTTTTATAGGTGATCCAATCAGGATAGTTCACAAAACGAGTGCGATTTTCAAGACCTTCAAAAACCTGTCGGGGCATACTGCCGTAAACAAGCACTACTTCGGGTTCAAGTTCATCAAGCATAGCCGTTAAGCCTTCGCGGAAATAAAATTTTGCTTCCTTGCTTTTTACGCAGCCATATGTACCGACTGAAACGATACTGTGTTTCGGTACACCGAGAAATGCTACTTTTTCGGGAAGTGTTTCTGTTGTAAATGTTCTCTCATCACCCCAACGAATGTTCGGAATAACGTAAAAACCTTTACTTTGAAAGTAGTGACCAACGGCTCGGCTCATATACACGTTGGCGATTTGCAAGCAAAGCGGCATATCAAGGTAAAGAGAGCAGTCGGGGGATATAATGCCCGGATACTGCCTTAAATCTTCGATATAGTCATCAGTTGCTGTAAGACAATCAAAAAAGCGAATATCATGTTCATAGTAACACACAAAACATTTATGTTCCACATCACGCTGCCGTATTGAAAACGGTACTAATCCATCAGGAATAATGATTTGATCCGGCGCATTGATAATAGGAATTTCGAGATCCCCATCGAAATGTGCTGTTTCGACCAAATCGGCTCTGAAACCATCGTCTATTAAATTTTTACATTTCTTCAATAAAGTATGCTCCTTCCTCTCCTTAAATAAGGAAAACAGATAGAAATTTGTTTAATATGACTATTGACAAAGGAGAGGAAGTTGTGATAATATTTTATTATGTAAAGTTGTATTATACAACTCCCTAAAGCGCATTGACTTGCTGCGGCAACAGCTTGTCAGTGCGTTTTTCCTTTGTCGGGATAATAGCCCATTGGAATCACCTTACCTTTCATGTTTTGATGTATTATTCTTACTTATTATGTGTTAGTATATCACAAAGTTATCTTTTTGTAAAGACCTTTCAGTGATTTTTTATATTAACTTTCTTTGGGGCATACCCTCACTCTGAGAGTATGCCCGATTTTTATAACTTGTCGCAGTATTGCATAAGTTCTTCTATTTTTGCTACTATTCGGTGCTGTTCGGCGAGGGGCGGGAGAGGGACTAAAGCACTGTAAAGTTTTTCATCGTTTATTGCAGGATATGCAACACCTTTAGAATTTTCACTGTTATTAACAAAGCTATCAAAATCGGGAGAAAGCAAATAATAAAATAAGAATTTATTATACAAATCCTTGTAGCAAGTCATTACAGCAAATCCTGTACTTGCAATTGGTTGTAAAGAAAAATGTTTATCAATAATACACATATTGTGTAGATATGGTCTGACAGTTGAGTAAATAATATCATCAACATCTATAATTTTTCTTGCTCTTGAAGGTGCTTTATCAGCTTCAATTATATTTTCTTTGTCACTTAATTTCTGATTTTTATTGTCAATTGATCCAATATCAATATAGCAAAACTTAGTGGTCGGCTTCATTTGTCCTCTGTTATATACTATATTCCCCAGCCTGCACCAACACCAACTCTCAGGAATATCAAACGGCACTTCATCGGCGATACAGCGTTCTTTGCCGTCCACGATCTCATAAGGGATTTTATCTCTTGTAAAAATGACCGATTCGTGCTTGTCCTTTTTGATCTTGCCCTC
>CANQTP010000134.1 GCA_947626755.1 uncultured Clostridia bacterium
TATAGTGACAATTTGAAAACTTTATCCCGGCAAAACTGCGTTATTACTTGTTTTTCGGTGTTTTGCTCAGGGCTATAAGAAAGTTTAATAGGAGTGATGATATATGAACATCAGCAATTTAACCAAAATAATACGATTTAATATGATGCTCGAAAAAAGCAAAACCCAAAGAAAATCTAATACACAAAAAAATAATATTTACAGAAGAGATAGTTTTAATATAAGTAATGCTGCAAAAACTACCGCAAGTAACGGCAGTTCCCGAAACAGAGACCTTGACAATAAAATTGATTTGGATAAATATATAAATGAAGCAAGAAAAGCTAATGAAGAATCTCTCAAAAATGCGGGAGATAAAATAATTTCTAATAATGCCGGAACTTATACTGATAATTATCACGCATTTAAAGCTGCTCTTACAGAAAAATATTCAAAACTTGCAGAAACCTCAAAAGCACATAGTGATCCGGAAAATTATGTTCAGCGTAAATATTATGATAAAACTTGTTCGTGGTATGCTAATGATCTATCGGATCAGGAACGTCGTATAGCTTGTATGTATGAAAATCAAATGCTCCGTGAAGGAAAAATCCACGGTGTAGAATATGGAGATTCTCTTTTTAGAGGTATTTCCGTAAATGGGGATTATGTCGATGAAGCAAGAAATTCATTTAACGGGCAAATGATAAATGCTCAAATAACAAATATTCTGGACGCAGCGGGCATAAATATTTCTGAAATAAATGATTTGTCATTTTCTATTGATCCATACTCTTATTATATTTCGGCAAATGGGGTTGACAATGGACTTCGTGAAAATATTGAAAATGCCTTGAATGTAGGTGAAAACGGGAAAAATCTTTATCATTACATAAAGAATATCAATGGCGGAGTATCGCTTCCGAAAGACAGTGTTTTGAAATATCAGGCATATCAGCAGGTAAAAGAGTTTACTGATTTGGAGATCAATAAACTTTCCGAAAAAGATGGCTCATATTTTACCGATAGCGGAGAAAATATTATTGATATTATAGAAAAATCTGTGGAAAATTCTCCATCTGTTCCCAAAACTCATAAACAGCAAGTAAAAAATTGGCTTTGTGGAATGATTCGAGAGTTATCGTCCAAGGGTTGGAATAACATTCCGGATCTTACTCTTAATATAGATTTACCTATACAAATACCTGAAAGATCAAATATTGAAAAATATATCACTTTTTAATTATATATTGATTTGTTTTGATCTATTTTTGCAGCCCAGCCTGATCGAATGAAGCGCATCTGAACGAGATCGGGCCGGGTCGTTGCTGTCCGGATGAGTTTGCTCGGATACACAGAATTTTGATCGAACTCAATGAAAACTTAGCCATCGAAAACAAATGTCGGTACAAAGAGTTTGACGAGAAAATTATATTTTTAAAGCTGCGGCATAAATGCTGCGGCGAAGCCGTTCATTATTTGCTGCGGCCACGCCACAGCCATATTGCTCCGATAAATTAAAATAAAAAAAATAACGCGATAAAAGGTTATAATATGCCTTAGGCAGAGTTCTAATATCAAAGGAAATCTTGGCAAGCTTTTACCTGTCGGTAAAATTTATCCTGCGTTTCTTTGAAAAACTCCGGCAGCATATCATATTTTCCCTCAGTCTGTGCGGTATGAAGAGCATGAAAATATCTATGTTTATCTTCGTTATAGATAATAACAGGAACGATATTGCTGTCAAGACATTGCTTAAAAATTATTGCACGTCCCGTTCTTCTGTTTCCGTCTTGAAACGGGTGGATATTTTCATATTCGGCATGAAACATAGCAATATGCAGCAGACTTTTTTCACTTGAATTATACCTGTCTATAAGGTTTTGTATTCTTTGTGGAACATTTTTCGGATGCTCTGTTGTTACATCAGAGACTTGGTTTGCACGGTTTTTAAATTCGCCTATGGGATAACCGTTTGCACGATCCTCAAAAACGCCTGATTTAAGCTGGTAATGAAAAGTTTTTATCATTTCGGACGTCAAAGGTTTGTCAAGATTTTTAAGTATCTCATTGAACATCTTAAAGTGTCCTGTCATTTCCTCAACATCTTTAGTCCTGAAAGCATGATCTCGTTCAGGCGTTATCGTACCGTTGTCAAATAAGCAAGACGTCTGCTCGAATGTAAGAGCACTGCCTTCAATTTTATTTGAGTTATATGCCATACATTTTTGAGTAAATGCATATATCCCATTTTTAGTATTCGCATTAAATTCTTCAATTATCTTCTCTTTTAATCGCTTAACAAATTGTTCCATAGAGGTCACCTTTCGATTTTATGTATCTTTCTTTACTTTGTCTGTGTTAAAACAGACACACGCTGTAAATTCACCGTGCTATCATACATCATATATCAGTTTTCTGTAGTTTTTTGATGTTGATTTCGGATAGAAAACGATCAAAGAAGAAATATCGTCTTTTCTTATTGCATTTATTTTCATAAAATTAATAATACAGTTTCTTTTATTTTTGTCATCAAGATAATATTCTGGTATTTCGGTAAGTATTTCTAAGAACGTAAGAGCAAAGACATTTGATGAATTGACCATAGTTCTTGGCTTTTTGAGTATTGCTTTGCGTTCACCGATCGTTATAATTCTTTTTTGGGAAGTTACAGCATTTGTAAATATAGTCGGCGTAACAGCTATTTGTGTTGAAAGTCCGACTGTATTAAGTAAAGTTACCCCACCATAAAATCCGAAAACTTCTTGACCATTACTGATATATTTTTTCTCTATTACTTCATCAAAACTGATACGGCTTTTCCCGAAAATAGTGTCCGTAGGGATATAATATACACCTCTATCGTATCTTATCAGTTCTTTATCACTGCAAAGTTTTTTAAGCTCAGCAAATATCCATGATCTTGAATAATTCTTGTATTTTATTTCAGACGTGAATATCGGGACATTTGTACCGAAAGTGTCATAAAGATAGTCACGCAGCATATTAATCATCTCTTTTCCGGCGTCGTTCTTAAATATCATTCTTTAAAAATTCTTTTAGTTTGTTAAAAGTAGATGTGGAGATCGTTCCCGTTGAACATTCGGATCTTAACTCTGAATGAATCTCTTGGAATCTGCATTTTAGAAGAAAAAATTCAATAAATTAGGACCGCCGAAATATACTTTCTTGTAATCATAATATATTTTTTATACGATCCATTGTTTCTTTTCAAAAAACCATATTCAGAAAGTTTCTTGATATCTTTGTCGATATTTTCAATATTTTTGGGTAGGTTACATCATAATGTGTCATCTTTTGTAGTATTTGCCGGAATAAATACATGTTCCATATAAAGCGGATCTTTGGACAGAATAGCCGAAGCCTGATGCTGCACTATTTCTTCCAAGCGTTTCACGCGTTCCGGCGGAAAAACATCATCTCCGCGAAAAGAAAATGAAAAATCTTTCAGATCTTTAACACGATCTCTTATAACATCATTAACGGCTATTTGTCCAAGACGGGTAAAATCATCGCCCAGTCTGGGGAAACCGCTATGAACAATATTGATCGTATCATTCAAGTCCTCAGTAGATACATTTGACATGAATGAGATATTCAAGTCAAATATAGGTGCCATGCCCAAAATATAAAGGGTGTCGTTATTGAATAATACTCCATAATTCTTGGAATGTCTGTCACAGTTGAAGCATAGAGCGTCAATTACAAGCATTTCCCTGAATTGCTGTTCTGAACCGATGCTTTCAAAATAGTTAAAAATTTTTTGTACGTTATTATTCAATACTTTATTTACAGCAGAAAATGGTGCAAAACCATAATTTTCATCTGTAAACAAATTACACTTTGACGCAGTGTGGTCGTATATCCCGGACAATTTATATTTAACGGCATTATCCGGACTTATTATGTTCGCTATTTCGGAAGATAATATTTCGCAGTATGGCTCATATCCGCTGCCAAATTCACCGCCTCTTTTGTAGATATAAATATCTGAGCTGTATTGACCCATTTGATCTTCTCTGCGGAAACACTTTCGGAAAGACCCCGGACAAGTAAATTCCGGGGAAGGTCTTAATGGGAAACTGTCAGATTCACCTTCAAAAAATGCTTTTGATCCTATGGCCGAGAATGTGGCTTTATACAAAGATATTTTTTCCCACGATATATCCTCCTGTTCGGATCTGATCCAAAAGGTGTCGTTTATTGATGCTGCGTGTGTTGTTTTTATAAAAATTTCGTTATCACCGCAGCCGATCTGATGCATTAATTGTTTCATATACTTGTTATGAGATGACGCTTTTCTTTTATGCAGCCATGTGTTGATGTCTTGAAAACCGATAGGCAATTGATCGAATGTTTCCAAAAGCTCAAGAGATAAATTATTTGAAAACACATTAGGCGGTTCTGTTTTGAAAGCCGCAACAGGCTTGTTTTTGTTCATCATGTAATAATACATCTGTCAATGCTCCTTTTTGAGTTAATGCGGATAAAACAAAAAGCGAACGTCTGCAAAACGTTCGCTTGAATTTAAATGATACGTTTCGTCAGATACTTAAATGTCAATTTTTCCACTGTTGCTGCTATTATTATATCATTTGAAAAATCATTTGTCAAGCGATTTTGAAGAATTTTTATGTCACAATTTAATTGTAGAAATACGTTATAAATTAATAAATTTCGTCAGAGTTTGCTGTAAATTGACGAAAATTAGAACTTGTCCACATAGAAAAAATATGGTATAATAAGAAGTATGAGATATACAAGTGATTTAACAGACAGCCAATGG
>CANQTP010000135.1 GCA_947626755.1 uncultured Clostridia bacterium
TATGCTGAAACTATGTGTATTATTTCAAATTTGCATACTCTTCTTCGCAGATTTTAGCCTATGTGGACAAGTTCTTATTGCCAACGCTGCGGTGCGTACCTTTTGAAACTCATCATCAAATCGTTTCCGAGCGGAAAGGTTATCCCCGAATTTTCTGCGGAGGTTGGAGCAGTTCCGCGAAAAAGTATCGTAAAAATCTTGTATCGGATTTTCCTTGTTACGCTTGCGAACAATGTTAGTCGTCAGGCGGTGCTGTTCTTTACGGCACTTATCACTTCCGCAGACTGCCGAGGTGTTCGCGCGATCGGAAAGGATAAGTTTATGACAAACGGCACAATTCCTCACAACTACATTCGCCTGTTTCAGTATGTCAACGTATACTCTCAGAATTGCAAGGAATGAGTTTTCAGCAGCGTAACCTGTTTGCCACGTTCCGCCGATATGCGAATAGTAAACGTGCAAGATAAGTTCACTTGACGGAGAATTTATCTGCTTGTCAATATCCCAATACCGCACTTTGCTTTCGGGTACAACAGGCAGATTCCGAAACGGCATGAGCATATCCGAAATGCAGGCATTGTACTGTTCCGCAAATTTCTCCGCAGATTTTTTCATCTGATTTACCGAAATGTGAAACTCTCCGCTGAGTGCCTTGTGGTTAAGGTTAAAATTTGTCAGAACAAAGAAAATTATGTAATTGAAAAGCATATTTGCATTTGCTGAATTGTCGTAAAGTTCAAACAACTCATTCTTGAAATTTTCGGCGGACTTGTTGCCCTTGCCTTTTCCGATAACGCTGCAAAGTCCCGAAGATGCGGAGATCACTTTTTGAATTTTGTCACCGTCCGCAGAAAGAGCAAGTTCGTTCATCTCGTCAATAAGCGTCCCCAACTTCCTTGTGCGGAAATCAATATCATTATCCGTAAGTCCCGAAACAAAGAAGCGTTTCACGGAGTCGGGATTTCCGATAACAACGGTTTCTTTTTGGTTCGGAACATCAAAACTTATGCCGATAACGGCAGTTTTAGCAGAAAAAGGTATTTTTAGGGTGTTCATAAACAACTTCCTTTCGACAAAATACATAAGAATGTGTACGGTTAAAACCTATGAATATCATTCTATCATAATTTTCGGGAAAAGTCAAGCAAATCACGCAGATACGCCGAATACTTATGATGAATGACTGTACTTACACATTCGAATGATGCGGAAAAACATTCTCAGATATTGTGTTTTCGGACTTGCGGCGGTATACTTGAGATAGGCTCAACAGCCGAATAGAAAATTTGAAAGGAAGATCATTATGTACGAAAACAACAACACAACGGAAATGCTCACAGCGGAGGATCTGCAGAATTTCGAATTTTCACGTTCAATGGCATATGCGTTTCTGAACCGTGAGGACGTTCCTGTCATTCGTATAGGCAAGAGGAAGTTTATCAGAAAAGAAAAATTTCTTGCTTGGTTAGAGGAGCAGGAACGGACAAACACGAAGTAATCAAAAAATTTTAAGGAGGACAGAACTATGAACACTGAAAATCTTGCATTTAGCGAACAAGGTGCAAACATTTCCAAACCGCCAAAACCAAAACGTTCCGATACGGACAGGCTGAAAGAATGTTACACACAGCAGAAAAAACTTCTGGAACAGCAGACCGCCGCAAGGAAAAAAACAAAGGACATTGAAAAACGTATTTCGGACAATAACGCCAAAATCGCGGAACTGGAAAACAAGGAACTTTTCAAGATTTGCAGAGAAAAGAAAATATCCACGCAGGAACTTATCAAGTTTTTGCGAAGAATACCAAATGATGTTTCTCTTGAAAATCTTAACGCAGGAGGATAACGACAATGGGCGAAAAGTTAATGACCGTCAAGGAGTTTGCAAAAGAACATCATATCTCACAGCAAGGCGTATATGCCAAAATTTGCAGAAAATCCAAAGAAATGCGGAACTGCATTTACCGAAAAAACGGTAAGATGTTTCTTAACCAAAAAGCACAGGAGTTGTTAATGCCCACAGATGGCAATATCCAACTTATCAACAAGGCGATCAAACTTAAAGAGTCTTTTGAGGACGAAAAAACCGCATTTGAAAGACAGTGTAAAATAACACGCAGACTTGAAGATGAGAGTGCGGAAAAAGACGATAAGATCGCAAGTCTGGAAAAGGAAATTTCCGCAGATAAGGCACAAATCAAAGAGTTGGAGAAGAAAGTCAAGGAGCTTACGGAACGTTCTCTTGCCATTTCGGAAATGTCGGAAAGGCTAAACGTTCTTATGGACGTTTTAGAGGAAACCGCAAATTCGGGTGTGGGCAAAAAAATCAGCAATATCCTTGCAGGAAAGAATTCAATGCGTTGAATTCTGCACGTTGAAAAAAGCAGTTTGCATTATTATAGCAAGCGCAGAAAAGTCATATGACTTTTCAAAATTTAGGGAAGTTTCCCTAAGACCTACAATACACAAAAGAAAGGAATGATAATTATGCCTGTAAGACAAGGCACAAAGTCCAAGATAGTATATTTTTCTCCGCAGGAATGGGAGATAGTTTGCAGACGTGCGGAGAAATGCGGCAAGCGGACAGGAACATTTATCCGCGATATTGCCGTTCAAGGAACGATAAATATTTTTGACACCAAGCCTATCAACAGTTTTCTGATCTCGTTCAATCGTATCGGAAACGAAATAAACCAAATTGCAAAAGTTGCAAACTCCACGCAGTCGATTTATGCAAAAGACATTGAAGATTTGAAAACTTCTTTCGGCTTTCTGGATAATATGATAAGAAATTATCTTAAACCGCTGAAACGCAAAATTTTGCTTTAATGTGAAAAATCCAATTTTCAAAATACTACCGACTTTGATTTACGGTAAAAGCAAAACCGAGATAAAATTACAATCGCTGCACAGTTTGAAATTCACAAAAAAGGATTTTTTGAAATGCGGAAAAATTACAAAAACAAAACAGAAATTATTACGAAAGATGAAAGGAGAAACATTTATGACAATCACGGAAAAAAGAGAAATAGCTGAAAAGATAAAGGAACTGCTTTCGCGGCTAATCTCAGATGATGAGCCACAGGAAAAACATTGTGAAAGCAACCCCCTTGAAATGCTCACTATCAAGGAGTGTGCCGAAACCATTAGCGGTCTGTCGGAACATACTATCCGACAGCTTGTGGCACAAAATAAAGTCCCGTTCATTCGGACGGGACAAGGAAAACGCGGAAAAATACTTATCAGCAAATCGGCGTTGCTCGATCTGCTAACCAAATCGGCATAAGTTTAACTCAAAATTTTGACATATTTCTAAAAACTTCTTGACTTTACAACGAAGAAGCAGTATAATAGAAGTGCAGAAATATGCCAATGGTCAGATTAAGGAGGTTGACCTGAATGGCATCTATCGAAAAAAGAGGAAACTCTTACAGAATAAAAGTATCCTGCGGTTACAAAGCAGACGGAAAACAAGTTACTCAGAAAATGACTTGGACTCCCGAACCCAATATGACGGAAAAGCAAATTGAAAAGGAACTGCAAAGGCAAGCTGTTCTCTTTGAGGAGGATTGCAAAAAAGGACAGATAGTTTCTGCCGTAAAATTTGAAACTTTTGCCGAAGAGTGGTTTGAGGATTATGCAAAATTAAACCTTAAAAGCACGACTTACACGAGGCAAAGACAATTGACAAAACGTGTGTATGCCGC
Organism: uncultured Clostridia bacterium; assembly: GCA_947626755.1. Taxonomy (GTDB): domain Bacteria; phylum Bacillota; class Clostridia; order Oscillospirales; family Ruminococcaceae; genus RGIG8773. The sequence continues at coordinate 3,708 of CANQTP010000135.1, forward strand.
TATCGGTCATATTCGTCTTGACAAACTTACAACGCGCGAGATACAGAAATTTATCAACAGTCTTGCAAAGGACGGAGTGAATGAAAGAACAGGCAAGGCATTATCGAGAAAAACAATGGTTCATTATCTTTCGTTTATTTCAACGGTCATTGATTTCGCGGTAAAAATGGATATGCTCAGCGATAATCCTTGCAGGCGAGTGTCGATTCCAAAGGGTTCAAAGAAAGAGCGTAAAATTCTCACAATTGAAGAAACGGAGAAATTCTTTGAACTTCTGAAAACAGCACCGCTTAAATATCAGGCGTTCTTCATTCTTGATATTTACAGCGGATTAAGACGCGGAGAAATGTTGGGTTTGGAGTGGAAAGACATTGATTTTCAGACGGGAGTAATACACGTTCAGAGAACGTCAAATTACACCAAAGCGCGGGGAATTTATACAGACACCACAAAAACAGAAAGCTCTGTAAGATATGTGAAAGTACCAATGGAAATAGTGGAACTTCTCAGAACATACAAAGCAGAGCAAGACCAAGAAAAAGCCGAAGTAGGCGACAAGTGGCACGAAAACGATAGGCTTTTTGTAAAGTGGGACGGACAGCCCATGAATCCGCAAACGCCATACGGATGGCTAAAAGAATTTTGCGAAAAGAATAAATTCCCATTTTATGGAATACATCAATTCCGGCACTTGCATACCAGTCTTTTAATTGGAGCAGGGATAGATCCGACCACGGTATCGGGAATATTAGGACACTCGCAGGTATCAACGACTTTGAACCTGTACAGTCATATGTTCCGAGAAAATCAGATAAAAGCCGCGGACGCCGTTGCAAATGCGCTTAGTTTTACCAAAAAGAATGACGTAAATATCGTTATGCACAAGACAGGATAAGTTACGGAAAGATAAAATAAGTCCCATATAAGTCCCAAAGCCTGTTTTTAGGGTAAAAACAAAATCAGCAAACCGCGTACCTACGCGATTTGCTGAGAATTAGGCTGGTGACCCGTACGGGAATCGAATTGAAAGACAAACGTTCCGTAACTTTATATAAAATTCAAAAATGGCTATCC
>CANQTP010000136.1 GCA_947626755.1 uncultured Clostridia bacterium
CTTTTATTTAGCGAAATTAGAACTATTGTTCCCATTATATGGAAATATCCTCGTCTCCTGCCGATTTAAGGCTTAACAAGCTCATAACGTCTTTTGAGAACTTCTCAAATGCTTGCAAGCGTTCTATTGCAAGAGAAAGCTCCACGCAGTCGTTAACGTCAATATTCCTATAGCGCAATTGCTGTTTCAGCTTGATAACTTCATTCTCGTAGAAGTCATGGTTATGCTGTATATATTCTATCAGAAGTATTTTCTCTATTACTCGCATAGTATCACCTATCATTCAGATTATGAATCAGGATAAAAGCCGACACGATCAGAAGCGCAAACGACATAAACGCGAAAATATATCCCGCTTGCGAATCGTTCAATAACTCGTCCATCATCTGCAAATCAATTCGAGGATAAAACATAATCAAAAACCCCTCTCGTTTGGTGCTTGGAAACCTTTAGAAGCCAGTCGGGCAACGCGTTCATATGTATTGTATGACTTGCGTAAATCATCATCATGAGCAAAGCAGAAGCATTTTACAAAGCGTTTTTTAATTAACGTGCCATCATCTGAAAGCTCGGGCTTGAATATCGGGCAAACGGTAAAACAGCCGAAGAAAGTTTTCGGTAAACACAAGTAGGTTGTTTGCTCTCTAAGAGGTTTCGCCATTCTTGTAAAAACTTGTGACGTTCCTATTATGACCTTGTGCTTCTTGCGCTCCTGCGTTATCTCTTGGAGCATTTCAACAGGAAAATTCTTGCTTTCGTTACTGCTGAACCAATTCTGTATTTCGTCTAAAAAATCAATTTGTCCTATATCGCCGTTGTGTACGTCAATGATCTGCTTCCAATGTGTTATTTGTCCGTGCTGAAAGTCTATAGATATATTACTGCGAAGCTTTACAAGCGGATATTTGCGAAGAATATCGCGCATGAAGTAAACCGCCGCTATAGTTTTTCCCGAACCCTGCGAGCCACAGAACATATACAAGCCGTGTATGCCCATGCTGTCAGGGTTTCTGTCGAAAAAATCACGCGCTTTCGCTTTCGGCAAATCATAGAAGATTTTAACAAGCAGATTCCGCTTTTTATAGTCGCTTTTCTGTTTCCGTTTAGGTATCTTCTTGCCCTTGATAACTCCTATCAAGATATGAACAAAGGAAAGCAGAATAACAAGTGCTATTGTCGCAAGAATAATTATGAACAAAATTTTAATTGCTAATATAAGCTTACTAAACATGAAGGACACTCCTCTATTATTTCTTTATGCGCATATATATTGCATAAACAATGCGGAAAGCTGTCAATGAAAGGATAAACAGAAGCAAAGGCTCATACAGCTTGAACGGCATGAAATAGCCAAGTAAACTGGTTATATTATCAATACCATCATAAACCTCATCAGGAACAGAAAAGCCGTCCACATCGGGCAACTTTTCTATTACCGACAAAAGCCAATCAATTATATGTTTCTCCATTACGAACCACCGCCACCGTTAATATATTCGGGTATCTTCTTATATGTATTCCATGCAAAAGTTATATAAATAAACGCTGCCACAATAGCGCGGACTGTGGGCATATACTTATTAAGAAAACCGCCTGCGGATAAATCCACATCATGAAAACCAAGGAAACCGAGAACGCCCGAAGTAAGCCCCGAACCGAAATCAAGAGTTATTACAGGATCATTAGAAGAACTATTCTTATAACTGCTTATGAATCTTTGTATCAGGCTTTTTAACTCCTCAATAAATGAAAATTTCGACAGTAACGCCGCTTTTACCTGTTCCGTTCCTGTCATATCATCTATTTCGGGAATGAGTTCTTTTAAGAGTTCCCGCAAGCCCTCAACATCAATTCCCCCGCTGTCTCCTGTTCCTTCTCCTGAACCGGTTCCCCCGCTGCCTTCTCCTTCTTCCCCGCTATCCTCTGTTCCGCCTTTAAGACTTTCAAGCTTTTCAATAAGTGCTTGATTATTTGCGTTATTATCGGAAATCAACTGACTTATAGCTGAATTTAAAAGAGATAAAGTTCCGCTGTCGTTGTCACTATCGAGAGTTCCCAAGCGATAATATATTGATTTCAATATTCCCTCAATGCTTGACAGATCAGGCTGTTGCCTGTTAAGTTCTTCAATAATTTTATTCAGTAAATCGTCAAGGTCTTTATATGTTGAGTCGGCAAAGTCATAATCTTCCACTTCTACATATTCGTCATTTGTAGGAGCCTTTTCGCCGTTTCTATATCTGACATCACCGTAATAAGACAAAGTATAATAACGAGGCACCCATTTAAAAGCAAAAACTTGAGGTAAAATAGTATACCATCCATCATCAATATGACCGTCAGAATTCCAGTAACGATACGAAAAACATTCATGTCCATCAATAACACATGTACCAATATCTACATCAGGATTAATTTCAAGATAATCGCAATAATAATAATCAATATAAGGATCACGTTTTACCATAAGAAGCGCGCCATAACCCTTTAAATCTGTGGTGGATTCCTCACGCAATACTTCATAATCAGAGAAAAAATTATCAAAATAATCTTTTATATACTCAACAGCCGAATCACCATATTCCTGAACTATTGAACCGAATTTTTGTGAAAGTGCAGAAACTTTATTAGAAAACTGTGTAATACTGTTAGAAACCTGCCCGCCAAATGTATTTGAACTGATATAATTGTCTGTTATAGAATCTAACTGTTCCTGATAACTTTCCCAATCAATTTTACCGTCACAATACCAGTCAATTAACTGTGAAACCTGTGACATATATTGTTGATTTGTAACGGGATCGGGAATCTCTCCGCCTGTTCCGCCATGCTCGTTATCTTCCGCATATACAGGAAGAGCAAACAAACTTACACACATAGGAACTATCAGAAATATTATCATAAATTTTTGAAAGTTTACTTTCAAAATTACCACCTCTTTAAAATTTAAGGCGGGACAATGTATTGCCCCGCCTTTGCGGTCTTTAGTGGATTGAACTACGCAGGAAACGCATACCGAGTCTGATGCCGCCTATAGAACAAAGCAAAATAATTGCAGGCTCAATGAACGGTTCAGCATTCTCAAGGATACTATCGGCAGAAGCGGCGGAAGTAACTATTGAACCAAGGTCAGCCGCAAACGCGCTCATAGCTGAAAGACCAACACCCGCAAGAGCAGTTGAAGCACCTACAGCTACCTTCTCAGCACATCTGTACGCTTTAGAGTTATACAGCTTATCTGCAACCTCGGCGCACTTCATTCTTGCTTTTGTAACAATTGTGTTCATAAAAACACGCTCCTTAATAAAATTATTTATGTAAACGGTTGTAGAGACCGTTACATACACTATCATGAAAAACAACTCTTTAAAATAGAAACTCCTATTTTTATACCAAGTAAAGATAAAAACAAAGGAAAAAGATAATAAACAAAATTAAAAAATATATCACCAAATTCATCATAATCATAAACTAAAGTATATGTGACCTGTAAAATCTCATCATGGTACATAATAACACCTCATTCAAACTGAACACAAGTTCGCTATCCATGAAAAAAACTTACATGACAAAATAGCAAGAAGCGCAGAAGCAACAAATCCAAAGAAACTATTTGCAAGTTTAAACTCTGCATTGATTCTTGCGTCAATAAGTTCAAGACGGCTTGATATTTCGGATAAAGCAGTATACTTTTCATCATACATCAGACTATCTTTAATATCCTGCAAAACGACCTCAACATCATTATTACCATACTCACCATCAGAAAGAGTCATGAGAACTTCGGCAACTTCAACAGGAAAAAAATCACCGTCTGTATTATCGTTGACTATATCAAGGACTTCCTTTACTGTCTGGATCGCTTCATATACTTCAACAAGTGTTACTGTCGTTTCCATTGTTACACCGCCTTTTTGAAAATTAACTTTCAAAATTGAAATTACTTTCATATTTGATACGTCTTGTTGTACCTTCTATGAAATATTCGGGCAAATCAAGCTCATAATAAGGAGCGTTGAAGTATTCAAGCTCAGGCTCTCTATTAAGATTCCGACTTGACCAGTAGAACCGACCAAATATTTTGTCGTTGCCTTTAGTTATATACTTTGTAATATAATAGCCGAGCTTATTGATATTGCCATCAATCGGGATTGCTGTGCAGAACCCGAAACGTTCCTGCCAATCGGCTATATTATATATAACTTTGTCATAATGTTTATGACCGCTGTCAACAAGTTTCAGATCGCCCGACATAAGCGCATGAAGGTGAATCCTTCCGCTTTTATGATATTCGGGAATAGCTATGTATTTGTAATTATGTCGCTTAACTCCGTTATTTAACCAACCTTTAATGGCTGTTTTGACTTGCTCAACGTCCAAGCTGTCTACCTTATCGGGATTAAATGTCAATGTAACAAAATAATCAAATCTATTGCATAGACATATATCCTGAATTTTATCTTTTGCACGTTTTAAACTGTCGTTCCTGACTTCTGAGGTCTGCCCTGCAAGTCCTGTTTTTACGGTCTTGCGTTTTTCGGATTTATCATCAGACTTTTTTTCCTCTTCATCAGTTTTCGGACTATGCTCCGTGGGCGAATCGTTGAAAATCCGATAATTGCAATACATAATGTTATATGAACCGTCAGGGTAAACCTT
>CANQTP010000137.1 GCA_947626755.1 uncultured Clostridia bacterium
TTGGAGGCAAAATGGGCCGTGGATCACTACGGATTGGACGATTCCTACGGATGGGTCGTTTGCAGATGGGTGTTCCCACCGTCACACTTTAACACTACCACCAAATGCCTATAATACGTTATTCAACATACCAAAAGAGCCATACACTCTGTCAAAAAAGTGTATGGCTCTTTTATATTTATTTAGCTATTCAGAAATATTCTAAATTCATGGCTGATTGAGGAATTTGCCAAGCTGTACATAAACATCTGCTCTATCGTCCGGCATTGTTCGATAAATTGAAACAAGTTCCTTTTCTTTTTCGGATAATACTGCAATCTCTCCATCTTCATTGAAAAATTCAGACAGAGTAATTCCCAAAGGAACAATCAGACGGTTTAGGGTATCAATTGTAGGCTGGTTTTTGCCGTTCTCCAAATCACTGATATGTCCTTGTGACACATTTGTTTCTTGTGACAGCTTATATATGCTTAATTTTTTCGCTTCTCTGAAATACTTTAATCTCTCTCCTAAATCCATATTACGACCCTCCATATTGATACTGATTATATTATAATCTTTTTTCTCTGATTTTTTAATGTAAAATAGTCGAACTATTTACTTATTTATTCAGATGTGTTATAATTAGGAAAAAGGAGGTATTTTACAATATGAAATCAGCTTGCTTTACGGGACACAGAAATTTAACGGGAGATATATCGCAATTGGAAGAACGATTGTACAAAGTATTGGAAAGAGCAATTACAAATGCGGGTATTACTGAATTTTACAGCGGTGCGGCAATCGGTTTTGATGATGTATGCTCCCAAACAGTATTGAAACTTCGTGAGAACTATCCGCAAATCAAACTACACTTGGTACTGCCCTGTCCGCCGCAGGAGCAAACTGCAAAATGGAATGAAGTTCAGCGGTCAGAGTATATGCGGGTATTGGCAGCCGCTGATACTGTTGAGCAGACCTCGCAGCATTACTATAACGGCTGTATGAAAAAAAGAAATGCCCGTCTTGTGGAGCTTGCCGACTGTTGTTTTTGTTTTCTGAATATAGGCAAGTTACGGAGCGGTACGGCACAAACTGTTAGAATGGCTTTGAATAAAAAAATTATGATTATAAACTTTTTTACCTCATAAAAATAACAGTCCCCAAAACTTAATTTGAGGACTGTTAGAAAATGTACAAAGTATACAAAAATGTCTATATGCTTGAAACGTCAGACCAAAAACCTATGAGAAAATAATCCAATCAAAAATATTTGAAAGAACACTTTTTAAGCATTTCAATTACATACATCTTTTTTTATCTTAAGCTTTTCTATATATTTTTTTATAATATATATCAATAATATGCTTAAAGTGGCTCCTAAACAATGTTGAATTATAGTGTCAATGTCAAATACCCCAACCGCAAAGACAAATTGTATAACCTCAATGAATATTGCTAAAATAGTTAATATTATTATTCTTTTTATTGCTGGAAAATTGCGATATGCAAGAAAAAATAAAATGCCTAATGCCATAAAAGTGAATATATGTCCAATAATAAGATATAAACTTTTCGGATAATTCTCACTTATATGCTTATAAAAATTGAACGGAGTGAGGTTATATTCCCACCAACCACTTTCACGTCTTAACAGCATAACATATCTAGTAGAAATGAAATTCGCTGGTTCAGGCAAAAGCTTTATGTAAAATAAAATTAACAAGGTTATGTAAAGATAAAATAATATCTTAAACAATATTCTCTTCATTTTTTCATTAAATTGCTTCATAGTTTGTTAAATTACCTTTCCCCTTAACATATTGAAAAGTGCCAGTTTTAATTTCAGCATTTCTAATTTCTTTCTAATGTGTATTTTTTACTGGTATCTAAATCTACCAAGTCAAAAGTATAGTCCTCTCCATCGGCGTAAAATTCAAAGTCTTTGCTGAAAAATCCACTTGATATTGTTAGTACAACAATGTCTTCAGTATTATAGCTTCTTAATCCTGTATTTGCGTCATATATATACGCCGATACTGTAATCTTGGTCTTTGTTTTACTAAATTTGAATTTATCAGATGTCACTGAATATTTAATTTCGAATTCAAAGTCACCATTAGAAGCAATTCTCGAATCTGGGTTTGCAAATTCTATATATTCGTCAGAACTGTCATAAAAACTTGAGTAGTTAGTTTCATCTTTTATGACATCCTCAGCAGATGCTGAAAAAGCCATGTTCACTCCAAATACGATTGCACACAAAACGCTAACAAATTTTTTAAAATTTTTCATAATAATATTCCTTTCTGCCATTGTTTAATGGCGTAAAATTTGATGTTTGCTTAATTTAGAGGCAGTACATAAATTTTATTGTTTACTTGCATTTTTTAGAAACATAGTTACTAACATCTTCCGACCTGCCGTTCCTATTCACTTTAGCAGAAAATGTCAGTGTATATGTTTCACCTTTTGTCAATCCCGAAACAGTTTCAGAAACTGTAAGCTTTTTACTGTTTGACGATAAATTAGGAAAATCACCGACCACAGTTCCATTGCTGTCTGTCAAAACAAGATGTCCGTCTGTAATGCTTGTTGTTCCGTCTGCACCTGTTACTTTAGCGTCGCAATAAGCAGTTGTTCCGCTAAACGCAAGCCAAACAGAAACCGAATTTGTGTCAGACATACGGGGTTCATCCGCAAAAACCGTCACCGCTGAACAAGCCAGTATAACCAACGCCAAAAGAATTGAAACAAAATATTTTGCTTTTATTCGCATAGAATTCCTCCTTTTTGTCTGCCTCTATAATAAAAGACGGTTCAGGAAGAAAAATGACTGCACAAAAATCAAATTATTTTATATTTTCAGCAATTTTAACAAGTTCTTCCTTGGATAAATGTGCAAATATACTAAAAGCATATCCATCTTCATACCATACAAGAGTATTATAAAAATCATTGTCATTACTTTCATAATAAAAATATTCTATACCCTTTACTGTAAAATTGCAGTATGAATTATGCTCATTATCATAAAAACTGCTTGCTCCGTCAGCTATGCCATAATCAAACATTATTTCATTTTTATCTTTGTTTACATAAGTTAATGATACAGATATATGAGAATAATCCCCGCTTGACAAATAGTAACCGTCAGGCACATACCCCAATCTTATATTGTTATTAAAATTATCAACGGTTAATTCCTCACCGATATAATCATATTTGTCATATCTGTCAAAAACAGTCCGTATAACATTTTGAACAGCCGCGGAAACCTCAGGTTGGGTAAGCAGAACGCCGAATATAAGACCAAATGCCGCCGCTATCGAAACAACAGTCCTTACAGCAATACGCTTGTATTTTTTTATTCTATCCTTTCTGCCTATGGAATTTATAAGCTTTTTCATTCTTTTCTCAAACTGTGGAGAAAACTCGTGCGGTGGTGAATTTGCAACCATTTCGTCAATCTCTCGAAGTTCCCTGTCTAAACTTTCTTGAAGAGCTTCCTTTAATACCAAATCAAATATCTTTTCTTTAAGCTCATTATTCATTGTGAATTCCCTCCAAACATTTCTTTAAAATCTTGCGACCTCGATAAATGCGGGATTTTGCAGTATTTTCCGATATGTCAAGCAGCGAGCATATTTCCTCAATACTGTACTCGTATATAATCCTTAAGGAAAGTATATCACGGTAAATGATGTCAAGCTTTAAAATTTCCTCCACAATATGTTTGTACCCCATATCCGACAGGATTTCACTTACAATATCATTTGAAATAATCTCACTTTCGTCTATGGGTTCAATTATGTCAATATGCTCCGCTTTGAGATTATCACGAGCTTTATTCCTTACCATAATTACAATAAATGCTTTGGCTCTTTTCGTTCCTGCAGCAGGCAGATCGGCAATAGTCATTGCAATTTTCAAAAGACAGTCCTGAACGGTCTCTTGGGCAAGAGCCTCATTATGCATTATGGACATTGCAACTTTAAACATAAGCTGGTTATATGTATTATACAACTCATTAAATTTTTCCCTGTCGCTTGGCTCGTCAATAAGAGCAAGAAAAAAACCTATCATAGTACACGTCCTTTCCGATAAAATAATTGTCATACGCACTGTTTAACAAAGTGCCATTTGTAACCCCTCTATATATAAAAACCGCTCAGAACGCCAAAACACGTCAAAAAATTTTTAATTTTTTAAAAAAATCAGCGTTTTAACCAAATTCATAAGATATATTGCAAATTTATTTGTACAAATATAAGTATACAACATTAATCAGAAAAATGCAATAATAAATTATCCGCCAATGCCCTAAGCTCATCTTCTTTGACCCTCAAAAACTCGGAAAAAGCATAAATATCTTGATTAGGACTATCTTCGGATAGTCCTTTTTTCATTGCAAGAGCTTCGGTGCGAATTTTCTTAAACTCGGTATCATATTTCTCACGGGCGATACTGTTATTCCCCAGTTTTCTCCGCAGATTAAAGCAGTTTCGGAAAAAGGTATCATAAAAGTCTTGAATTGGATTAGCCTTATTCTTTTCCCGTACCGCAATTGTGGCACGGCGATGCTGTTCTTTTCTGCAACGCTTGCTGCCGCAGATTTCGGAGCGGCTTGCCTTGTCGGATAATATCAA
>CANQTP010000138.1 GCA_947626755.1 uncultured Clostridia bacterium
TTTTGAAAATTTTTCGGAAAATTTTATTTTTCAAGATCTTCAAGCCATAACCGCACGCAGGCGTCCGAGGGCATTCTCCAGTCGCCCCGCGGCGAAAGGGTAACGCTTCCCACCTTTGGCGAATCGGGCAGGCAGGAACGTTTGAACTGCTGCGAGAAGAACCGTTTTACGAACACAGTGAGCCATTTTTTAATGGTTTCCCTGTCGTACTGTCCCGCAAAGGACTTTTCCGCGATTCTTAAGATCTTTGACGGCGGAAATCCGCAGCGTACCATATAGTAAAGGAAAAAGTCGTGCAGCTCGTACGGACCGACAATATCTTCTGTTTTCTGTGAAATTTCCCCGTCAGCGGGGGGAAGCAGCTCGGGCGAAACTGGAGTTGCAAGTATATCCTGCAAAACCTTTGCAAGTGTCTTGTCGGAAGTGCTTATGCTTTCAAAATTCACCAAATGCCGAACCAGCGTTTTGGGGATCGAAGCATTCACTCCGTACATTGACATATGATCGCCGTTGTAAGTTGCCCAGCCGAGGGCAAGTTCCGAAAGATCCCCCGTTCCGATCACAATGCCGCCTTTTTGGTTTGCAATATCCATAAGAACTTGAGTTCGTTCACGAGCCTGACCGTTTTCAAAGGTGACGTCAAGTGTGTTCTCGTCCTGCTCGATGTCCTTGAAATGACTTCTGACGGAATCGGTGATATTTATTTCTTTCAGAACGGTGCCGTAAGCTTCCGCAAGGAAATGGGCGTTGCTTTTGGTGCGGGAAGTCGTTCCGAAACATGGCATCGTAACGGCAATAATGCCCCTTCTGTCAAGCCCCAGCATATCAAAGGCGCGGACGGTGACAATAAGCGCAAGAGTGCTGTCAAGTCCGCCCGAAAGTCCGATAACGGCAGTTTTGCAGCCGATATGCCGCAAACGTGTGGCAAGTCCTGCTGCCTGCATGGTGAGGATCTCGCCGCAGCGGTTTTCAAGGTCGGACTTGTTCGCAGGCACAAACGGCATAGGCGGGTAGAAACGTTCAAGGGAAAGCTCTTTCGGCTTTATCTCAAAATCAACTTTCATGACTTTTTCGCTGCTTTCCGAGGGGAAAGTGTTCATTCTGCGGCGTTCCATGGAAAGACGCTGCAGGTCGATTTCCCCGAAAGTCAGTCCCGTGGTGAATTTCCTGCTTTCGGAAATGATCGTTCCGTTCTCGGCAATTAAATTATGTCCGCTGAAAACAAGATCCTGCGTGGATTCGCCCATTCCCGCGTCGGCGTAGATATATCCGCAGACAAGCCTTGCGGATTGTGAAGAAACAAGCTGACGGCGGTAATCGCCCTTGCCGATCATTTCGTCCGAAGCGGAAAGATTGCATATCACCGTTGCGCCCGCTGCGGCAAGTTTTCCCGAAGGCGGTTCGGGAGTCCACAGATCCTCGCAGATCTCCACGCCTATGCAGAGTTCGGGGACATTTTCGCAGGTGAAAACACAGTCGCCGAAAGGCACATACTGCTTGTCATGATCGGAAAACCCGTAAAATTCGACAATTCCCGTCTCGCCGTTCCATGGTTTAAAATGGCGCATTTCGTAAAATTCCGAATAGTTGGGGATATTCTTTTTCGGAACGAAGCCGAGAATTTTTCCGCCTTTGAAGGCTGCGGCGCAGTTGTAGAGTTTTCCGTTTAATTCAAGCGGAACGCCGACAATGGAAATTATATCAAGCTCCGCAGTTTCGCGGATAATTCTTTTCAGCGCGTTTTCTGCGCCGTCAAGCAAAATTTTCTGCAAAAACAGATCGCCGCAGGTGTAGCCCGTAACACACAGTTCGGGAAAGACAACTATTGAAGCGTCCTGCTCCGCGGCTTGTTTTATAAGCGAAATTATCTGCTCCGCGTTGTATCTGCAGTCGGCGACTTTTATATCGGGAGTTGCCGCCGCGACCCTTATGAAACCATCTTTCATTTTTATTTTTCACCTCAAATTTATATTCGGGGGCTCTGCCCCCGAACCCCCGCAGCCTTGAAAGGCTGGCGAACTTTTCAGCGCAGGCAAGGTTTAGTGATTTCCCATTTATATATACCGTGCCCAAGGTTGAGCCTTGACCCATTCAGGCTTTATTTTGTTATCTTCCGCGTGTGCCTGCCGTAAGATAAAGCAAAGTTAAATCTACAAAAGCATTGAAGCCGAAGATATAAGCGTTACTGCAATAACTCAACTCTTAACTCTCCACTCTCAACTCTAAGCAGGCTCAGCCTGCCTCTCCACTCTCAACTCTATCGAACATTTCAAGCGGCTAAAAGAACAATAAATCTGCAAAGTATGCCGCGGCAGATGCCGCCAGTGCCACAACTATAAGCGGAAGTCCGAAATATGCAAGTATCAGCGCCGCCGCCGTTCCCGCAATTGCAGTTGCAATGCTCCCCGTGCTGTAAAATATGGCAGGAATGGTCATTGCACTTAAAACAGCATAGGGTATGTAGTACAGGAAACTTCTGAAAAACTTCGACTTTATCTTCCTGCGGAAGAATGTAAAAGGTATTGCCCTTATAAGATAGGTAACGCCCGCCATGACAGCTATGTAGACCGCCGTACTCATTCTGTCTCCTCCTCTTTCCGCGGAAAAAGCACCGCGCCCAACGCTGCCGCCGCCACAGCGGAAACTATCATTGCAAATCCCGATGAAACGGTTGTAAGAACATACCGGAACAGTATGCTTATCCCCGCTGCGGCTATTACGACTATAAGAACGCTCAGCTGCTTTCTTGCGGGAGGAACGATTATTGCCAGAAACATTCCGTAAAGGACTATTCCCATGGCGCTGCTGATCGAAGGCGGAAGAAGTTCTCCTGCCGCCGCTCCGAGAGCCGTTCCGCTTACCCAGCCGATAAACGCCGCAAGTATCATTCCGTACATATATAAAGGAGTCAGCGGTTCTTTCTGTACCGAACATACCGCAAAGATCTCATCGGTTATGCCGTAAGACGCCGCCAGACGGTGCGGGAGAGAAAATTTCCCGTCAAGCTTCTGGGAAAGCGAGATCGCCATAAGCGAATAGCGTATATTTATAGTAAGCTGTACAAGTATCATTTCAATGAGCGTGCCGCCCGCGGCGATAATGTCAACGCCCGCAGCCTGTCCCGCCGATGTGAGGTTCAGCGCGGAGATAAGCGCGGATTCAAACACCGACAATCCCGAATGCGCGGCTTTTATGCCGAATCCGAACGATACCGATAAATACCCAAGCGCGATGGGCAGTCCGTGCAGCGCGCCTTTTGCAAATCCTTTTGTCATTCTGTCCTCCAAGCAGGTTCAGTTTCTGTATTTTTCAATGTTATCCCGGACGATCTTGTCATCGTGGATAAAGTCTCTTTGTTCAGCGCGTTCAATGCGCTTCCATACGTTCTATATTATTGTATCACATTTTAATGCAAAATGCAACATAAAATATTCCCGTCCATTATAACATGAACGGGGATTTTCATTTTCAGATCGTGCTTTGCCTTGCCGCACATTATACTTAGGCAAGAAATCACAAAACTTTGCCTGAATAAGCCCGCGGGGGCTCCCCGCCTCAGCCTGCTAATTACGCATTACGCATTAAGAATTACGAATTATAAGTGCTGCCATGTCGAACTCCTCATATTTGCATATACTTCCTAATAATTTCTTCCGGTACACCATCTGCTGCCATTAGTGCAAGTAAATCTGCTCTGCCTTCTGCTCTGCCTTTGGCTATGCCCAATGCTTCGCCTTCCGCCTTGCCCTCTGCTTTTCCCTTGATGTAATTTTCTGCCATTAAGGTATTATAATCCCAGAGTGCCTTCTGACGGGCATTGTACTCTAAGCGCTTCTGTTCGTCCTGACTTATAACTTCAAGCGTATCGACCGCTTCTCTGATATATTCATTACTGCTTGCTGCCATATCGAACTCCTCCTTCTTCTCCGCTTTTAAAAATTTTATCCAGTCATACAACTCCGTGCCGTCCTCGGTTTTTGGAAGTTTCGGCAATTCTATCAAGTGCCATTCCATTATGTCTGTATAGCAAATATTTTCACTGTCTTCTCTGATGTGATAAATTGTGTGGAAACGTTCTGTTTCCTTAACATATTTGAAGTCTAAAATGTTTATTCCAATGCATTTTTTAAAGTTTGAGTATATCTTGTCTATATTGGTCTGATCCACAAGCATTTTGGAAACGTAGAATGCGCTTCTCTCCGCCCATGTTGCCATATAGGAAAGTTGTATTTCAATGTCGATCTCGGTGTCGTCGTTCATAATCAGATAAACGTCAAGGATTCCTTGCTTTACGTCCTCGTGGTTCTTGGGAAGATTTGCATTTTTAAGAACAGTTTTCTTTATGTCGTCCACAGGGATATTTAAAACCGCACTTAAAAAGCCTTTTCTTACCTTTTCATTATGCATTATCTCTTTGAAAGCAAAATCAACTTTCGGTGACATCATAAAATATTCCTGATCGGGCACCTTAAAACACTCCTCTATACTTTCTTGTCAATTATATTATAACACGGTTTTTGGGAAAATGCAATAGGAGAGTTGAGAGTGTATGTGTCAAGCAAAAGTAGGCAAGCCATAGAAAATTCATCACAATATATAAACTCAGAAGCACAGATCTGTTA
>CANQTP010000139.1 GCA_947626755.1 uncultured Clostridia bacterium
ATTTGAGCATCTTCCATTTTTCGGGTTTCAATCATAGCTTCTTCCATAGATTTACACATTTCGGATTCTCCTTTCGGTGTTTCTTTCAAATATCGCGTTTTCTCCGCAAGACGTTCGTTGTGCATATCCGCAGCGTTGCTGCACATAAAGTCCTGCATTAATCTTCCGATTTCTGTATTGCCTTTGAACGCCCCATTTACATACAATATATGTTCGTCATCGTCAAAGGGCATATCGGCGTCAAGGTTCATTCTTTCGATTCGGTATACTTCCTTGTTTTTGTTAAACACATCGTTTTCGGTAATGAAAATAGTGTATGTAACGGGAAGCTCCTCAAATTCCTGTCCTGCTTTAAGGTTTTCAATATCCATGGCAGAGGAATGATACCTTGCTCGCTTTGGTGCTGCGCCGTAGTCGGCTTTCTGGACTTCTATGTCATACTTTATGCCCCTGCTGTCAGTGGCGTAAACGTCCAGACAAAGTGACCTTGCCCCTGCAAGACGTTTCATATCGTATTGAGTCTGCTCGGAAAGAAGAACTAAGTCGTCTTTCTGCAAAATTATGCGAAGTATCTCCTGCGCAAGGGGAAGATCGTCTTTCAGCAGTACCCTCATGAAATCATCATCAATAGGGCGAAAGTTTGCAAGACGGATCAGATCTTCCTGATGCTGCTGTTCCTTGGTTTTTATGATTATTGACATCGGTATCACTGCTTTCTTAGCTGTTAACTATATTTTACCACAAATCTGCATAGAAATCAAGGGGTATTGTCAAAATTCTGTCATTATTTTTGTATGCAATTGACATTTTTCTTAGTATGTGGTACAATAATTTATAGATTATTACTTCTCATAATTACAAATTATAGGAAGCGAGGCGCAGTCATGTCAATTCTTTCAAAAAAGGAAATGTCCGAGGAGGATATAAAACTTCAGTATATCACTCCCGCTATTCTTTCCAAATGGGATAAAAACAGGATAACCATGGAAACCAAAATAACAGATGGAAAGATTTGTCTGAACGGTAATTTTGTACACAGGGATAAGAAAAGCGCAAAGTTTGCCGATTATGTTCTGTACTGGAACAGCAGTTTCCCGATCGCCATTGTTGAAGCGAAAGACAACAACCACAGCGTTTCTTTTGGATTGCAGCAGGCGATAACATACGCCCGAATGATGGACGTTCCCTTTGCGTACAGTTCAAACGGCGATGCGTTCTATGAACACGATATGCTGACGGGTACAGAGCGGGAGATCCCTCTTTCCGATTTCCCCGATCCAGATGAACTGATAGAACGTTACAAAAAATATGCCAATAACGGTACAGGTCTTTCGCAAAACGAGATCTCCATTATCGAACAGCCCTATTATTCAAGTCAGAACACCTATGAACCGCGATATTATCAGCGTGTGGCAATAAACAGAACGGTCGATGCCATTGCTCGCGGAGAGAAAAGGCTTCTTCTCGTTATGGCGACAGGTACGGGTAAAACTTACACTGCTTTCCAGATCGTTTATCGTCTGCTGAAAAGCGGTCTGAAACGGAAAATCCTTTACCTTGCCGACAGAAATATCCTCATTAGCCAGTCCATTTATCAGGATTTTGCTCCGCTTGAAAAAGTTATACATAAGATCAATGCTGCAAAGGACGACAAAACTACCATAACTTCACATCAGGTGTATTTTTCGTTGTATCAGCAGCTTGTGGGCGATGATGACAAGGAGCATTTTTCCGAACTGTTTGACAAGGATTTTTTTGACCTTATTATTGTTGATGAATGCCACCGCGGAAGTGCCAAAGAGGACAGCAAATGGCGCAGAATACTGGAATATTTCTCCTCGGCTGCGCAGATCGGTATGACGGCTACTCCGAAAGAAACTGCATACACTTCAAATATCGACTATTTCGGCAAACCGGTATATTCCTATTCGCTCAAAAACGGTATAGAGGACGGCTTCCTTGCGCCGTTCAAGGTAATAAGCATTACAACGGATATTTCCGACGGCTGGCGACCGCTGAAAGGTCAGCTCGATTATTACGGAAATCCGATCGAGGACAGAATTTATAATAATTCCGACTATGATTACAATATCATCATACAAAGCCGTATCGATCAGGTGGCGCAGGAAATAACAAATTATCTCAAAAGTACCGACCGTATGCAGAAAACCATAGTATTCTGCGCTACGGAGGACGCCGCCGAACGCATGAGAATTGCCCTGACAAATCTTAATGCGGATATGTGTGCAAAAGATCCGGATTACATTGTACGGATCACCGGTTCGGACGAATACGGAAAAAAGAAAATTAAAAATTTTATTTCGGTGGGATCAACGTATCCTGTTATTGCTACGACTTCAAAACTTCTTTCCACGGGTGCGGACTGCAAAATGACAAAACTCATCGTTCTTGATGAAAATATCGGTTCTATGACAGAATTCAAGCAGATAATCGGCAGAGGAACAAGACTTCGTGAAAAGGACGGCAAAACACATTTTATAGTTATGGATTTCAGGGGCGTGTCAAGGCTTTTCTATGATCCAGACTGGGACGGCCCGATAGATATTGACGCCAATTATCACCCTCCGAAACCAAAAGATGAGCCGGGCGGAACTGTTGATCCTCCTATGCCTCCCGGCGGAGAGCCGCAGGAAAAACCTTATATAGATGTAAACGGCTGTACTGTCCGTATCATCAACAAGGTGGTTTCTGTATATGATGCGGACGGCAAACCTCTTCGCCGCGAAAATATCATAGATTACACCAGAACAAATATCCTCGGAGAATATGCCGACTTGGAGCATTTTATAAACAGTTGGAACAGCGAGGAGAAGAAAAAGACCATTTCGGAATTGTTCAAGGAACACGGCATTGATCTGCAAGCCCTGAAAGAATCGCAGGGCATGAGCGATGTGGACGATTTTGACTTTATTATCCATGTTGCTTTCGATAAAAAGCCGCTGACGCGCAAGGAACGTGCCGAAAATGTCAAAAAGCGCGATTTCATAAGCCAATATAACGGCGAAGCAAGAAAAGTCCTTGAAGCCTTGCTTGACAAATATTGCAACGATGGAATTTATGAGGTCGAAGATACTAATGTCCTGAAACTTGATCCGTTCGTGAAGAGCGGTAAACCGTCGGCTATCGTGAAACTTTTCGGCGGAAAAGACGGATATTTGCAGGCAGTAAAGAAACTTGAACAAGAAATTTATAAGGTAGGTTAAATATATGAGCGGCTTAGGAAATTTTGTAAAAAGATTGCGGGATATAATGAGGAATGATGCCGGTATCAACGGCGATGCACAGCGTATCGAGCAGATCGCATGGCTGCTGTTCCTCAAAGTTTACGATACAAAAGAAGATGACTGGGAATTTGACGATGACGGCTATGAGTCCATTATTCCCGAAGAATGCCGTTGGCGTAATTGGGCGGCTGACGACGGAAAGGGGACGGCTCTGACGGGCGACGATCTGCTTGATTTTGTAAATAATACGCTTTTCCCGACACTGAAAGGCATTAAAGTTTCAAAGACCACGCCTATAAACAAGGCAATAGTCAGGACAACTTTCGAGGATACCAACAACTATATGAAAGACGGCGTTCTTCTTCGGCAAGTGGTAAACGTCATTGACGGTCTTGACCTTACAAATTACGAGGAAAGTCACGCTTTCGGAGAAATTTACGAGTCTATCCTTAAAGAGCTGCAAAGCGCAGGTTCGGCAGGTGAATTCTATACTCCACGCGCCGTTACCGATTTTATGGCGCAGATGATAAAGCCGAAGATCGGCGAAAAAATGGCGGATTTTGCCTGCGGTACGGGCGGATTTATCATAAGCTGGCTTAAAGCCCTTGAATCGCAGAAAAAGACCGTTGAGGACAGGCAAGCATTTGATACCTCGGTTTACGGTATAGAAAAGAAACAATTCCCGTATATGCTTTGCGTGACAAATCTTCTGCTGCATGATATTGATACACCCCGTATCTATCATGACAATTCGCTGTTAAAGGACGTTCTTGACTATACGGAAAAGGATCAGTTTGATGTAATACTGATGAATCCTCCTTACGGCGGAAACGAGAAAACCGAAGTAAAAAATCATTTTCCCGCAGACCTTGCAAGCAGTGAAACGGCGGATCTTTTCATGTCGGTAATTATGTACCGTCTGAAACAGAACGGCAGGGCAGCGGTCATTCTTCCGGACGGCTTTCTGTTCGGAACGGACAACGCGAAAGTGGCAATAAAAAAGAAACTGCTGAGCGAATTTGATCTGCATACCGTTATCCGAATGCCCCACAGCGTTTTTGCGCCGTATACGTCTATCACGACAAATATACTTTTCTTTGACAGAACGGGAGAAACAAAAGAAACATGGTTCTACCGTCTGGATATGCCTGACGGCTACAAGAATTTCTCCAAAACAAAGCCGATGAAGCTTGAACATTTTGCACCGGCTGTTGAATGGTGGAACGACCGCAAAGATTTAACTTCCGACGGTTTTGACAAAGCGAGAAAATATTCTTTACAAGATAGAGTAGAGCAAAACACCGAACTCAAAGGCAGAAAAATTGAAGAGAGCAGGAAAAACAAAAGAAAAAGCAAGTGA
>CANQTP010000140.1 GCA_947626755.1 uncultured Clostridia bacterium
GAACAGGAAGAGATAAGAAATATCCGCAGTAAATATTTATCGGAAGAAAAAGAAGAAACGCCTATGGAACAGCTTCGCCGACTGGACAAGAGCGTTACAAAAACTGCGTCCGCAGCGGCAATTATAACAGGCATTGTCGGAACGCTTATTATGGGCGTGGGAATGTGTTTTACAATGGTTTCAGGCTGGGAAAAGTTTTTTGTTTTAGGTGTGATCGTAGGAATTATCGGTATTGCATTGATCGCTGCGGCATACCCTGTCTACAAGGCTGTTCTGAAACACAAGCGAAAAATAATTGCTCCCGAAATTATACGGCTCTCCGATGAGTTGATGAAGTGAAATTTTTATAATATTATCGGTGGTACTGTTTTTACAATGCCGCCGATAATGTTTTTATGCTGTATTTAATTCAAATTTTTTCGTTTACAATTTCAAGAATATCATATAATACACTGTCCCATTTCAAACGATTTTCGAGTTCATAAGGATCTTCCCTGTTTTGAATTATCTCTTTTCTTATAAAATAATTTTCAATATTCGTATTTAAATAAATGTCCGGGGCTGTACTATAAACAGAATTGACCGTACCATCGGAATTATATGAACTGTATTCCGTATATGTATAGTAAATGCCGCTGATGTCAGAGTAATTCAGGCATAACGTACCGTTTTTTCTCGCCGCTTGTGTTGTTAGTACCGATTATTGTTCCTGAATTATTATGTTTAAATTCGCTTGATACTATATCCGCCGATGAACCTGTATTATCGGAAATTATTAAAAATACGTTTTTATTGCTGCTCATTTCACCATTTATAAGCCTCTTTTCATTTGTTTTATAAACCCCGTTTCATCATCAAAATTATACAATTTTTTATTTCCTTTGTAAACTTCATCGGTAATAAATATATCATCGGATATTTCAAAATTTTTGCAGGATATGTCTGACAGCAATTTATAGGCATATTCAGAATAACCACCGCCATTGTTTCTCAGATCAATAATTATATTATCAACCTCGGCTGATGAATTTTTTATTATTGCAGCTATCAGATCGCCGTCAGATCCCTCATTATTAAAACTGTCGATGCTCATATATAAAAAATTATTATCTTTATCTAAAAAAATGTCAAAACTGAATTTATAGGCTTGTTTAGTTGTTTTGCTGCTATATGGAAAAACCGCTACGCATTAAAGCAAGGTGTAACGGTTTTTCTTTTCATTGTCGTTTCTGATTTAATTGTAAACAGAAACATATTTTATCGAATATTATGAAAATACTTTCAACAGCTTTTCAGAACGCCGTTTTTGTATGTAAGTTTACAGGTCATATTTTTTAATCTGTCGTAATCGCCGTTTTTAACGGTTTTAATTACCGAGTTAAATGTTTCCCTCATATAAAGTGTTTTTTTTAATATCTTCCTCACGGTCTTTATATTTTTCATCAACGCCAATTCCGAATTTACCTATTGCATTTTCTTTTATAAATTCGCTCATACCTTCCGGCAAACCCATGAAATTTCCGTCCCCATCTTTGCCTATGTCAAATACCGAGCCGCCGCCCGCTTCTTTAAGAAATTTCTCGGCAGACTGTAAATACACAAGACTTAATCCGCCACTTTTTGCCTCGTCCATATGTCCGCTCCTGTGATAGACAATTTGAAAGCCTTGCGACCGCTCCGCAAGCTTTTCGTTTATAAGTTTAAGTTTATCGTCGGGAATTGTTCCTGTTACTTTCATATCATATCCCCAGACCTCAAAATTCAACTCGTCATTTTCGGAAAGAGTGATACCTAATTCTGAAAGAACAGAGGCTATATCATTCTGCAAATTTCTTGTCATATATTCAGTTTTAGCCTCATTTACACGGTCACAGCCCTCTCCGGCATTGGGAAATGTATGCAAAAGCCGACTTTCCCATAATTCAAGTTTTTCTCCGTTTCTGTATTTTTCGAGAGCAGCTTCTCTATCCGCTGTAACTTCGGTAGAAGAAAAAAGTCTTGTAGGCATACGGTATTCGGGATTTGTACGCCACTCCTTTTCTTTTAATGAAGCATTGCTCCCTTTTAAAGCCTGTCGGTATTCAATTTCCATTTCGTATTTAGAAAGTCTGTATCCGTGTTTATCGTAATAATAATCACCAAATTCCTTATAGCTCACACCGGTCATTGGTTCGCCGCTGTTTATCATATTCTCGATCTCCGTATTTCGCATATCACGCTTTGCACGCCAAGAAATTTGAACGGTGTCATTGTTTTTAATATTATTATATACAGGCACTTTTTTTAAATTTCGACCGGTAAAAAGCCTTAAATAACTTTGAAGGAAAAGACTGTTTTTATCTATTCTCATTTCAATCACCTTTCTGAAAATGATAATTTAAATTCATATGATAGAATGTGTTTGTTTTCAAGCATACACTATTATCATATTTTGCAATTTGTAGTTTTATATTCAACAGATCAAAATACCATTTTTGAGCGTGCCAAACATAAAATCCGTGAAAATAAAGCGTAAGTCAGAAATTTTCTGTCTGCTTTTCTTTAAATTGTAAAAGCTCGTCGATCATACTTAAAATATCATTGTATGAGTTTCCGAAAGAAAGTTCATTGATCGCCTTTTCAATAGCGGCAGCACGTTTTTCCCCTCCGCTTTCAAAGCGTATTCTTTCAAGACTGCCGCTCATTTGCTTTGTCATGGAATGATAGTAGGACGAAATATTCTTTATTTTTTCTTCGCATTTTTGAATATAGTTTTCCTCGGTAATATCAGTAAGATCGCCAAACAGCTTGCTATAGCCGTCCTCATTCAAAACAAGTTCGGAACTATCAATACCAAACACATCAGAAACAGCCTTTGCACTTTTATTGAATGTTTCAATGTCTGTTTTGTTTTCAAGTCCGTATTTTTCTTGCGTGTTATTAATAAAGCTGTCAATACGGCTCTGTACATTGGCAAGAGCTTTTTCAACTTCTTCACGGTCTATCTCACCGCCGTCAGGACACTTATATTCAAAATAATCCTGCGCCGGTGGTATGGAAACACTTGTGGCAACTCCGTCTGCTTCATTCAGCAGGCTTTGATAATATTCCTTTTCGTCTTTGCACCGTCCAAATAAGAAACTGTCAGCTTTAGTAAGCGAAGATTCACGCAGCAGGGATTTTTCCATATATGTATATCCTGCGATACCCTTAGTGACCGTATCAATTTGATTTTTATTTTCCGTTTCAGTCAGCATTTTTTTGATCTCCGAAACGTCAGTGCTGCTTTCCTTAATATTGGCATACTTTTTAAATAAGTCACTCAATACAAGCGTATCGAAACGCTTTGCAAAAGGTGTTTCTGAAACAGAGCCTGCATTGGTTTTTCTTTGCAGTGTTTTATTAATAGCTGCAAACGTGTTTACTCCCGTACCTCTTATTATCATTTATATCGATCCTTTCATATTAAATTTTTCTCCCAAAACGCGGCACGTCAAACAGTACCGATCTTTTAATTTTCCTTTCACAATTTAATTATTAATAAAATTTTTCATAGTTTTCGAGCCAGGCGGATGTATGATTGTAAACTGTCAGATATAATGCCGATGCTCCCCTCATTACATATTTTTCCTCACTGAACAAATTCGGATCAAAATCTTTTCCGAATTTGAACTCGCCATCATTTGTGTAAATGCACTCTCCATCATATCCCATGTGAGAAATATTCGGTGTGATGTTTTCTTCCGATACCAGTCGCTTTACTATAGCTTCAATATTATTTACAGGAAAATTGAACTCCTGAACTGCGCAAAAATACTCGCCTTTTTCTTCGGCTTTCTTTTCGGCGTCAAAAGCCGCTTGGAGATTTTTATTTACACCTCTGAGATCACCGTTTTCATCAATGCTAAGGTCGTTTATATCCTGCCCAAAGCAACGGTCAAGAGCTTTGGATATCCAAGGATAATATAAAGAAGATATATATCCGTTCATAACTCTTGAAGCACATGAAATAATGGTAAATGGTCCGGTACTGCCCGACAATATATTTTCAACAGTTTCACGATACTTTTCATCAGATATTTTCGTGATCTCAATTTTGTCTGAAACCATATCTGAACTATAATGAAAATCAAATTCAAAAGTCACATCTTTAGGAACACCGGCTTCTTCAAGATATTTGGAAATGTTCTTATTCAGGCTTGTCTCGCAATACTTTATTATATCAAAGTTAGATTTAGCCGTGCCTGCATAATCGCCCTTTGCAATGTTGAGGGGTTCCAACCGCGTAAGTTTTTTTAAAGACTCGCTAAACTCATGAAGTTCTTCACGATGCTCTAAATAGTAACAGGAAGAATTGTTTTCGATCTCACCCGATGGATCGAAATGAGAACGTGTAAAAGTATCAGCATTTGCACTCTGCATTCTTGCGGAATTGATATAAGCGTTCCTGCGGGCAGAAATAATTCTTCTGTAACTGTATGGACTGCGGAACCGATAGCTTGTTTCTATTCTGTTTAGCATAAAAATCACTCCTTTTGGAAATTTTATAGCCCCGAGCAAAACACTGAAAACAAGTAATAACACGGTTTTGCCGGGATAAAGTTTTCAAATTGTCACTA
>CANQTP010000141.1 GCA_947626755.1 uncultured Clostridia bacterium
GTCAAGGTGCATTTTTGCAAATCAGCCTGATCGAGTGGAGCGCAGCGGAACGAGATCAGGCTGATTTGCCGCGGCGGTTCAGCCCAGCCTGTCCGGATACATGATCTCCAACTCGCCCAGAACCTTGCCCCATTCCCGAAGCGGCATTGTCCATTTCTTAGCGATCTCGTGCGTCGCAAGATACAGAGCCTTCAGAAGCGCTGTATCGCTTGGAAACACGCTTCTCTGCTTGTTCAGACGGCGGTAACCGCTGTTCAGACTTTCAATGGCATTGGTGGTGTAGATGACCTTTCTGACCTGTGCTGAAAACTTGAATATCGGCGATATTACGTCCCAATTGGTATACCAGCTTTTCATGGCGTTGGGATAATCCTTTTCCCACTTTTCGCTCACTCGTTTAAGCTGCTTTTGTGCTTCTTCTTCCGAAACGGCATGATAGATCGTTTTCAGGTCATTTGCAAATTCTTTCTTATTCTTTTCACCAACATATTTCAGCGTATTTCTAACTTGATGAACTATGCACCTCTGCAATTCTGTCTGCGGAAATGCTGTATTTACCGCTTCTTTCATGCCTGTCAGACCGTCTGCGCAAATTACAAAAATGTCCTTGACACCGCGGTTTTTCAATTCATTAAGGACTCCGAGCCAATATTTTGCGCTCTCATTTTCTCCGATATGTACCGATAAAACTTCTTTGTGTCCGGTAAGACTTACGGATAAAATTACATAAGCTGCAAGCTTTTTTATCTGTCCGTTATCACGCACGGAAAAGTGTACCGCGTCTATGAAAACTATCGGATAAACCGCGTCCAGAGGACGTTTCTGCCATTCTTCTATCTGCGGAAGAAGTCTGTCGGTGATGTCGGAAACAAGCCCGTCGCTTACTTCAAAGCCGTAAATATCTTCTATAGTTTCGCTTATCTGCCGTGTTGTCATGCCCTTTGCATAAAGTGAAATTATCTTTTGTTCAATACCGGAAATGTCTTTCTGACGTTTCTTAACGACCTGCGGCTCAAAAGTACCGTCACGATCCTGCGGTACTTCTATCTCGGCTTCTCCGAAATTTCCGCGTATTTTCTTGGTTTTCTTGCCGTTGCGGTAATCGGGATTCTCGGAACGTTCATATTCACGATATCCAAGATGCTCGTCCATTTCCGATTCAAGCATTTCCTGTATAGTTCCGCCTAACAGGTCTTTCAGCGCGTCCTCGATGTCCTTTGCCGTCTTGATGTCGTACTCCTCGATGAGCTGCGCTATGATGTTCTTTTTGCCCTCGCTCATCCGTTCTCTTTTTCTTCTTGCCATAAATATCAGCCTCCTGTGTTATTTTTATTATACCACAGTCGGCTGACTTTTTACAGACTTTTTTTCATAGGGTCTTTGGGGGATATTCTCAATGGTGCAGTCAGAACGGGTTGACACCTATGAAACAGTACAGTTTTACAAGCTGGCTGAAGTCAAATTCAGAAAAGTACGGGATAAGATATGACGGGAACATAATAAGCAGGGATAACAGACGTGTCCGTGGTTTCAAAGGTATCAGAACGAGTTACGTTCCGTTTGTGATCTGACACACACTTTTACACATCTGCATACACACTGCAAATGCCTATTTTATGTGCTTTACACACATACACACTTAATATTTATACTATACAATTTTGACATATTTCTAAAAACTTCTTGACTTTACAATGTGAAAGCTGTATAATGAAAGTACAGGAGTATGTCATAAAATCTATAATATCGCAAGGAGAGATATTTTTATGGCAACTATAAGAAAGCGCGGAAATTCGTATCAGATAAGAGTTTCCTGCGGTTACGATACTAACGGCAATCAGATAATACGGACAAAATCTTGGAAACCTGAACCAAATATGACCGCACGTCAAACCGAAAAAGAGCTTCAGCGGCAGGCAATGCTTTTTGAGGAGAAATGCCTGAAAGGACTTATCACTTCCAACGTGAAGTTTGAGGAGTTTGCAGAGCAGTGGTTTGAGGAATACGCAAAGCTTAACTTGCGCAGCACATCTTATTCCAAAATGAAACAATTACCGTCAAGAGTTTATCCTGCGATCGGTCATCTTCGCATTGACAAGATAACAGGACGGCACATTCAGCAGTTCATCAATGACCTTGCTCTTAATGGTAAAAACAAGAAAAACGGTAAACCGCTATCCCGCAAGACTGTCATTCACCATTTGAATTTTATTTCAGATGTTCTCAATTATGCAGTACAAATAGGTATGCTGACCGATAATCCTTGCAGGAACGTATCAATTCCCAAAGGCGAGAAAAAGGAAAAGCAGATATACACTCTTGAAGAGATCGCTCGTATTTTTGAACTTTTAGACGGTGACGAGATACCTACAAAGTATCGGGTGTTCATCAAGTTAGCGGTATATAGCGGATTTCGCCGCGGCGAGTTGTTAGGGTTAGAGTGGAAAGACATAAACTGGGAAAGTAATCTTATAAGTGTAAGGCGTACTTCTAACTATACTGTTGAACGAGGTACATATACCGATACTACAAAGACAAAAATGTCACAACGGACATTAAAGTTTCCGGATTATGTTATGGGACTGCTTAGAGAGCTAAAAGCTGAACAGGAAAAGGAATCAAAAGAGATCGGCAATAAATGGATAGATACCGATAGGCTGTTCGTTAAGTGGAATGGCGAACCTATGCACAATAATGCTGTATATTATTGGTTCAAGCGGTTCTGTGAAAGAAATAATATCAGATTTTGTGATTTGCACTCCCTACGTCACTTCTACGCAAGCGCCCTGATCAACGAGGGAGTAGACGCGGCGGCTGTTTCAGGTGCGTTAGGACATTCGGTGATAAGTACGACAACTTCCATTTACTGTCACGCTTTCCAACAAGCGCAAGCAAGGGCAGGGGATGCAATCGCATCCGTTCTTGACTTCTCCTCAAAGAAAAGCCAAGATACCGCAAAGGACAACATATCTCCATAAAGGACAGATAAAGGACAAACCGTTAAAAACCCATAAAAATCAAAAAAATAAGTTCCCGCAAATCCAGTCTACAAAAGGATTTGCAGGAACAAAGCTTTGGTGGAGATAAGGGGATTCGAACTCAAAGCGTTAATATTTTACTATATTTTTATTATATTTACAATTGTTAAATGCCTATTCTACGTTGTTTTTTATTTAAAGTTAAAAATATAATTTTTGTGGTAAAAATAAAAAGTGTGTACTTTTGTGTGTACCTTAAAACTCAAAACAGCCCCTGCTTTGGATTAACAGCTAAAACCTCACTTGCTTTTATCTTTAAGCTGCACAAGGACTTTCATAAGCTTGTCCGGCACGGGAACACCGAACTTTCCTGCATTTTCCATAAGGCTTATACATTCGTTGGCAATATAGAATATCACTACCACCGATTTCAGAACGTGCTCGTCACCGCCAAGAACTTCCACATCAACAATGTTTGCCACTGCAACGATAAGCAGCATGAATACTTTCTTTGCAATGCCCTTTGCCCCCACTTCACTTGAAAGCCTCTTTTCAGCGATGGCAGCAATAACACCGCTTATGTAATCAAGCACGATAAGAACTATCAGCGCGATGAGAATCCCGTCACGTTCTCCGAAAAGGAAACCGAAAAACGCGCATATCGCCGCAAGAACTGACTTAATAAAATCGTTCATGATCTTCCCTCCTATAACTTAACAGCATATTTTTCATTAAGCGAGATCCACCCGACCCCGCTTTTTAATTTTCCCCATTCCACAGAACCGACTTTTGCAGTCTCTGTTACGGTGTAAATGCCTTGGTCGGAAATTACTCCCACTACCCGCGAATTTGTCCCCGGACTTTCCCGAATGTTCAGCTCGGGGTCAAGTATGCGCACTTTGAAAAGTTCCGGAACATCAGGCGGCTTGTCCGCTTTCATAAGTTTCCGCACTTTGTCCTTGAAATCATTGAAACGCTTGTCTGCAATTTCCTTTGACTGATATTTTGTAGGCGACCAGTAAAGCGGACACTGCTTTCCCGTAACGTCATAATGCCTGATTATATCATCAGCGTTCAGATGAAACTTTTCAAGAAGATACGCGCACAATTCCGCAAGAGAAATTTCCGTTTCGGCGGTAAATTTCCCCGTGCTGTCCGGGTGACAGCATTCAATTGAAATGCTGTAGGGATTTGCCTGATTTGTACAATAACTCCATTCGTTCAACGGGATATTCTGAATAATTTCGCCCTGCAAACCAATTAAAAAGTGTGACGAAACATACTTTACCGCAACTTTTGAACCTTGATATGTAAGATAACTTCCGTCTTTGTTCAAGCAGTATTTCCCCGATTTGTCGGGAATTTGTGTTTTTAAATTTTCAAAATAATTCCTGTTCGCGATTGCGGAAGAAGCAGGATTTCCCACATAATGCACGGCAATTTTTGTAACCTTTTCAAGGGGTATCTGCGGACGGCTGAATTTGTTTGGCGTTAAGAAATTTTCGGTTATTTTCATATTATGCGCCTCCTTTAAGTTTGGGGAAAGTATTTGTTATGCAGCGCGGTTATGTTTTCTTCAATGTGGTCAATGTTACTG
>CANQTP010000142.1 GCA_947626755.1 uncultured Clostridia bacterium
CGTTCTATTAATTTTTCTATTTTCATATTCCTATTTTACCATATCTTTTCTAAAAAGTAAATGCTGTTGCCGTGTTAAGAATTACGAATTATATTGACATTTTCCGACAAGTATGTTATAATATTATTGGAATGCACTATACGTGTGACGAAACATAAAAAATCGGCTTCGCCGATTTTTTTGTTTTTGCTCACCTTAAAAAAGGAGGTGACATTCACATGATGGTCTTGGGAGTTATACTCCAGATTATTTCTATCATCATTGATTTAGTCGCGTTGCTGGCGTCTGGAAACAGAAAGAAGTAACCGGTTTTTTACATTATGCAAAAGCACATACCCAATTTGCTCGTAAAAAATAGCCGCCAAAACTTTTCCCGAAGCCGACGGTTATTTTTTCATTCATGATTACGGGGGAGTATGCCGTCACTGGTGTATTCCTTTTTTATTATACCCCATTCCTTCTCTTTTGTCAACAGTTTATGCGAAATTTTTTATGCAAAGCACGTTTTTATAGAGTTGAGAGCCTTTCCGTAGAGTTAAGAGTTGAGAGTTGAGATGTCCCCACCCCCTGCCCCCTCCCCAAGGAGGGGGGGGAGTGAACTCCCCGCCTTCGGCGGGGAGTTCACTTTATAGCGGGAGTTCACTTTATAGCAGGGAAAATTTGTTTGTTTCGTATTGACATTTTCCGACAAGTATGTTATAATAATTTTGGGTACATCAACAAAAAACGGTAGGCGGTCAAATCTTCCCCTTGAGAAAGGGGTGAGTTAATGAGCTGGAATGATATATTTACTTTTGCTTTAGTCATTTGCAATGTCATTCTGATAATGCAAAATAACAATAACAAAAAGAAGTAGCCGCTGTACATTCCAAAGGGCGACTACTCTTTTTTAGTCAAACATGAGGGGTGACCGTCTACTTGGTGTACCCTCTTTATTTTTATTATACCCCATTCCTTCTCTTTTGTCAACAGTTTATGCGAAATTTTTTATGCGAAGCACGTTTTTATAGAGTTGAGAGCCTTTCCGTAGAGTTGAGAGTTAAGAGTTGAGAGTTGAGAGCAGGCTGAGCCTGCACGCTTTCAGGCTTTGCTTTGTGATTCCCCGCCTAAGTATAATGTGCGGCAAAGCAAAGCACAGTCTGCAAACAATGATCCCGTCTATATAGACGGGAATTTTTGTTAATAAGCGTTTCCCGCCAGTATCTCAACTCTCCACTCTTAACTCTCCACTCTAAACAAAAAGTTCACCCGCTGCTCGGTCTGCATACGAACAGCGGGTGATGATGTTATTATCTTACATTCAATCGTCTATTCAACCCGTTTTTGTTGAATTTTCAATGAATCGCGCCTTAATTAGCCTCTCTTCTTTGCAACTACTGCTGCTGCTGCAAGTGCTACGGGAATTACTGCAAGTGCAATAGGTGCATTGCCTGTGCCGGGGTTCTGTACAGGTGCGGGAGTCTCGTCAGCGGGAGCTTCGTCTTCAGCGGGCTCTTCGTCCTCAGCGGGAGCTTTGTCCTCGGTCTCGTCAAGGCTGATGTCCTCATCGCTGCCCTCGTCATCGCCGAGCTCTGCTTCGTCGCCTTCAGCACCTGCGCCTGCAGCTGCATCTTCAGCTTCGCCCAGTGTTACTGTTACGCTCATAGAATCCCAGTACCAGTCAACAGAAGTCATGAGCTTCAGAGTCTGTACATAAGTAGCAAATGCGTTAGGTGTAGTATTGCCGTTAGCATAGATAGCATCCCAGTCGAATGTGATGGAAGTTGTTCCATAATCGAAGAAGTCTGTATCAGCAAGGCTCATTGTTACGCCTTCGTTAACGATCAGAGCTGCACCGAAGAGGTTGGTCTGCATGAAGTCATAGCCATAGAATGTGCCGCCTTCACCGTTGTAGTAACCACCCCAAGAAGGATTTCCGAAAGATGTTGCATTTGTGTTTGCCCAGCCGTTGTAAAGCTGATTAGCAAAGCTTGTGTAAGAAGTATCAGCATCAGCAGCATCGCTGTAAATACCAATAATATCGTCCGTTGTCACTGCGCTTCCATCAGACTTCTTATAACCGTGATTACCCCACTCATGCACTGCAGAACCATCAAGATTGTTGAAGTGGTTAAGTGCAGCCTCAGGAGAGCCAAGTGTACACCATACCTGAGCTACATCATCAACTGTCCACTTGATACCCTTCGCAGCGGTATTGAATGTGAATTCAACAGTCTCGTAGTTAGCAATAGCATCGTTTATAACAGCTCTAACGTTGTTGTAGTTTAAGCCATTGCCTGTAGGCGTGTTGGTAGGATCCTGAAGAAGCCATTCATAAGCCTTAAGACCTGTTGTATCTTCCAGATAACCAATGATATTAACATTGTTTGTTGTACTTGTTTTGAAGGGCTTTTCATACGCTCTGTAAACAGCACCGCTTGCTGTGAAGCCGTATGTTGAAACTTCCGTATTGCTTCCACTAAAAGCAGCATTCAGGTCCTCCTTTGTAAGCTTGTCGTTTCCATAACCGTCATCGCCATCTTTATATGCAGTATTTTTCACAGCAGGAGTTGCAAATCCCACTTTCGCTTTTCCCTTAATTCCGTCATTAGCACCCGAAAGTGTTGTGTTGCTGTGTTCTACCTTAGCAACAACTCTAAACTTGTAAGCGCATCTCGTTTCCAAAGCCTTACCCGCTGTACCTACAGGTATTGTCATAAAGCCACCTGCCGCTACATTCGCATCATAATAATCTTTTGTTTTATCGTCTTGTCCTTTGAATGTTATAGGTGTACCCTGGCTCGCGCCTGTCTTTTCATCTATCTTTGTAGCCGTGATCTCGACTTCTTTCACCTTATAATCGCCGGGTATATACATACCTACGCTTATGTCATCTACGGATTCGAGAGCATCGGTTACTGTTGAACCTTCAACGGTTACAGAACCTTTGTTAGCGTTCATACCGTGAGCAACAAGATTATAAGTCATAGTCTTGTTTTCGAGAGCGGATACGGATGTGGCCATTGCAGATACGGCCATTGCGCCTGCTGCTACAGCAGCAATTGTCTTTTTCATGTTCATGAAAAGTTCCTCCTTGTTTTGTTTTAATATTTTTCTTTATTTCCAAAAATAAATTGGAAACTTAATAAGGGGTGTGACGTACGGGGCGAAGCACCCTGTTTCATATCACGCTATCATTTTAACATTTTGGGACGAAAGTGTCAATGTACAGTTAACACAAAATTTTTAATAAATTTTATAGCTTTATGCACATTTTTCACTAACATCACGGAATTTTTTCTCATTCGTCACATTTTTTCTGTAACCGTTTTGAAATATTTGTAATCAATTTGTAATAATGGAACGAATGTTCGGTACAATTCGTAATGCGTAATGCGTAATTCGTAATTGATGAAGTTGTGCGAGATAATTACGCATTACGAATTAAGAATTAAGAATTGTAAAAAAGGGTATTGACAAACGGGGGAGAATGGGGTATAATGAATATAGAGGAACACACCGATGAACGGCTGCTCCCAACGCTAAATTAAGAAAAATAACCGTCAAGTTGGGTGCTGGGCGGTTATTTTGCATTCACTTACTTTTTTCTATTTGATATAGAATATGTAAGAGAGATTATACTAACTATAAGGTCGAGTAGCAAAAGCACTTCCGTAAGCGTCATTAGTTATCATCCCCCTTTCCTTATGTTATTGAGAAAGGGGAGCAGCCGTCCACCGCAATTGGTGTGTTCCGATAATGTTATAACATACTTGTCGGAAAATGTCAATATAATTCGTAATTCTTAATGCGTAATGCGTAATTAAATAAGTTGCGTGCGATAATTACGCATTACGAATTACGCATTACGAATTGCAAAAAGGGTATTGACAAACGGGGGAGAATGGGGTATAATGAATATAGAGGAACACACCGATGAACGGCTGCTCCCAAGATTCTTAATTGAAAAAAATAGCCGTCAGTTTGGGAGCTGGGCGGCTATTTTTTATAAACTTTATGTCAAAGGGTATTTGCTCTCAAATGTAATGTTTATAAAAATTGTTACTTCCTGCCATTCTTGCGAACAGCGATCAGCAACATGACAACATCAATGATAAATGAAATTGTCTGTAAAACTAAACTGATAACTACCATTGTGCGCCACCTCCTTTTTAGGGAGAAGCCGTCCACCGTGTTTGGTGTGTTCCGAGTTTATTATAACATACTTGTCGGAAAATGTCAATATAATTCGTAATTCTTAATGCGTAATTCGTAATTAAGCAAGTTGAGTACAATAATTACGCATTACGAATTACGCATTACGAATTGAAATGGGTGCAGGCTCAGCCTTGTCAAGAGTTAATACTGAAAATCCTGCTTATATCATTATCGGATAAGCCGAAGGCTTTCATTTTATTTATTATCGCACTTCGTTCATCTGCTCTGCCTTCTGCTCTGCCCTCTGCTCTGCCTTTGGCTAAACCTCTTTCCTCCCCGGTTTGAATAGCTTCCTCAAGCTCGGAAGCTTTGTCGTGCAT
>CANQTP010000143.1 GCA_947626755.1 uncultured Clostridia bacterium
ATTTGAAAACTCCTTTTCGATTGATAAGTATATTTTACCACATATTTATAAAAAAATAAAGTCCCCCGAACACAAAATTGTACTCAAAGGACAATACAAAACAAATATGTCGAATATCTTAAATTTGTATTTATGATTTTTTACTGTAACTCTATAACAAATCAAAAAACGCAAACAGACGAGATATTTTATTTGGCATTGTAGAAACTGTCGAGTGTCCCATCGCTCCCAATACCGTCACTATATCCACGCACTGATTTATCAAAAGCGAACAGAATAAATGCCTGAAACTGTGCAAACCGGTTTTCGGCGATCTCACCGAAAGCATAAGAACTTTTTGCCGAATAACTATTGCGGACAGCTGCCAACTTTTCTTCAAGCGATTCCTTGACGGCAGAATAACCTTTTCCATAAACGGAGTAATAACGGGTTTTGCCGCTTGCGGTATAGCCGTTCTTGTATCGTCCCTCCCAGCGTCCGTCTTTGCGTTTGTATATGTTTGTAGATTTTTTGCCATAATGATACCTCTTTCTTGACAATGATTTTGACGGGAACAAACACCCGGAATGATGAATTTTTATATTAATTATACTGAAAAAATCACATTTTTTGTGTAAAATGATACATAAATACGCAAAAAAATACTTGACATTTTTACGATTTTATAGTATAATCAATATGTATAAGTATCTATATATTCAAAAAGGCATTTCGCAAAAGGGACAACTTTGCGAAAATCAAAAAATCGGCGGTACTGTTTTCACAATACCGCCGATAATATTATTATGCTGTTTTAAAAATCAATAATTATGAAATTATTTACTTTTGCAAAAGTTTGTGTTACAATGGAAATATGGTCTTTTCTTGTCGGTCTTATGGAATTATGGAGGTGGGGTAAATGATAAAGGTCGCTGTTTGTGATGATGAACCGGAAATTGCAGACGAAGCAGAGCGATATATTCTTCAATATGGCAGTGAAAATGATATTGACTTTCAAATCAATAAATATTCCTGCGGTGAGATGCTGTTAAATGCCGAAAAGTGTTTTGATGTCATATTCCTTGATATAATCATGGACAAAATAAACGGCATAGAAACAGGCAAAGCTATTAAAAACAGCAATATCAAAACACATATTATTTACATAACAAATTTTACAAATTACAGTATGAGCGCACACAAGGTACACGCTTTTGATTTTATTGAAAAGCCGATAGACTATTTAAAAATATCGGAAGTGCTTGACGATCTCGTAAAATATATGTCCGACGGTCAGACCGAGTATATTCGTGTAAAAACCGACAGCGGAGCAGAAACTTTTATAAATGTTGATGATATTCTCTTTTTTGAGTATAGGGAAGCAAGGAATATCGTCATGTATACTGCCGATAACAGCAGCACGGGCATAGTTATCCGCGATACAATGTATGAAATTTATGAACGGCTGAATAAGACAAAATTTTTTATGCCGCACAGAGCGTTTATTATTAATTTCAAATTTGTTATCTCGGCAGATATGAAAGAGTTTAAGATCACAATGTCAAATAACAAAAATATTTATATATCACAGAGAAAACGCAAAGAGTTCAAGGAAAAACTTCATAAATATATGAGAACGAAAGGAGCATAAGTATGGATACCGATGTATTGTCCTTTGTAAGTCAGAGCATACTCGTTTCTGCAATGAATTTACTGTTTTTCATGTTTTACAAAAATATTTACGGCTGTAAATATGAAAAGAAAAGTTATTATGTGGTCGGATATTTAATTGCAGACATTTTGCTGTTATGCGTTAATCTGATGAAGATCCCGTATTTGAATATGGCTTATTCTTTCATTTCCTTTAATATAATTTGCATGATACTGTTTGAATCCAATATCAAAAAGGTATGGCTGAATAATTTGCTGCTCTGGTTTATGGTCTTATTCAGCGACAGCATTACAGTTCTTATATGGTCGCTTGTTAAAGATAAAACAGTATATGAAATACTGTCCGACAGTCAGCTTAAACTATACAGCAATATTTCCTATATTATTCTCATGTTTGCATTTTACAGAGTTTATATAACAATTGTGCAGAAAATAAATGTTCAAGGCATTAAATTCAAAGTTGCGGCTTTTACAATAATAATTACATTTTTTGAAGGTTATGCCGTATTGGCTTTTGCGGAAGAAGTAACGGATCGATACGGCGGTGTAAAACTGCTGATACTGCTGATCGGTTATTTGCTTATAAATTTATTTTACGCATATATTTTAAATCAGGTGTCACAAGCGTACAAGTACAAATACGAATTATCATTGTCGGAACGGCTCAATGAGATGTATTTGTCAAATTATATGGAAATAAACCATAAGTATGAAGAATCAAGAGCGATCATACACGATATTAAAAAGCATATATCTGTTGCCGAAAATATAAAAGGTAATGATGAACAGACAAAATATCTATCCGAGGTTTATGACCGAATGAATGATATGTTTAACTTTTTCCATTGTTCAAACAAAATTCTGAGCATAATTTTAAGTCAGAAAATAAGTTATGCAAGATCAAAAGGCATTAAAGTAAATGTTTCCGCAGAAGATGTTCATATGGACTTTATCAGAGATTTTGATATTACCGCTATTTTTGCAAATTTGTTCGATAATGCAATTGAAGCCTGCGATAAAGTAGATGAAAACAAATATATTACAATGGATATAAGCAAGCGCAACAACTTCCTGCTTATAAACATTGAAAACAGTTTTAACGGAGTAATTATCAAAGATAAAAACACATATAGATCAACAAAACCCGATCATGACGGAATGGGACTTAAAAGCGTTCAGCTTGTCGTAGAGAAGTATAACGGCGTATTTATGACGTCATATACCGAGACAGCTTTCCGAGCGGAGATCACTTTATTTTTGACATAAAATGGAATTTAAATATTAAATTTAAATGAACGGGCATTAACAGTCCGTTCATTTTTGGTATTTTACTGCAATTTTTAATGCGTTTACTGCAAACTACTTGACAAAATCCCTCGAAAAGGGTAAACTGAACCTGTGGCAGAGGTATATGGTAAAGTTTTACAATTAGCCTTTGTCAATGACAAATTTGGTCTAAAAATCAAAAAAATGTAATTTGCGGAGGTGTTATTATTAAAGGTGTCGATCACCTTACAGAAGATCGACGGAGAGTTAATACATATGCTGATGAATTTTCAGTCTGAACACGATAACATTATGTATAACATATTGTTACAAACATATTTTTAGGAGGATCTATTATGAAAATCAAAAGGAAATCAGAAAAAGTTCTCGCGGCTCTTGAAAGCATCTCAATGCCGCATGGAATTACAACATCTGCCGAAAGGCACAATTCATATAATAAAGGGAGTTTAGTTATGGATCTCAAGAAAATATTTTTATTGTTTACAGCTTTTTTATGCGCGATTCAATTGACCGCTTGTTATCCGAATGGCGAAACAACCGTTACCGAAAGCGATATTAATACAATAGCAACAGATAACGAAGTATCAGAAGAAAATATTGCAATTACAAATGAAATGCTCAAAATTAATTTCAATTTAGATGAAATCAAAAATAATGAAGATGAGTACGCCGTAATTACTGCTCAACTAAAGTCATGGGACGATGGAGTTATGCAAAACACATTTATTAACAATAAAACTGTAATCGAAGAAAGTGAATATGAAGCAGATATGACACCGGGGACAATGCACAAAAATTACAGTCTTGAAAATTCATGGAATTTAAGCTATGAAAATGGTAGGGTAACATTTAGAAATATAGATGTAAACAACGAAAGAATGTATTCATATTTTGCAGACGTTGCATTTTGGAAAGAAAATAACGAGGCTTTAAACAAAACCTTTGGACATAATGAATTGAATTTTATGGCATCAAGCGATGCGCAAAACATTACTGACAATATAATAAGTTCTCTTGGAATTGCTGATGCGGAAATTATGGGAATTTATTCAATGGACGCAAGCGATGTAAATAATATTTCCGAAACTGAGGATACAACTTTAAAGGACGGCAGCGAATTTGAAAAATGGTCTGCTGATGATGAAGCATATATTTTAATTTATACATTTAAATATGATGAGATGGATATTGCCGAATATAGTGTAAACTATCGATCAAGAGGTTTTGAGGGTTCTTATATAATGGGAATTGTTAATAAAGACGGGCTTGTAAACCTAAATATGCAAATGATCTATGACAACATTTCAGCAGGTGAAAAAAAGAAGATATGTTCAGCGGCTGCTGCACTAAATAAAATTACAGAAAAATATGAAAACATAATTTTAAAGAACGAAATAGAAGTAACTGACTGCAAGTTAAATTATGTTGTTGTTGATAAGAATGATGGTGTTTATACTTTGTCACCTGTTTGGACATTTATAACAAAGGAAAACATAGATGGTGCTGATCGGTACAATGTTGAATTGGTGGA
>CANQTP010000144.1 GCA_947626755.1 uncultured Clostridia bacterium
CCCGGCTGGCCGCTATTTAAGTCGCAGGCTGGCCGCCGATTATGGCACAGGTGTCCGTTCAGGTAGGCAATCTGCAAACGGTTAGAAGTTAAACAATCTTGGCACAAAATATTGGCCAGGAATGATGTTAAAATAGAAACGGATTGGGAACAAACGACGAATCGTATTTTTTATATACATGGACATGTGAAAAAGCCCGACTCACTAATTATGACAAAAAAAGAATATGATGATATGTATCCTAAATTTATTCCGGCGAACGGAGAAGTATATGGTGCAAGGGAACTTTTAGGAAAAATAGTCCAGGAAAAGTCAATCTTGTTTTTAGGAGCCAGTTTAAACCAAGATAGAACGGTCGAAATCATCAACCTTGAAACACAAAAAGCGTCAGATGACCGCAGAATTAAAAAGCTATCATATTTTCCTATTGTTGGCGCTAATGCAGCAGGAATGATAAGCGCCCCCCCTGGAATAAAAAACACTAGACCAATCATATATAGTGAAAATGAATATCAAGAAATTATGCTCATTTTACTTCAATTGATTCGGGATACTGATGAGAGATGGGAAAAATGTAAGTGGGTAGAACCTTCCTCTAAATTCAATCTGGAAGATATTCCAGATGAGGTTAAGAATGATCTTATACAATTTCTTTCTCCAGACGATTGTAAGATTTATGATGAAATAGATATTCCAGACGGTGTCTGCGCATTCAAATTGGTTCATTATCTTTATCAACATCACTCTGTTTACAAACACGACAGCGGTTTGGGGTGGAATATCTGCTGCGTTACAGAAAACGAGTTTACCCTTGGAAAATGCGAGAAAGATGAGCGTTTTTCGCCATTACATAATTATCCTATAGGTGATACCATATATGTTTTGTATTCGGAACCGCAAAACAAATATGGGGAATCCACGCTTTATAAAGACGAAGCGAAGAGAATTAAAAAGGAGCTTGAGCAATGGAGATCAGATTTTTTTCCATTCTATGCTGGAAAGAGTGGCGAAAATTGTTTCAATGGTTTCTCCCCACGCATTCGTTTAATTATTTTTCCGTTGTGTGATTCTCCAAGGAAGCAGTATGAAAATATAAAGAATATAATTAGAGAGATAGATAAATTTTTAGAGAGATTACGATCTGCAAATGAGAATGTATCAGTGCCTATCCTAAGCAAATTGGAAGAGTTGCTAGGCATACTATTTAAGGCAATTTCACGGGATCACGTTGCTGAAAAGAATGCTGAGATCAATAGTTCCAGCGATGAGTTGCTGCATCATAACACGAAAATATTACAGAGAAAATTAAATATGAGAGGTGACGAGATTGAGCAAAATCTACAATAAAAGTATCTCTGAAAAATTTAGGAAATACTTTATCTCTGTTGATGAACTGACAAATTCGTTCGTCTCCTTTTCACCCGAAAAAGATTCTTTTTTAAAGAGAGACCATGCCCTTCCTCGTTCTTGGGATACGGGGTACGGTGGTATTCCGCTGACTTGGGACAGACAGAAGGGAACGATTAGTGTGGACCAAACAGATTCACACTCGTTGGTGATTAGCCCTACTGGCTCCAGAAAAAGCCGCCTTATAATGATGCCATTGGTGAGAATCTTAGGTAGTGCGGGAGAATCCATGATTATATCGGATCCCAAAGCTGAAATTTATAACAGAACAGCAGCATATTTGCAGCAAAGGGAATATAACATTTTTGTACTTAACCTGCGATCTCCAATGCATGGACAACGTTGGAATCCTCTTGCGATTCCATTTGATTTTTACTCTCGGGGGGAAATTGACAAATCATATGAATTTGTGAATGATATTGCAGAGAACCTGATTCAAGCTGAAAAATCAAATAGTGAACCGTTTTGGGATAATAGTGCCGGTTCGCTTTTTTTTGGTCTGGTCTTGCTTTTGTTCAAATATTGTAAAGATTTTCATTTGACAAGTGATTATGTTCATATTGGCAATGTGATTGGCATGCGCAATGCCCTTTTATCTGGGGCTGGGGGAGAAAAAAATCCTCAACTTTGGAATTATGCAAAGACAGATCCAATCATTGCCTCTTCGTTAATTGGAACCGTAGAGACAGCTCATGATACAAAGGCAGGTATCTTAAGTACATTCGACCAAAAGGTTCGAATGTTCTCCATTCAGCCAAATCTTTTGGATATGCTTGGCAACAGCGATATTGAAATGCAAATCATTGGACGGAAACCTACCGCTGTTTTTTTGATTGTTCCAGATGAAAAAACGGGATACCATGGTTTGGTTTCTCTTTTTATTAAGCAAAGCTATGAATACATGATATTTGATGCGCTGAACCAGACGCAACAGGATGGGCTTCATGTTGGAGCATTATATAATCGTGTTAATTATGTGTTAGACGAATTTTCTTCATTACCAACAATTCATGATTTTCCAGCGATGATTACAGCCGCGCGTAGTCGGAACATTCGATTTACTTTAGCGATCCAGAGCAAGCATCAATTGATTCAGAGGTATAAAGAAGAAACAGATACAATACAGACAAACTGTAATAATTGGATATTTTTAACGGGTCGCGAATTACAACTGTTAGAAGAGATATCTTCTCTATGTGGAGAAACACTAGAAGATAATCCGAAACCAGTTCTTTCTGTTTCAGATTTACAGCGTATGGATAAGGAGAGAGGTGAAGCTCTTTTACTTTGCGGGAGAGCTAAACCGTGCATCACTTGCTTGGCTGACATAGATGTTTATGATGGCAATCAATTTGCACAGAAAACTGTTGAAATGCGCACTCCACAGCCTCCGCCCAGACTGAAAATTGAAACGGTTAAGATTGGAGAAAAGGCAATATCAGAATTTCTGGCCAATCCTTTTATTTCTCCTCCGGACATTGACCAGAATATTAACTTTAAGATTGATCAGGCAATTAAAGAAATTGATATGGAACTTGAGAGACTTGCAGAGCTTGAGAAAGAAGAGAAATCAGAGGAAAATAAATCTGTGAAAAACAAGGAAGATATAAAGGAGCAAGATGGCAATGAAAGAGATGAGTTATAATGAATTAATAGAAGTGATTCGAGAAGAGCGGGTTATCAACCTACAAGATGTTTCAACTCTTTTTAAAAACCTTGTTAATGCCGAGGAAGATTATGAAGAATACAGTTATGTTAACAGCATACGAAAAAAACTGAAGGTTTTGGCCAGAATGATCGGTGATGAGGAATGGACGATTCACGCAGATGAAAATGATTATCATAATCTTGCGGTTGATTATGCGAGGCTTAATTTGTACGATTGTGCTCTTGAAATTATTGAGAGAGGCTTAAAAAAAGACCTTTCCCCAGACCTTTTGGCAGATAAAATTCTTTATGGATCGGAAAGCGGTCAACGTGAACTTTGCGAGCAGGCTTGTGAAAGATTGATTCATCTGGATAAAGACAGCTGGGGGTGGCGTGCATATTCGTTTACAATTCAATATTATTTAAAAAAAGTGAAGAGCCTGCCCAAAGGAAAAGGCCGAGATAGATTAAAAGCACAAGCATATACGTTGGCAGAAGAATTTATAAACTATGCCCTACTAAATCCGGAAGACGCTGCAGATCGCGCATATTTTGAAAAGGCTTCTCTTATTAAAGAGATTGGGTTTGACAGGGAAGGAGGGAAACATGTAACACAGGAATCGGTCTTAAAGGAAGGATGTACAGCAATAAATCCAGCACCTCAGTGTGCTTTATGTTTAGCTGACATTATGCTAGAACGAGGTAAATATGATGAAGCAATTTCTTACTTAGAACAGTGCAAGCTCGCTGTAAATAGTGTTCAACCCAGCATTAATCCGGCTTATGTTTATCTTCTTTACGCAATGGCAAAGACCTCAAGATTGATTAAGGAGACTGTTGATGGAGATTATTCTGGCAAGGAGACTGTGGTTGAATCAATATACCATGATTTTCATACTGCAACTGATGGTTTTGATATTAACAATACTTATAAAGATGCTGCAGATAGAATTATTAAAATGCTCGAAATACAAACAGGCTTTAAGGATTTATCTCAAACTCAATCACAAGCTGGAGATGAGTTTATTTAATTTCAAGATGATATATATTCAGAAAATATGAACATTATGGAAAGAGTACGAGCGCTGAGAAGCG
This sequence comes from uncultured Clostridia bacterium, assembly GCA_947626755.1. GTDB lineage: Bacteria > Bacillota > Clostridia > Oscillospirales > Ruminococcaceae > RGIG8773. Next base: position 4,150 of record CANQTP010000144.1, read on the forward strand.
CTTGTTTTGTATTTTTGCAACTATATAAGCACTATGGATAGTAGTTATGTAGATAAAATGAAAAAACGTATTGAATCATGCAGGAATGGAGAAGAAGTGGAGCTTCTCTAAAGTTGGTGACAGATATTGAGAAAACCACGTCAAATCAATGGTTTGAGGATTCTGATATCGATGAAAACATAAAAATGGCATACCTCAACCAGACCTGACGAACGAAGGCCGTTTTTCAGGTTGTATCTTGGG
>CANQTP010000145.1 GCA_947626755.1 uncultured Clostridia bacterium
ACTCCTTCCGATGAGACCGAGAATCCCGAAACTCCTTCCGATGAGACTGAGAATCCCGAGACTCCTTCCGATGAGACTGAGAATCCCGAGACTCCTTCCGATGAGAATAACACTCCCGATACTCCCGTAACTCCTGAGGAAGACAATGCAACTCCTTCCACACCTGATTATACACCTGTTACTCCTTCAACTCCCGAGGACAATTATAATCCTTACGAGACAATAGAAACATTTGATGATGATGATACTATTGTTGAGTTTGAAACTCCCGAGGTTCCTCTTGCTGAAACTCCCGAAACAGTTGAGGAAGTTGCTGTTGAGGAAACAGTTGATGAAGATAACTTTGAGGAATTTGACGACGCTCCTACTCCGCTGTCCGATACTCCTTTCGAGGACTTCGATGATTCCCCTGTTCCTCTTGCAGACAACCCGCTTACCGATTCTGCAACTGACAACCCCAAGACAGGTGAAGATCTTACAATTCCCGCAACTTGTGCAGCAGCTGCGATCGCTTCTATGATGGCTATCCTTGTTGCAAACAAGAAAAAGCGCGAAGAAAATGAATAATTACAAACGGCTCCGCAATTTACGCGGAGCCGTTTTTTATGAGATGATCTCTTATAGGCAAAACAAAATGCGGGACTGCTCGGCAGTCCCGCTTATTTTCTTGTAAATACTTCTTATTCGGCAGCTTTCATCTTTGCAAAGCAGTCACTGCAATAAACCGGACGATCCTCTCTGGGTCTGAATGGTACTCTTGCAACTCCTCCGCAGGAAGCACAGGTAGCTTCAAACATTTCTCTCTCCGCTCTTGCACTGTTCTTTCTTGCATCACGGCAGGATTTACATCTCTGCGGCTCGTTTACAAAGCCCTTTTCGGCATAGAATTCCTGTTCGCCGGCAGTGAATATGAACTCATTTCCACATTCCTTGCACACTAAAGTCTTGTCTTCGTACATTTTGATTTCCCTCGCTTAAAAATAAATTTGCTGGAGTTGGACCTGAGGACGGACTCACACCGACACCTTTGCTAAGGCAAAACTTGCCTTTAAAAAACAACGCTCTGAATTTAAGCTACTTGACCCTTGACCAATAAAGCATTATGCTTTAATTTATTATAACATTTTTTACGAAAAAAGTCAAGGAATTTTAAAAAAATTCCGATAAGATTTTGATTCTTTGTAAATAAAATCAATATCTATAAAGTATTTTTAGCTATTTTAACAATAAATTATAAAGACAAAATATCTCATTTTGTGTTGTTTTGACATGAAAAAGGCAGGAAATGTTTTAATTTTCCTGCCTTTATGGATCATATCTGCGCGTATTCCGAACGTCCCGCGGTGAAAATATCTCCCCCGCTGCAATCGTCCGCGACTGTTACCGGGAAATCTTCTATGTATAATCTTTTAACAGATTCACAGCCCAGATCTTCAAACGCCACGACTTCGCATTTCTTGATACAGCTTGCCGCAAGCGCGCCCGCGCCGCCTATTGCACAGAAGTATACCGCATTGTTTCTTTGAGCCGCTTCGCGTACAGCCTGACTGCGTTCGCCCTTGCCGATCATTCCGCAAAGACCGCTGTCAAGAAGTCTCGGCGCGAATTTGTCCATTCTTCCCGAAGTGGTGGGACCGCAGGAGCCTATGGGTTTTCCCGCAGGAGCAGGGGTAGGTCCCGCATAGTATATTACCGAATCCTTTATATCTATAGGCAAAGGCTCGCCTTTATCCATAAGCGCGTCAAAACGCTTGTGAGCGGCATCTCTTGCCGTATATACAGTGCCTGTCAGCAGCACTTTGTCCCCTGCTTTAAGCTTTCCGCAGTAACTCCGCAGCTCGGAAACGTTTATATTGTAGATCTCCGCCATGGCTTACATATCGGAAAGATCAATGCTTCCTGCCGAAGGGAGTTCGCCGTTATCGTCATCGAATCCGCCTGCTTCGGCTTCTGCTTCTGCCGCCTTGGTAAGGCTTTCAAGTTCGCTCATGTCAAATCCTGCAAAAGCGGGCTTTGGCTTTGGAGCAGGCTGAGCCTGAGGAGCGGGCTGCTGCGGCTGCGGTGCAGGCTGAGCAGCAGGTTTGGCTTCCGGTTTAGGCTGAGGAGCAGGCTGAGCTTTTTCGGCTGCCGGCTTAGGTGCGGCTTTAGGCGCAGGAGCTGCGGCAGGCTTCGGAGCAGCTTTCGGCGCGCTTCCTCCGGGAACAGAACCCTTCTTAAGAGCGGTCTGTGCGCTGTCAATAGTAGCCTTTGCTTCGTCAAGTTTGAGAATACTTTCGCTGGAGAACATTTCAAGAACTTCCTTGAGCTTGATAACATTTTCGTCGATCTCGGCGATCTCTTCCGTGACCTGCTTTCTGATCTTATCAGCGGCAGCGCGCATTTCGGAGCTTTTATCCTCTGCTTCGGAGAGTATTCTGGACGCCTTATCATCGGCATTTTTAACTATTGTAGAAGCCTTGCCGTTTGCATCATCAACGACCTGATTTGCAAGCTTCTTGGCGTCTTCGTCCATTTTGCGGGCATTTTCCTTAGCCTGCGTAACGATGGTATTTGCGGTTTTCTGTGCTTCGAGGAATACGTTGCTGAGGTCGATGGCACTGCTTTCGCCTGTAGAGGTAGCAGCCTTGTTCTTAGCTTCCTGAAGCTGATCTTCCAGCTCGGCATTCTGCTTTTTGAGGGCTTCTATTTCACTGTCTTTCTGAGCAATTTCATCTTCCAGAGATTTCATCTGAAGCTTGAGGGAATCGTTGCTTGTCTGAAGTTCGCTTATCTTGGCTTTATCTGATGCGAGAAGTTCGTCATACTTGCTGGTATCAACGCTTCCCCCGCCCTCAGTGCCGTCAAGCAGTGCTTTTTTCTCTTCAAGTTCTGCTTCAAGCGTGTAGATCTTGGTATTTAATTCATCAACGTAAGCAAGAACATCTTTTTTGTCAAATCCTCCGACTCTTACTGTTTTAAGAAATCCGGTTCCATCCATTGTACATACCTCCAACTATCAGATAATTGTTTCTCGGGTGCGGATATACATACGCACTCGAATACACTAAAATTATACCATATAATTGACAATTTAACAAGGGAATTTTAAAAAATTACTACACAAAAAATCGTATAAATTTTTAGTGATTTGCAATAATTTTCTTTGCTTATATTGACAGTTGTTTGTATATGATTTAGAAAATCATACGCCGCTGCTTTCGGTCGGATCGGCATGAAGCTTCCTGAAAAGTTCCAGAATATAGAATTTGCATTGATAGTTCTGCGGTTCCTGAAGCATATCAAGTTCTTCGGAAGTGAACACGCCGTCACACTCCGCAAGAACGTCGTCAACATTTGTCACAGCGGGCAGACAAAGCGGCGGGAACATCACGCACCACCAGTTTTTGCCCTGTCCGCTGCCGATAGTGATCCTCAGCGCGGAATATTCGCCTGCGGGCATTGTCACTGAATCGTAGACCCGCGTATCGAACTGCATTTTTGTAACTTCGCAGCGCACAGGATAGTTACAGCCGTTTTCGCGGAGCGTACTTTCGGCGACCGACTGTATAAATTGAAGGTTTTCCCGTGCTTTTTGGGCGGCATCTTCGGCGGAACCCGTATTTTCAAACAGGTAAGCTGTCTTTTCAAGAACAGCATCGCGGACTTTCAGCTTCAATGCCTGATCCTCGGCGCTGTCCGAATTTGCGGGGATATGCAGTCTGAACACCGTATCGGTAATATCATCGTACTCTTTTGCAAAATTGCAGAATCCCGCACAAAAGACCGCCGCCGCCATTCCCAGAAGAAGAGAGATCTCCGCCTGCCACATTTTAATTTTCATAATTTACCGGTATCCTTTCATCTTTTAGGTAAATTATGGGATAATTCCTTGAAAAATATTCAACATAGAAAATTTTTTCGGTGAATTCCGAGCGGGCATCTCGTCATTACAGCCATATTAACAATTTTTTCTTATATCTGACAATTTTGGTTTTGGCAAGAAATTTCATATTTTTATTGACATTTTGTGTAAAAGTATGGTATAATGTTGTCAATAAATAACCGAAAACCATTGTGGTTGTTTTGAAACATATTGACGTGCCGCGTTTTGGGAGAACAAGAAATTTAATTTGAAAGGATCGGTTCAAATGATAATCAGAGGTACGGGAGTAACCAATTTTGCAGCTATTAATAATATGCTGCAAAGGAAAACCAATGCAGGCTCTATTTCAGGAACGCCTTTTGCAAAGCGTTTCGATACGCTCGTATTGAGTGATTTATTTAAGGCAACACCGCGTAATATCGCGCAAAAGAAAAGCCTTTACGATGTCCAAAAAAGAACCACAAAGTTCACCCTGACTTGCTTGCAAAGGCAAACTTTATTAAGCCGTCAGAAATTTTCTGTCAGC
>CANQTP010000146.1 GCA_947626755.1 uncultured Clostridia bacterium
ATGGTTCAGACTTACGAGGGTGCTCTCACAGAGACCGACTCCATTCTCCAGAGAATGAAGACTCTTGCTACACAGATGGCAAACGGCGGTTATGACGATCCCGTTGACCGTACAGCTGCACAGCAGGAATTCTATCAGCTCAACGACGAACTGGATCAGATCGCTGATACCGACTACAACGGCGTTGTAGTTCTTAACGGCGGCGTTATGGCTGACGGACTCAAAGCTGATGCTAACGGCAAGTTCGATTACAGCAATTACATCAGAGACGGTAAGGATATAGGCGCTGATTCCGCTATATTCAATACACTTGATGACAGTAACTGGACATCAACTGAAGCAAAAACATTCTGGGAAGATCTTGGTCTTAACGAGGACGTTGAGTCGATAGAAGTAACATTTACTTTTACAGGTTCTGAATGGAAAGCTACAGAAGCTACAAATGGTGCTGATGTGTCTAAAATTACAGTAAGTGATGATGATAAAGGCCAAGGCACAGGCGTTGGAGATGTAAACAACGGCGGATTTTCATTTACGGGAGATAATGCGCAAAAAAAACATACTGTTGTTTTAGACGGAACATCTTTACAAGCCGGCGATACTATAACACTTAAGTTCACTAATCCTAAATCAAGTATTGTAGTTCCTGAAAAAGGTGCTTTCAAAGAGAATATGACAGTCGAAACGACCGAAGGAGCTTTTAGTTCTGATAATGTAACAACGAAATGGACAAAAGGTAAAATTAAGGCAGCCGATATGTCTGAAGAAATGGCTAACGCTATAAATAATTTGAATAACGTTAACTTTGAATTGACATATGGCGATAGCACACAAGCCGGAGTGGTTACTTCAGCAAAAATCGGTGATACAGATATAACAACATTAGGTACAGAACAGTCTGTAACTGTAGGCGATTATACTTACAAAATGACTGTAGGGACTGATGGATCAATTCTTGTTAAGGACTCTACAGGTAATAATGAACTTGGAACGTGGACTGTGACAAGTGCTGCAAACAAAAATACAGGAACAGGTAAGATTTCCGGCGGTTTAGCTATAGATACTGCTAAGTATGACAGCAATGCTCTGCCTGATATTTCTGTAAAGAGCTACAATGTATCTCAGTCCAATGCGTTCAGCAGATCTGAAGCACAGATGACTTACAAGGACAACATCACACTTCAGGTTGGCGCAAGAACTAAGGACGCTGTAAACTTTACTTTCCAGTACAATTCCGATGCTATCGGCGATCTTGCGGCTGATCTTAACTGCACAGCTAAGGGTCTTGGAACTGATAAGCTTACAATTGCTGATCAGGAATCTGCTAACTACGCTATCGACAAGATCGATCAGGCTATCAATAAGGTTTCTCTGGTAAGAGGTACATTCGGCGCTATCCAGAACAGACTTGACCACAAGATCGATAACCTGAACGTAACAGTTGAGAACCTGACTGATGCTGAGTCCAGAATCCGTGATACCAACATGGCAGAGGAAATGATGAACTTCACAAAGAATCAGATCCTGTCTCAGGCTTCACAGTCTATGCTCGCGCAGGCTAATCAGCTTCCTCAGAGCATTCTCCAGCTGCTCCAGTAAGTTAATTTTAATCTATATTTCGTTCCCCATCAGGGGAACGAAATATAGAATTTTCCGGAGGTCGCCCTATGGCTGAAAATGAGAAAAAATCTTCCAAGACTACGGTAGTGCTTCTTATTATAATAATAGTATTGTTGGTCGTTGGCGGAACTGTGGGAGCGGTAATGTTCATTTCATCAAGAAATGACGAGCCCGATCCCGTAGCAGCTACTGCTGAAACAGCGCCGGGCGGTATTATTATGTATGATAATGCGGCTGTAGCTATTGACGAAGAAAGTTATGCCGAACAGCTTAAAAAGGTAATGGAAGAAGCCGAAGAGGGACAGATAACTGTTCAGTACAAGACTTCTGCATACAGTGATGACGGTGTACATTTTTACGGAGAAATAGGCAACTCCATGGCAAATAAGTATGATATGTATTTCAATATATATCTTGATTCAACTTTTGAGGAGCAGATACTTTTAACAGGACTGTTCCCACCCGGTTCGGGCATACAGGAATTTGATTCCGAGATAAAGCTTGACCCGGGAGAATACAAGGCTGTACTTGTTCTCACACAAGTAGCTGACGACCATGCGACAATACACGCGCAGAGTTATGTCACGCTGGATCTTGTAGTTGGTGAACAGTCAGAATAAAAATTATTAATATAGGAGGTTCTCATTATGAACAAAAAGTTTATCTCTGCTATCCTTGCAGGCGCACTTTCCATTTCCGCAATGAGCATTTCTGCTTTTGCAACAGCATTCACACCTTCAAGCGGAGACACAGCAGACCTTGAGAAAGCCGGAGCTAAGACATATGCTATTCAGGCAGGTTTCCAGGCACCCGCTATCAATGTAACTATCCCTTCAGCAGTTAAGGCTGTTCTCAATCCTTACAAAGTAAAGGTTGAACTGGAAGATGGCGTTACATCTGAAGACGGCATTACAAGCCCTGTTTACGCAATTGAAAACCATACGACCGACTTTGGTATCAAGGTTTCAGCTACAGCTTGGGCTACCGGAACTGCCGATATAACTGTTGTTCCAGGCGGAAGCACATCAGTTCCTGCTGAAACATCAGCTAAGCAAGTTTATGCAGAAGTTAAAGCATCTGTAAAAACTGCAACTGCACCTGTGAGCCTTGATGCACCTTTAGTATTCCAGACGTCACAGGATGCTGCAAAAGCAAAGAATCTTCTTACCCTTAAAGCTGCTACTGATGCAAAAAATCCGGAAGTTGGTTATTTCCAGATAGGCGGAAGTGTTTCCAAGGTTACTTGGGCAACTACCGATAAGGTAACACTTAATCTTATTCTTGATCTCCAGCCTGCAAATGCAACAGATGCATCTGCCACAGTGGTAGGCGATGGCAAAAACGCTGACGGTTCTGATGCTTGATAATTGATTTGACATAATGCAGTAAATACTTAATAAAAAAGGTTTTCTCCCTGTTAATTCAGGGGGAAAACCTTTTTTAATGCGTAATGCGTAATTGTATAGTTGAGAGCAGGCTGAGCCTGCACGCTTTCAGCAAGGCTTCAGCCATGTCAACTATTTAATATTGCCTGTATCTGGCTGTCGGATAATCCGTAAGCTTTCATCTTGGCGAGAAGCTTGGCTATGCCGCTTGCTTCACCATCTGCCATGCCCTTGGTGTAATTTTCTGCCATAAGAGTATTATAATCCCAGAGTGCCTTCTGACGGGCATTGTACTCCAAGCGCTTCTGTTCGTCCTGACTTATAACTTCAAGCGTATCAACTGCTTCTCTGATATATTCGTTGCTGCTTGCTGCCATATCAAATTCCTCATTTATCAAGAGTTAATGCTGAAAATCCTGCTTATATCATTATCGGATAAGCCGAAGGCTTTCATTTTATTTATTATCGCACTTCGTTCGTCTGCTCTGCCTTCTGCTCTGCCCTCTGCTTTCCCTTTGATGTAATTTTCTGCCATAAGAGTATTATAATCCCAGAGTGCCTTCTGACGGGCATTGTACTCCAAGCGCTTCTGTTCGTCCTGACTTATAACTTCAAGCGTGTCAACTGCTTCTCTGATGTATTCATTGCTGCTTGCTGCCATATCGAATTCCTCCTTCTTCTCCGCTTTCAAAAACTTTATCCAATCGTACAGGACTGTGCCGTCTTCCGTCTTTGGAAGCTTGGGCAGTTCTATCAAGTGCCATTCCATTATGTCTGTATAGCAAATATTCTCGCTGTCCTCTCTTATGTGATAGATCGTGTGGAAACGTTCTGTTTCTTTGACATATTTGAAGTCTAATATGTTTATTCCAATGCACTTTTTAAAGTTTGAGTATATTTTGTCTATATTAGTCTGATCCACAAGCATTTTGGAGACGTAGAATGCACTCCGTTCCGCCCATGTTGCCATATAGGAAAGCTGTATCTCAATGTCGATCTCCGTGTCGTCGTTCATAATCAGATAAACGTCCAGTATTCCCTGTTTCACGTCCTCATGATTCTTGGGAAGATTTGCGTTTTTAAGAACAGTTTTCTTTATGTCGTCCACAGGGATATTTAAAACCGCACTTAAAAAGCCTTTCCGTACTTTGTCATTATGCATTATTTCCTTGAAAGCGAAATCCACTTTCGGCGACATTATGAAATATTCCTGATTGGGCATGATTCAACGCTCCTTTGCATTCTTTCAATTATATTATAACACGGTTTTTGAGAAAATGCAATAGGAGAGTTGAGAGTAGGTGTGGCTAAACCGAGCATATTATAAGAAGTCAAGAACAGAAAAAGGCAATTCACGGGATTTAGATTTTTGAC
>CANQTP010000147.1 GCA_947626755.1 uncultured Clostridia bacterium
CAGCTCGTCCCGCTCGGCTTCCAGGGCGGTCGTGTCGAAAGCCGTCCGCAGCGCAAGGTCGAACTGACCGATGATGGTATCACCGACAGCGAGGTTGACGGCGTTATTCTCAAACTACGCAGTATCTCTGGAACGATTTACGAGGCAAATAAGGCGGTATATAAACTCCTGTGTGACGGCTTTATCCTCAACCGTGAGGACAGGTCACAAAAGGATCTGTATATCAGCCTGATTGACTATGAAATGCCGGAAAATAACATTTTCAAGATAGTTAATCAGTTTGAGATCGAGGGAATGAATAATCAGACACGTATCCCAGATGCCATTGTTTTTATAAATGGTATACCTGTTGTTGTTTTTGAATTTAAAAGTGCTGTCCGTGAAGAAACTACCATTATGGACGCATATACGCAGTTGACCGTCAGATACCGCAGAGATATTCCGGAACTTTTCAAGTACAATGCTTTTGTTGTTATCAGTGACGGCGTAAACAATAAGTACGGTTCATTCTTTTCACCTTATGACTTTTTCTATGCGTGGAGAAAAATTGAATCCGCAGACAAAGAGCTTGACGGTATCAATTCCCTGTTTACGATGGTAAAGGGTATGTTCAGAAAGGAACGGCTTACTGCTGTTATCAAGGATTTTATCTATTTCCCCGACAATTCCGAAAGAGATCTGAAAATCGTATGCCGTTACCCTCAGTTTTTTGCTGCTGCAAGACTTCTTGAAAATATCAAGGCACATCTCCGCCCCAACGGTGACGGAAAAGGCGGTACATATTTCGGAGCAACAGGCTGCGGAAAATCCTATACCATGCTGTTTCTTACCCGTATGCTGATGAAATCCAAGGAACTGCATAGTCCGACTATTGTCGTTATTACCGACCGCACCGACCTTGACGATCAGCTATCCAAGCAATTTGTATCTTCCAAGCGTTATATAGGCGATGATACAGTTGTCAGCATAGAATCCCGTGAAAAACTCCGTGAGGAATTGCAGGGCAGGACAAGCGGCGGTGTATATCTTACCACCATACAGAAATTTACAGAGGATATAAAACTGCTTACCGACCGCAGTAATGTAATATGTATTTCCGATGAAGCACACAGAAGTCAGGTCAGCCTTGACCAGAAGTTAAGAATAACTGCCGAGGGAGTAAGCAGGACATACGGATTTGCCAAGTACCTCCACGATTCACTGCCTAATGCGACTTACGTTGGATTTACCGGAACACCTATTGATGCCACAATAGAAGTATTTGGCGGTGTTGTAGATTCCTACACCATGACTGAAGCTGTTGAGGACGGTATAACGGTAAATCTTGTCTATGACGGACGTGCCGCCAAAGTTACTCTCGATCAGGATAAGGTACAGGAAATCGAACAGTATTACGACCAATGCGCCGAAGAAGGCTCAAACGAACATCAGATAGAGGAAAGCAAAAAAGCGGTTGCAAATCTTGAGGTGATCATTGGTGATCCCGATCGGCTTCGCGCTGTTGCGGAGGATTTTATCGAGCATTATGAAACCCGTGTTGCCGAGGGGGCAACAGTTGCAGGAAAAGCAATGTTTGTATGTTCAAACAGACATATTGCCTATCGTTTTTATAAGATAATAAAGGAACTCCGCCCCGCATGGACGGAAAAGAAGTTGTGTCCGGACGGTACGGAACTGACGGATAAGGACAAAAAAGAGCTGAAACCTATTGAAATGCTCAAACTTGTTATGACACGAAATAAAGACGATGAACCCGAACTGTACGAAATGCTTGGCACTAAGGAAGACAGAAAAGAGTTTGACCGTCAATTCAAAAATATAAAGTCCAATTTTAAAATCGCCATTGTTGTTGATATGTGGCTCACAGGTTTTGATGTTCCTGCACTTGATACCATTTACATAGATAAACCGATCCAACAGCATACGCTTATACAGACTATTTCTCGTGTCAATCGGGTATGCGAGGGAAAAGACAAGGGCTTGATCGTTGATTACATCGGCATAAAGAAAAACATGAATGTTGCTCTTAAAAAGTATACTAACTTTGAATGTGATGAATTTGAGGGAATAGAGCAGTCTATAAAAATAGTCAAGGATCAGCTTGAAGTCCTCGGTCAGATGTTCCATAATTTTAACAGCAATGATTTCTTTAACGGAACGCCAAAGCAACAGCTTGAATGTATCAATCGTGCCGTTGAATATGTACAGTTGTCAAATGAACTTGAAACAAGATTTATGGCAGCGGTGCGACGTATGAAACAGGCGTTTAACCTTTGCAGTTCAAGTGAAAAGTTTTCCGATAAAGATAAAGACTACATTCATTTTTACTGCGCTGTCCGTTCTATTCTTTTCAAGCTGACAAAAGGTGATGCTCCCGACATTTCTCAGATGAATGCCCGTGTCCGTGAACTTCTGGAAGGTGCCATACAATCAGACGGCATAGAGTTACTCTTTGAATCCGATAAACACATAGAAGTTGACATTTTCAGCGATGAGTATATAAACAGGATCAATGCCATTTCTTTGCCGAATACCAAAATAAAAATATTGCAAAGGCTTTTATCTCAGGCGATAGACGAATATAAAAAGGTCAACAAAATCAAAGGAATAGAGTTTGCGGAACGTCTGAAACACGTTGTAGATGAATATAATAATCGTCGGCGAGATGAAGCCTATGCAAATGAAGTTCTTGACGATGTAGCAGAACAACTTGCACAGTTATTGTCAAAATTAAAAGCCGAAAAAAATTCATTTAAAAATATGGGGATCGACTTTGAGGAAAAGGCATTTTATGACATTCTTAATGCCGTTGCCAAGAAATATGGGTTTGAATATCCGGAAGATAAAATGATAGAACTGTCAAAACGTATAAAAATCATAGTAGATGATAAAGCGCGATATACCGACTGGGCAACTCGTGAGGATATAAAAGCCAATCTGCAAGTTGATCTGATTCTTTTGCTTGATGAATTTGGTTACCCGCCTGTTACAATTGATGATGTATATAAAGAGGTTTTGGAACAGGCGGAGAATTTTAAAAAATACAGAGCATAACATTAAGGAGCAAAGTTATATACGACTTTGCTCCTTATTGCGTTTATCATATCGAAAACAAGAAAAACTGCAATCAGCGTTACAAAATCTGTCTGCACTCACTGTCAAAGTGTTAATAACCCTGTTGATAAAACAAGTTAATAATATTTAAACCGTTCTTTTTCGCCATTCGCACAGTTTGTGCCGTACCGCTTCGGCTATGCTTTTCATTGAAGCAGCAAACACATTGACTGCAATGCTCCACAAGATAGGCATTACGTTCTCTCATGCAGCCGTCATAATAGTTATCTGAAAGAATAGTCACACTGTCGGCAGAACATAAAATCCGGTCAAATCTATCTTTCCGGGCATACACCCATTTTGTGGTAAGTTCTCCCACAGGACAGGGCAAAACAAGATGTAACCGCACTTCATACTGCTTTTTCAACTCAATGACCGTTTCCTCACAAAGCATATCCCAGCCGAGTGCCCCTCCTGCAAAAAATTCCAAGGCATTACTTTCAATCAGACCAACCAAAACGGATCTCAGTGAAGTTTTCAATTCATCTGTCACTTTCAGTATCCTATGACCGGTAAAACAACAGCAACTTGCTTTTTCCATAAATACGCTCCTATATATGTATTATCAGTATAGTCTATATCGTTAATACATATTATAACACATCTCTGAAAACAAAGCTACTGTTTTTTGAAATAAAAATGCGTACCCGTCAAAAGTACGCATTTTTTGTTACATATCTTCTTTTGCCTGCTTTACCATAAACTCAACAACGCCCAGAATACGCTTCTTGTCCTCAGACGGAAGTCCGTCAAGCATTTGGGAAAGTTCAGAAGCCTTGTATTCACTGCAATTGTCGAGAACATCGCAGAATATAGCATCTGCTGATGTTTGCAGACCGTTCAGCAGCAATACCAGTTTCTCATATCGTGGGAATGATGCGCCGCGTTCTATCGTTGAGATGTAGTTTGTTGCTACATTCAGTTTTTCCGCAAACTCTTCTTGTGTAAGTCCCAATGCTTCACGCCGTTCCTTGATCCGTTTGCCTACCCTTTTATCTATCATATTTCCACCTCACCTAAATATTAACACAACTGTTAATACATAGTATAAAGCGAAAATAAACAATAATACAGAAGTGTAAATACATAGTATGTGTATTTACGGTATAGCAAACTGCTTTTTATTCAAAATGACCTCATCTTTATGTACTATTCTTGCTTTTTAAGTTCCCTCGCCAGATCCTGCAAGTCCTGACACGCGTCAAAGCACATCTGATTGTAACGGTCAATATCGTCAGCACTGCTGCGAGAGGTAA
>CANQTP010000148.1 GCA_947626755.1 uncultured Clostridia bacterium
GCCGTTCTATTAATTTTTCTATTTTCATATCCCTATTTTACCATATCTTTTCTAAAAAGTAAATGCTGTTGCCGTGGAGTCATATTCAGTTCGTTTTTCAGTTCATTAAGCATCTTTCTCATCCTTTCCGTAAAGTTGTTCTGCTTGCATTATCAGCCCGTCACACCGACAATGCAGAACAGAGCGGGAGTTCTTATATATTCACACGATACCGTTTTTTAGAGTATTCAATTTGTATGACGGCGCAGATTTAGCACTGCGGCGCTGCTGAAGTCTCGGTTTGTAAGCGAATGAATTTCGATGCACGTTTAAACAAAGGTACTGCATCAAGACCCGATAAGCAAAAATCATCAGTAAAACTGACATAAAAAATGGTTGCAATTACACCTTAATTTTTGCTGTTGGTATCGTTCAGAATAAACATTTTAGAGTTGTTCTGCCCGCATTATCAGCCCGTCACACTGACAATGCATAGCAGAGCGGGAGTTCTTATATATTCACACGATACCGTTTTTTTTAAGTATTCAATTTGTATGACGGCGCAGATACAGCACTGCGGCGCTGCTGAAGTCTCGGCTTATAAGCGAATGAATTGCGATGCACGTTTAAACAAAGGTACTGCATCAAGACCCGATAAGCAAAAATCATCAGTAAAACTGACATAAAAAATAGTTGCAATTACACCTTAATTTTTGCTGTTGGTATCGTTCAGAATAAACTGTAATTCAGAATATCCGACCCTTTTCGCTGTGCGAAGTTTCGGGCAAGGGCGCGCGGAAATGCACACTATCCGTGCCATCATCGGACATTAACGCGTTATTCGGTTTTCAAGGTACAAAAAAGGAATTGGTATATTAAATTGACCCGTAAACAGACATAGTAATCCCGTCCGTTACATGATCAACTTAATATACCAATTCCTAAAATTCTAAATGCGCCTTTCAGCGTAAACTTATAATATCACATAATTTTTCATTTGTCAAGGGGTTTTTTAAATTTTTTTCAAAAAATTTTTTGGAAGTGCGGGAAAACGTATACTTACGATGTTTCAGGGAATATGTGGTCAACAGTAGAATGCTTTTTCCATTATTTACTTGCTTTTGCTATGAAGTATTCTTACTACACATTATAACCGGGTCGGCGAACCGCCGGTTATTTTTGATCAGAACTATCTATTATGTATATTTTCACTTCCACACCTGTCTTTTTGCAATTGTCGATAACATACTTTGTACCTTTGGATCTGCCGTCCCAAAAGGCAAGTACAATGTCGGCGTATTTTATTATTTCAAGATTTCTCTTTAGCGGCGCACTGCGTCCGTATTTCTCATATTCCGGCAAAAATTCGGTGATAGGCAGCCCGTGAGATAAAGCGTATTCTTTTGCACAACTGTCTATGCCTTTTGCTCCTCCGGAAACGATCTCGTTTGTTCCGTCAGGCAGATATTTGTCAAGATCGCTTACTGTCAGTCCCCTTGAACCAATGATTGCAGTTTTCATATTATCATCTCCGCATTATGATTATACCACAAAATAAAAGTATTGTCTATACAATATTTGTATTAAATTTCATAGTAGAGGGTAGTATAATAATATAAGAGTACAGCGAAAAGGGGAATCATCTCATATGCAGATCGGAGAGCGTTTAAGATATGTGCGGCAATCAAAGAAAATGAGTATATACAAGCTGGCACAATCAACAGGAATATCACAAAGCCACATCAGTGACCTTGAACTCGGAAGAAGAAAACCATCGGTTGAAACACTCAGCAGGCTTGTCGCTCCATTAGGGATCACACTATCAGAACTTTTCAACGAAAATGACGATATATCTATATTAACGCCAAAGGAACGTGAACTGATAGAATATTACAGAACACTTCCCGATAACAAAGCCGATCTCCTTCTGAAAATCGTAAAAACACTGAATGAATAACTCTTTAAATAATAAACAGCAACAGCTGGTAGTGCTTTTACACTATCAGCTGTTGGAATATAAATCTGTATATTTCTGTCGAAAAACGTTGCCGTCCAATAAAAATGAAGCTTTTGCCTTCAACACATCTCCTCAAACACTTCCCCCTCAACGCTAAGCACATCATCAAGCGGAATTACAGTTCCGTCTGTAAATATAATTTTCCGTCCGATCTCATCAATGCGGCGTGCATTTCCTATTTTGGTGAAATATGCGCCGCCGTCTTTTTTCTTGTCACGGACAAAATATGTCACGCCAACAAGCGGACGTTCGGGAAGTATTTCGGAAAGAAAAGCAATTCTGTCATTGAGTAAATTTTCCTCATCTTCCGTGAGAATAAACTTACTGTCAGTTAAACGTGCCGTTTCAGCAATTGCTTCATCGTGTCCAACAAGAGCGGCAAAAGGTGAAAATTGTGCTGCACGTTCCATAGCGGACATTCGCGGTCTTGATGTTTGCCGAGGGTAGGGCAGATCAATAATATCATCATATTTGTCCATAATTTACGCCTTGTGACCGCCGATTTGCGCATTACGCGCTGCGGCAGTCGCACCTTTCTCAAAATTCATTCCCTTTAATACGGCATTTTTGCCGTATTTTTCTTTTAACCCCACAACCGCCTTTTGCAAATTATGCTCACGTTCAAGCTCTCTCTTTTCGGCTTGCCGTTCTTTTTCTGCTTTTTCCCAATCGGTAAATAAGTCAAGCTGTTCGGCTGAATTATCTTCCGTTACACTGTTTTCGTCAACAACTTTGCAAGCGGCGATCGTGATACGCCGTGACAGTAAATCCCTATCAACAATACGGTCAAATAATCCCATTGTTGCTGCTGTTATCAGCTTGTTTGATGAAGTGGGAAATTTCAGATTGACAGTGCCGTGAGCGTGCTTTGGTATCTTCCGTCCGTACCTATCAGTGGTTGTTTCACCGCTATATTTTTTGCCGTTTTTCAGATTTTCAACATCATATCCTATTGTCAGAACGATCTGATCGGTAACAAGACTTTTCTTTACAAGGTCAAGTACCAGCATATCCGTCATTTCCTTAACAACAAGACGTGTCTTTTCATAGTCATACGGTTCTTGTAAAACCTGTCCGCTGCTGATACTGTTACTTTCAGGCTTGTAGGATTTTATATCCGCAATTGTGCAAGGTTCATAACCCCAAGCGTGATCTATAAGCAGTTCCGTATTTACGCCGAATAACTTGTAAAGCAGTTCCTCGCTACGATATGCTTTCGGACTTCCGAGGGAACAGGCAGCAACGTCACCCATTGTGTATATTCCATACTCCTCTAATTTTGCCGCATATCCGCGACCAACTCTCCAGAAGTCGGTTATTGGAGTATGTGACCACAGTTTTTGCCTATAACTCATTTCATCAAGTTCAGCGATCCTCACTCCGTCTTTGTCCGGCGGCATTTTTTTAGCTACGATGTCCATAGCAATTTTTGCAAGATACAGATTTGTGCCGATCCCAGCCGTTGCGGTAATGCCCGTGGTTTTCAGAACGTCCCGTATCATAGTCATAGCAAGTTCGTGAGCGGTCATTTTGTAGGTATTCAGGTATGGCGTAACATCAATGAAAACTTCATCAATGGAGTACACAACAACATCTTCGGGAGCAACATATTTCAAATATACATTGTATATCCTTGTGCTGTATTCCATATAGTAAGCCATTCGCGGAGGAGCAACGATATACGAAACTTCAAGTTTTGGATCGGCTTTCAATTCGCTGTCAAGATATGATTTTCCCGAAAATTCTTTGATATGCGCTTTGTATTTTCGCTGAGAATTGACTTTTGCCACTTGCCGGATAACTTCAAACAGGCGGGGACGTCCGGGGATACCGTAAGATTTCAAAGAGGGCGAAACCGCAAGGACAATGGTTTTCTCAGTCCTGCTTTCGTCCGCAACAACAAGATTTGTATTCAATGGATCAAGCCCACGTTCAACACATTCCACGCTCGAATAAAACGATTTCAGATCCACGGAAATGTACTGCCGCTTTTGTTCGGACATCTTCTCACCTTCTTTCAAATCTATTATATCATAATCGAACATACATTTCAATAGGTTTCATCAAATTTTCAAAACAAACGTTCGGAAAATTCAGGAAATAAAATGGCAGAGTCGTAATATGTTTTCCTTGACTTATAGGATCTTATAGTATATAATATAAATTAGATATTACTGTTACAAAACGTTAAAAGTCCAACGGTAAAATGTCAATAAGCAAAATAGCCAAAAAAAGAAGGAGGTGTCTGT
>CANQTP010000149.1 GCA_947626755.1 uncultured Clostridia bacterium
CGGATTTAGCTCATCTGGTAGAGCGCCACCTTGCCAAGGTGGAGGTAGCGGGTTCGAGCCCCGTAATCCGCTCCAAGGAATTCGTCGAGGCAATAGTCTCGGCGTTTTTATTTTATACGGATCCTGACGAATTTTTGCGGTTTTCTCTTGAAATTATTGCCGAAATGTGATATAATTATCTGTAATTGATATGTTTTCGGATATTTTATCGGAAAGGAAAGTTGAATATGAATAAAGTCAAGGTCACTATCTGCGGAAAGGAATTCAATCTTAAAACCGATGAACCGCAAAGCTATTTTACAGAACTTGCCAAAAAGGTAGATACGGACATTTACGCTATGGCGGCATCGGCTGATAATATGTCTATCCAGTCGGCGGCAATACTCGTTGCGCTTGCGGCTTATGACGATGTGAAAAAGGCTAACGACAGCATTGACAATATCCGCACGCAGATAAAGGAATACGTTGACGATGCCTGCAAAGCCCGTCTGGAACGGGACGAAGCCGTCAAGAACGAAAAGGCTCATCTTGCAAGGATCTCCGCGCTGGAAAATGAACTTCAGATAAAGCATATGAAGTCGGATATTGACGATCAGCTCACACTTGACGATTCAAAGGAAAAGGACGGCAAGGAAAATAAGGATAATAAGAAATCTTCAAAATAACCCGTGAAAGGAGTTTCGGTCATGCCCGAAATACTTGCTCCTGCGGGCAGTTTTGAAAGCGTTCTTGCGGCGGTAAGGTGCGGTGCGGACGCAGTCTATGTGGGCGGCGAAAGGTTCTCCGCAAGGGCGGGAGCGGCAAATTTTTCCGACAGCGAACTTGAAAAGGCTGTAGACTATTGCCATCTGCACGGTGTAAAGCTTTACCGAGCCATGAATATCATAGTTTTCCCCGAGGAAATGTCCGATTTCCTGGAAGCTGCGGAATTTACCGCCAAAGCAGGCGCGGACGGTCTGATAGTTCAGGATCTCGGTGCGGCAAAACTGCTTCGGGAAATGCTCCCCGATATGAAACTGAACGCTTCCACGCAGATGACGATTCATTCTCCGCAGGGCGCGAAAATTGCAGCGGAAATGGGTTTCTCGCGGATCGTGGCGGCAAGGGAACTTTCCGAAAAGCAGATAGCGGAACTTGTGGAAACAGGCGTTGAGACCGAAGTTTTCATTCATGGTGCGCTGTGTATGTCCGTTTCGGGACAGTGCTACATGAGCGCAATGATAGGTTCGAGAAGCGCGAATCGCGGAATGTGCGCGCAGGCTTGCAGACTGCCTTTCAACGCGCTGGGCGTAGGGGAAAGGTATGATCTTTCCCTGAAAGATCTGTGCGGCATAGAACATATGCGGGATCTTGCGGAAATGGGCGTTGCTTCCTTTAAGATCGAAGGCAGAATGAAGCGCGCGGAATATGTTGCTGCGGCGGTGACAGCTTGCCGAACCGCTCTTGATGGCAAGGAGCCTGATATTGACACTTTACGTGCGGTATTTTCAAGAAGCGGATTTACTGATGGTTATATTACGGGCAATATAGGAAAGCCAATGTTCGGCTACAGGCGGAAGGAGGACGTCGTTTCGGCGGAAAGCGTCCTGCCGACAATAAGGGAAACTTTCAGGAAGGAAACAAAAGCTGCGGAAGCGGACTTTCACCTGACGGTAAAACGAGGGAAGCCCTCCGAACTCACCATGCGCTGCGGGGATATTTCGGTTACGGCAAAGGGAAGTGTTCCCGAAACGGCTGAAAAACGTCCCACGGACAGCGATTCCGCAAGGAAACAGCTTGAAAAATTAGGCGATACAGTTTATACGCTTCGTAATTTTAGCACAGAAATAGACGAAAAGTTGATAATTCCCGCATCGGCTCTGAACGCTTTACGGCGGGAAGCTGCGGAACTTATGGACAAAGCCCGCATTTCGACGGCAAATCCCGAATATACGGTTCGGGAGGTGTCCGCGGAGTATTCGGTTCGGAAAGCATATCCGCGGAAAATTCGTGTAAGAATTTCAAACGAGGAACAGCTTGAAGCCGTTCCGAAAGACATGGAAGTCATTATCCCCATGAAGCTTTGCGGGAAAATTCTGCCCGATGAGCGGTATATTATTTCCCCTCCAAGGTTTATAGGAAATGAGGAAAAGATTTCAAAAAGCCTTTCGGAACTGTGGGAAATGGGATTTTCGCGGCTCAGCTGTCCCAACCTTGCGTATATCGGCATTGGAAAGTGTCAAGGCTTTGAACTTTACGGTGATTTCGGACTGAATATTGCAAATCCCTTTGCGGTTTCGGAAGCCGCAAGGCTCGGACTTAAAGACGTTACAGCAAGTTTTGAAGCGAAACTTCCGCAGATCTCCGCCATAAACGGCGAAATTCCCGTGGGCGTCATCGTTTACGGACGTTTGCCCGTAATGCTTACACGGAACTGTCCAATAAATCAGGCTGCGGGCGGCTGCAAGAGCTGTAAAGGCTTTCTGCTTGACAGAACAGGCAGAAAATTTCCCGTAAAATGCGGGGAGTCGGAATGCGTTGAAATATTCAACAGCGACATTCTCACCATGACGGACAGACTTGACGAAATGAACGCGGACTTTGCGGTGCTGAATTTCACAGACGAGACGGCTGAGGAAGTTTCAAGGATCATTGACTGCTGCAAAAGGGGAAGAAAAGCCCTTGAAAGCGGATTTACCCGCGGGCTTTACTACCGCGGTGTTGAGTAAAGGAGAGGTTTTTCAAATGGGAAAGGACATCAAGCGGACAATAGCGTTTCTGTTTTTCCTGCTGGCGGGGATAGTTCTGGGAACAGTCCTTGCAAAGATATGCGCGGGAGTGTCATTCCTGTCGTGGCTTGCGTATGATATGTCGGTGGGGCTGGACACGGGCTCGCCGCTTGTGCTTGACCTGATCGTCTTTAAACTTGCCTTCGGATTTACCCTGACGGTGAATCCCGCGCAGATAATCTGCGTCATTGCCGCGCTTATCATATACAACAAGACCTGCAAGGGATTGTAATTTTGCACTAAAATTTTTGCGGCGGCGCGGGTCGTTTTGGCGCAAGAAACAAAAATTACAATTTGGTTAAAATTTCTCAAAAAGTGTTGTACACTTGCTTTTCAAGTGTTATAATAATAGTGTATGCGATTTGTTTTTGTGTGAATTACGGTTTTTAAACTGAATGATCTGCATGACATATGCTTTACATAATTCTTTATCGGAGGTAAAAAACAATGTTTACAAAAGAAATAGGAATAGACCTTGGCACTGCCAACACCCTTGTTTATATGAGGGGCAAGGGCATAATTATCCGCGAACCGTCCGTTGTGGCGGTGGACACCCGCACCGACAGGGCAAAATACGTAGGTCAGGAGGCAAAAGACGTTATCGGACGTACTCCCGGATCTATTGTTGCGGTAAGACCTCTTAAAGACGGCGTAATCGCCGATTTTGAGATAACCACTACCATGCTTCAGGAGTTTATCAGAAAAGCTCTCAAAGGCGCACTGTTCACCAAGGCACACGTTATAATCTGCATTCCCTCGGGCGTTACAGCCGTTGAGCGCAGAGCGGTAAAGGAAGCCGCTGAAAATGCCGGCGCGCGGAAAGTAAACATAATCGAAGAACCTATGGCTGCCGCTATCGGAGCGGGTCTGCCCGTTTCCGAACCGCAGGGCTCGATGATAGTTGACATCGGCGGCGGAACTTCCGAAGTTGCGGTAATTTCCCTTGGCGGAATAGTTACTTCCCGTTCGGTAAGGGTCGCGGGCGATGCTTTTGACGCGGCTATAATCAACTATATCAAAAAGAAGTATAATCTGCTCATCGGTGAACGTACCGCGGAAAATGTCAAGATCGCTATCGGCTCGGCGTTCCCCATGGAGCAGGAGACAGAAATGGAAATAAAAGGACGTAACCTTCTTAACGGACTTCCCGAAAACATCATAGTTACCTCGGCGGAGATCCGTGAAGCACTTGCAGAACCGCTTTCAAATGTTGTTGAAGCGATAAAAGTAACGCTTGAAAAGACGCCTCCGGAGCTTGCGGCGGATATTATCGACCAAGGCATTATGCTTGCGGGCGGCGGCGCGCTCATAAGAGGACTTGACAAGCTTATCAACAAGGAAACAGGTATGCCTGTTTACGTTGCGGAAACTCCTCTTGACTGTGTTGCGGACGGCACGGGCAAAGTTCTTGAGGACATTGAAAAGCTCCGCGAAGTCCTCAATGATGATTCTAAGTATTA
>CANQTP010000150.1 GCA_947626755.1 uncultured Clostridia bacterium
TCTAAGCGCAACATAGAATTATTTTTGAAACAGGCTATTTACTTCTTGAAAAAATTGTGGTACAATGAAAAAAAGGTCGTAATTTGCAAACACAACGGGAGGGATAGCTTATGATCAGAATTGCTATATGCGATGACGAGAATGCTGTTTGCAGTACAATAGAAAAAATGCTTTTCAAAGCGGCAATGGAACTCAGTTTGCAAATTCAAACAGACGTATATTATACGGGAGAACGCCTGTGTGAAAGACTTGAATCCGGAGAGTATTATGATATTATTTTTCTGGATATAGAGTTGGAATGTAAAAACGGTGTTGAGGTGGGACGCTTTATCCGTGAAAAACTGGTAAATGATACTGTTCAGATAGCCTATGTTTCAGGCAAAACTCACTATGCAATGGAGCTTTTTAAAATAAGTCCTATTGATTTTCTCGTTAAGCCTATTGAATACCCACAATTATATGATGTGATGAGCAAGCTGGCAAGAATAAAAAAAATATATGCGGATGTGTTCAGCTATAAGGTTGGACACGATACATATAACGAAAAAATACAAAATATCCTTTATTTCAAAAGTGAGGACAGGAAGGTTATTATCGTTACATTTGACAAAATTGATGAATTTTACGGTTCTTTAGACGATGTGTATCAGCAGCTTAAGGACTTCGGCTTTGTCAGTATACATCGTTCATATCTGATCAATTATAACAATGTAAAATTGTTTAAGTATGACAGCTTGACTATGCTTAATGGTGAAGAATTAAAAATATCTCAGTCAAAAAGAAAATATCTTCGTGACTTTCAGATAAAGCTCGAAATAGAGGGTAATGATAAACGATTCCCGAATTGAATTAAGTATATTTCTAAAAAGCTTCTCGAAAGGATGAATCTCATAATGTCACCCATAATAACCAATATCATTTACATTATCATAAATTGTTTTACAGCTTTTATAATACATCGTTTTATGAATGTATTTTTTGAAGAAAGCTTATGCAAAAAAAGATATCTTATTGCAGCATATATTTTTTATCCGTTGATTACTTCAACAGCATATTTAATATGGGGTGTCCCGCTCATAACATTTTTATGTAATATTTTATCACTGTCGCTTATTGCCGCTTTATACCAAGGCTCTGTAAAAAAGAAAATATCCTCAGTTATTTTCATTTATTTGTTTATGTATGTCATAGAGCTTATATTTATTGCTGCATCGGGAATAAAGCAAATTCATATAACCGACAGGAGTGAACAGGTACAGCTCGTATGGCATATTACAATGAAACTTGTTACTTTTATTGTGGCTATACTTGTAGGCGGTTTTAAAAATATTAAGGAACATAAATACAGTTCCAATATGCTGTTTGTTTCAGGAATCATTATTCCGGCATCTTCAGCATATCTTATTTTGGCAATTTTTGAAACAGGTCAAGTGAAACAGAATACGGCAATAATATCAATTATCTTTGTATTTGCAATAAATATTATTGTGTTCTATCTTTACGACGCTCTTTCGCTTACTTATGAGCAGCGCATAAAAAACGAACTGGTAAATCAGGAACGTGAATTTTACTATAACCAGTGCGAGATCATGCACACGATGTCCAAAGAAATAGCAGGATTGCAGCATGATATGAAAAATCACTTCTTCGCACTGCACGAATTGATAAATGAGGGCGAATATTCAAAAGCAAAGGATTATATTCTTAAACTTACGGAAAAGTCTTCAGGTCAGGCAATAATATGCGATACCGGAAATATTGTTATTGACAGCATAATTAATTATAAATTCCGCAACAAGGACAATTTGGGAATTGACGTATCTGTCGATGCAATTATCCCGGAGCAAATAAGTATTGATGTTGCCGACGAGGTAACGATTTTCGGTAATCTGATTGACAACGCCATAACCGCTGTACAAAAATGTGAGTCTGACAGAAAGGTCACAATAAATCTTCAATTCAGTAAAAACAGGTTATTCATTGTTATATCAAACACTTATGACGGTCGAGTTGAATATACGAACGGAACGATTGTAAGCACCAAAGAAGAAAAGGGTCATCACGGTCATGGAATCAATAATGTACGCACCTCCTTAGAAAAATACAACGGCGTTTTGCGCTTGGAGCACAATGAAACCAATTTTACGGCAAGAGCCATACTTTATCTGAATAACGATCAATAAAATTTATTTTCAAATTTGTTAATAAGACAGCATAATTTTATGGTTGACATTCACAATTATTGTAGTTCACTGCAATAAAACCTGTCATTCACTGCATCTTTTCGTATAATGTCAAAATATTTGGTATAATTTAAATGCAGAATGTCATAAAAATGAATGGAGGGACAATCCTTGAAAAGAATTGCACAGTTGCTTCGGAAGCTGTTAATTAACGTATCCATTTCTGCTGCCGAAAAAAGCGCAAACACGGCTTGCGAACCGTACGGTTATCAGCCGAAAGAACCTGGGAGCGTTAAAAAAATGAGAAAATTTTAATCAGAGCGATCCCTGTAATTCAAAAGCAGTTATCAAATTTATTTTGGTAGCTGCTTTTTTGTACAATTTTTACACCAAACCATTTACAAAAATATCCATTTAGAGGGCAAAAAAATTCAAAAAATCTTAGTTCACTACAAAAAACTATATATTTCACTACATCATTTCGCGCAATTATGGATTATGTGCTATACTTAACTCGTCCCAAAATTTATGGAAACGGAGGAATGGAAAATGAAGAAAATCTTGAAAAAGGCTTGCAAGGCAGCAGCGTCCGCAGCGCTCACAGCTACTAAGGTAACTGTTAACTCGACTTGTGTGTTCTATGCGCATCAGGCAAAGCTTCCCGCAAATGCCAAAAAACTTCGCAAATTCTGATTGCGGCGGATTGCGGCATGGGTAAAGGGCGTTTTCTGAACAGTAAACGCCCTTTCTCATAAGCGGTAAATTGTAAAAGAAATATGGAGGAAAAATTATGAAAATTAAATTTTCAGATAGAATGATCAAAAAAATCACTGCGGTAATAATGTCACTGGCTGTGGCGGTAAGCATGGTATCGACGGCAGGTATAAGCGCGTATGCTGAGGAAGAAGAAGCTCCCGTTCTGTACCTTGAAGTCAGCAGCACTCTTACTGCTCAGGACAGTTTTGCTTGGACGGCGTATGACCACTATAATTATCAAGATTATTATCTTCCAACTTTGCCGCAGCATATTACATATGAAGGCAATAATATTAAAATGATTGGTTACAGCAGAGACGCATTTAAAGATTTTCTGTTTGTTGAAGATGATAATGATTCAAGAAAAATATTATCATTCGATTTGCAGAGAGACAGTTCAAGCTGGCATACAGTAGAAAGCGGCGGTTTCCTTTTCAATTCGTCTATAAAAAACGGAACGCTTCAAGGCTTTGCTGTACTTGTAACAGGTTCAGGTATGCAGCTTGTACACTTAACAGGTGTAGATTTAAACAGTTTTCGTAATGGAAGATATTCGACAATAGCTTCCACAGGAAAATTATTGGGTTCATATTCTATGTCTGCGCCCTATCAGAAACATCATATAAAAATTGAAGCAAGTAAAAAAACGGTATCAGTATGGGACGATGACAGACTTGTTATTGATAAGTATGAGCTTCCCGAAAATGATTACGGTTATGGTTACGGTCCGATTACCAGTTATTACTCTCACGCTTGCAGCCAGCAGTCCTCTTTCACTTTCTCCAACATCAAAATGGAAACAGTAACAGGCTATTATATCAAGCTTGAAACTGTTCCCGATGAATGGGGCTATACGGAAGATTACTGGAAAGAAACCTTTACTCTTACAAACGTTGAATATACACCCTCGGAGGACGAAACCATTGAAAATTTTGACGAATATCCTTTGTTCAAAAACGCTAAGGATATGATTCTTGTTTATCCCGATGGATCATACGAAATAATTCCGTGGAAAAACGGTAAAGCCGATTACGCCAATGCGAAACGCTACATAAATGTTTTGAATCAGGACGTTGACGTAGGATTGGTCAAGCTTGAAGTCGGCGAAAAGATAATCGGCGCATATGCAGAATAACGACAAGGAGGAAAAAGCATGAAAAAGCAAGGTAAAAGAATAACCGCCCTGACAGTGAGCGCAATGCTGATGCTGAATATGG
>CANQTP010000151.1 GCA_947626755.1 uncultured Clostridia bacterium
ATGTTCTTTGAGGATATTAATATGCTGCTGCCTATTGAAACTTTCCATGACGAAACAACAAACACTGTGTATACAAAGACCGATAGGGTAGGTACATACTGTCTTGTAGACATGGAAATATTCCTCGATAACCTTGACAATCAGCTTAATGATTATGATGAACACGAAGTTGGAATTGAGGCTCAATCCGAAGACAACGAAACTGTATCTGAAAATAAGCTTGACAACGACACCTTTTCGATGTATAATAATATTAATAGAATAGTACTTGCAAATTCTAATGTTCAAAGTTATTCCAACAGTTCATATGGTGCTATTGACGTTGCATTTCTTATTGATTGCCGTTCTGTTTCAAATCCCCCAGAATATGCAAAAATCAAAAGGAATATAATTGAAACTGCTGACACTGTTTTTATCAAATCACCAGGTTCACGCATAAAAATTATTGTGATGAATTCAGTAACTGATTCATATTTAAATAATCCTGCGAAGATACTAAAACGAAGTGATATTAAAGCAAATAATCCTTATGACGATTATTTTCTTAATATTGATGAGGTATATTCTGCGTTAGCTTGCCTCGAAAAAATTCCTTCGGTTCAAAATTATAATTGTAGTATTTCATATGCTATAAATTATGCATGCAGTTGCTATAATGAAAGTTATCCGCGAAATCTTTATATATTTTGCATTACTCAAAATAGTGGATTGTATTACAATTCAGCTAATAAATTAAAAGAAAATTTAACAAATGCAAGATTAAAGAATATAACTGTTCAAATAAATACAGCATATAACAAAAATCCAGAATCTCAATATGGATATGCTAGAGATATGGTTTATATAACAAATGGAGGAACATATTATTCTTATAACGGCTTATCAGATTTTATGCTTAAGCAGATTTATAATAATGATTATAAGGTCGAAAATGGCTATATGGCTATTACTGCTGTGGGATATAAGACGATTGTGTTAAATCGAGAATTTAAGGATATATATAAACAACATGAGATTGACGCTTCATATGATGTTAGCTTTGATACCGATTTAGACGGATTAGCAGATTATGAAGAAATTATGTTTGACTATAGGGACAAAGATGGTCTTTTTTACAATCTTATTGGATGGGGTGGAAATGGTGCTGAGTTGCCTACGTTTGGTTGGCTTATTGAAAAGTTTGGTGAGGATTTATTTTATGTTGAAAATGGCTTAGAAAGGTACTGTAAAGCAACGGGTGAGGCTATTGACAGCATAGATTCGCTTAAAAATGTCAAAATTTTACCTATTAAGTCTGATCCAACAAGAATTGACAGCGACGGCGATGGTATTACTGATGGACCGAAGCTTATTGGCGATGTAAAATATACTGATGATGAAAAACCGCTTAGATTTTCTTACAAGTATTATGATGAGGAACTTTATTTAATTCATTTAAAATATCCAGAAGCTAAGATTGTATTTAACGAATACGACTGTACTCTAATGGATTTTTCAGAGGCTGAGTATGAATCAGGATGGAATTTAACATACGAAGAACAATATAAAGCAGAGGATTCAGAACAATATCGTTTGTTTCAGAAACACCAATTACAGTATGGTACAATGTTTTTTCCAAACCAAGAAGGTTTACAGCACTACTGTGATCCCAGAACATATTTAGATTATACTCATATTTTTGCATTTTTAGATTTGCGTATAAATAATACTGAAAAATTAGTTGATGATGCAAAAGAGTTGTTAAGGGGTTCATATTTTGACCAAGGCGATAAAATAAATGATTATGCTGAGTATTTTGCTGAAGCCTCTAGAGAAAGCGGTTTGAATTTGGCTTTTATAATTTCAAAATGTTTTCTTGAGACTAAATCTAAGAAACAAGGTTATTGTTCTGATTTATGTAGGGGAAATGTTGCTACTTCTGGAGAAAGCATAGGTCAAACTGTCTATAATATGTATGGAATAGGTGCATATGATACTGATGAAGGTCCATTAAAGTCAGGTATCAGAAGAGCAAGTAATGAGGGTTGGACAACAGAACACCTTGCAATTGTAGAAGGAGCCAAATATATATGTGATGTATTTTTAGATAACTCTCAATATACGCCATATGCACAAAAATATGATATTGTTACATATGCTAAGAGCAGGAATATTGGATATCAGTATGCTACTGCAATGAATTATGCGTATGTAGGAGTAAATGATATGACGCAATTATTATTTATGACTGAACTAAGAGAGTTTGTATTTGTGATACCTATATACAGTGAGGTTTGGAACAAATAGAAGCTATAAATTCGCAAACAGTCGTTTTTGAAATTTTGTTGAACGACTGTTTGTTTTTTAGGAGGAATACAATTGAAAAAAATCAAAAAGGCAATTTTGTGCATAGCGATGATATTACTGCTGTCATCTTGTGTAAATATGGATGATCTAAATATTTCTGAATCCGACGAACAAGCTTCTTTATTTGTATCGGAAGTAACTACAGAGACAGTCACGAAAGAAATAAATGATATGAATATTGCATTAGAGCCAAAATCCGTTGAATATAGTATAGAAACACAGGAATATATGAATTTACTGATGTCAAATCAAACATTTATGTTGATTGATAATGAATACGAATATGCACAAGTTATTGATTTAAACAATGATAATACTCCAGAAGTAATTATTGAGTGTAACCCATATACAACATATGAGCAACACTATTGCTATGTGTTCAGTAAAGATGATACGGGCGTTTTTGTTGTTCCACATAGTGATTATAGTGATTTTGGAGGTGCTTGTACATATTATGGAGGTCTTGTCACGGTTTACTGTGACGGAAATGACAACAACGTTTTCATTTGTGACTTTTTATATGGTGGAATGAATACAGGATACTTTGGCAAAAAGAATATTTGTTTTGATGGAAAATTGATATATGAAAGAAATCTTTATACAAGTGAATTAAAAAACGGTGTACAGCAATATCGTTTTCTTGATGGTGAATTTACATTGGAGAAAGAATGCAAAGATTACGATAACTATATGGAATCCCTTAAAGAAAGCAATGCATATTCACAATATAGTGAGTTATTTGACAGAGATCATTTGCCTTTGGGGGAAAATGATATTTATGTTGTAATTGCAGATTTGCTTAATGGTTTTTATAATGATATGTCGCCTAGCTAATTTCAATGCAATTATATTTTTGGATATTCTAAAAAAGAAAAGATAAATATTATGTTAAATCTTATATTATTCAAAAATATTTTAAAATTATAAATAATGTAGCCTACAATGTTAATGTTGGTTCATATTTTCAGAACCAACTATAAAAATCATAATGTTTTTGTCTATTCTGTTTTTTTACGTTTTAAATTGTATATATTATTTTGACATATTTGTAACTTCCTACAAACTTTCAAAAATAGTGGGAAAACCACCTAAAAAATAACATGTATATAAACAAGGTATACAACTGATTCAAAAGTCGTATGCCTTGGTTTTGTATATTATGTTTGAAAAAATAACGTAAAATCGGAATTTGGTGAAAAAAGCGCAGGAATTGAAATATTTGTAACGCAGTACGTTATACACAAACTTTATCAAGTAATTTGTAACTTTTTACAAACTTTCAAAAAATGAGGGAAAATCAACTAAAAAATGTCCTTACTTATGAAAGGCCATTTTTTATTTTGTCATTTAGTTTCGCCGATGACAGATATATCGCCGCAAAGCCCAAAAACGAGAGGGCGTGACAGCAAACGGATATTTTTAAGGAGATATGGAACAGGATGATATGCCCGACGTGGCAAGATTTTATAGTTTGCCGCGGTGGAGCAGCCAATCCTGTCCGGATACATGATCTCCAACTCGCACAGAACTTTGCCCCCGTTCCGAAGCGGCATTGTCCATTTTTTAGCGATTTCGTGAGTGGCAATATACAATGCCTTTAGAAGTGCTGTATCGCTTGTGAAAACGCTCCTCTGCTCGGTGGCTGCTTGTTCACACTATCAATGGCGTTGGTGGTGTAGATAACCTTTCTGACCTGTGCCGAAAACTTGAATATCGGTGATATTATGTCCCAATTGGTATGCCAGCTTTTCATGGCGTTGGGGTGAT
>CANQTP010000152.1 GCA_947626755.1 uncultured Clostridia bacterium
CTATGCTCCGTGGGCGAATCGTTGAAAATCCGATAATTGCAATACATAATGTTATATGAACCGTCAGGGTAAACCTTTACTTTACCGTTCCACTTCAAGGGCGCGACCACCTGACTATAATTTGTGGCTAATATCGAGTACCCTCAAAAGGGATAGCGGGGGCAAAGCCCCGCGCCCTTGTTTCGCGGACTATTTGCTTGGATTAATAAGTAAAAAAAGAACATGAAACGCTCCTCAAAGAACGGAGAAAGAACGAAAAGGAGTTGAACAAGAAACTCGATAAAGAGCCGAAGAAAGTTTTCGGTAAACATAAATGTTTTGTCTGTTAAGTATACTCCATCATAACATTGTCGGTGAACGGTCGGTTTAGAGCAATGAACGGTATTGAAAAACATTTTTATATGTGATATAATAATCATATATAGTACGAGGAGGTATAATTATGCAATACAAAGTTGCAATATGCGATGATGAAGTAAGTCAGATAAAAAATATCTCGAACCATTTTGCAAAGTTTTCAATAAAGACCAATATTGAATTTAGTATCAAGTGTTATACAAACAGCAATGAACTTTTGAAAAAATATTACAATGAAAGATCACCATTTGATATGATTTTTCTTGATATGGAAATGCCGGAACGCAGCGGCATTGAAACAGCAGAAGAAATACGCCGCATACCAGACAGAAATGTTCTTATTTCATTTATCACAAGCTATCCCGAATATATGCAGGACAGCTTTGATGTTCAGGCTTCACAGTATCTTATAAAGCCTGTATCCTATGAATTGTTTGAAGAAAAACTTGAAAAAATGCTGCAATATATAAGTGATCTTGAAACAAATATAATAGTCTTATCTCAGAAAAGCGGCGAAACCGTTCTGCATCTCGACGATATAATTTGTATTGAAGCAAATAAAAATTCAAGTCTAATCATCACGATGCAGAATGATAAAATTATTATTAAAGGAAAGCTTGCCGATTATGAAAAAGAACTTGCGGACAAATATTTTATAAGTATACATCGCTCCTGCCTTGCAAATATGCGGTATATAAAGAGGTTCAATGCGGATTCTCTGGAATTTTCCAATGGAAAGACAGTATCAGTCAGCAGACGCAGACTGCCTGAAATAAAAGACGTTTTTTCAAAATATATGGTAATGAGGTATAAAAGATAATGAGTGAAACCTTTCAGATAATAATAGTAGTTCTTGGAACACTCTTTGATATGTTCACTGCAATGATTCTTTATAATGCTTGCTTAGGCAGAAAAAATATACGATCAAATAAAATCGGATCATACATAATATTTGCTTTATTTGCATTATTATTCGCTATTGATCCGTTGTTAAATCAGCTTGGTTTTGAAGGGCTGTTTTTTCCAATCAAATCATTTATAATTTTATTTTTGCTTACTTTTGTTTATGATTCAAAATTGATCAGCAGACTTTTTACAGCGTTATCATATTTATTTATCTGCATGATCTCAGAATTGATAAGTTACGGCATTATTATTGCAGAAATGGAAAACATATCGGATAATGATATGCAATTTTACAGTATGATGTTATCAAAGATAATCATTTTTATTATAACAATATTTGTTATGCTTATTATCAGAAAAGATACCCGGAAAGTAGGCTTTAAAGATTATATTTGCTTTATAGTAACACCGATAATAAGCATTTTAACTGTTATATTTATTTCGTTTGAATTAGACTTTGGACAGCCTAACGCATCACCCGGCGTTTGCATGGCTGCAGCAGGACTTATGGTAATTAATATTGTTGTATATTTTTTACTTGAAAATATAATTGAAGCTAATGAAATAAAGGAAAGACAAAATCGTATGGAACAGCAATTTGCTTTTCAGGAGCAGAAGTATGAACAGACTTCACAGTCGTTCAAGAGCATAGCAGGTATCATTCACGATACGAACAAGCATATTGTTTATCTCAATGAATGTATTGAGCGCGGCGAATATGACGAAGCAAAACGTTATATTCGTACAGCAATAGAACATTTAGACAGATCGTATAAGCGCATAAATACAGGATTTTTGCCTGTGGACGCGCTTGTCAGCAATTCTTTGAATATTTCGGAAGCAAATAATATCAGATTCAAAAGTGATATTAAAATTGAAAAAGACCGCATTAATATTGAGCGTTATGATTTTTGTGTTGCTTTGGGAAATCTCCTTGATAACGCTGTAGAAGCGGCTCAGAAAGTTACAGATCCTGACGAAAGATATATTTCGGTCGCGATCATAACTGCAGATAATTCACTTATGATCAATATTGAAAATTCCTCGGAAAGAATGTCGGATACAGAACTGAAAACCAATAAGGAAAATACCGTTTTGCACGGTTATGGTCTGAGCAATGTAAAAATGATCTCGGAAAAATACGGCGGAGTATTTACAATAGAACACAAAGCTTATTCCTGCGAAACGACATTGATATTACCCATTTAACCGATTTCATTTTGTCATCTTGTACCTGAAATTTTCACTATGTATCAAATCGCTTGACAAATTATTAAAGTTTTGCTAAAATGTATAATACAATATGCTTGATGTATTCATTTAATGGGAATTTGCAGCCCAATTCAGACGAATATTTATGTTGCAATATATATATATATATATAAAAGAATAAATAAAACGGAACATTTGAGGTCTCTTTTTCATACGAAAAGCCGTCCGGGAGTTTACAGCAGCGGAGAGAAAAGTGGTGTTTAGATCATCTTGAAACTATCCCGCCTAAAATAACGATCGATATGTTAAGAAACTGATTTTCGGAAAGTATACAAAATATTATGAAAAATATCATTACTGATTATGGAGGAATAAAAATGGAAAATATGACTTCGCAAGTAAATGTGTATAAAAAAATAGCAAAAAAATCTTTTGCTGTCATTTTTATTTCATTGTTGGTATCAGCAGTAGTTTTTTGCCTTTTTTGATGCGTATCGGAATATTTCGGTATCCGAATTGGTATTTAATATCTAACTTTCGCATTAATAAGCATTATTTTGAAACAATAATAAGTTCAGACGAGTACGATGGTTTTTCCAGTGGTCAGGAATATTATATTGATAAAATAGACGATCCGGCATTAAAAACCGCTATTAAAAAACTTTTTGTGTATGGCATATGGGGAAGCTTTCGTAAAGAATATCAGTATGAAGATAATTATGGCAGCAGTGAAGCCGGAGCAGATAAAAAGCAGAGGGAAGTTGCTTTTTGCATTTTTCAACCTGATAATGCAAGTGACTATGACGTAAGAGAAATTATTTACGCAAAAGATGAGGATGTGTTAAACAGTAAATTTTTTAATGTTAATGATCTTTATCATATTGAAGGTAATTGGTACTATTTTCAATATTATGATAATGATCCATGGGATCGAAATGGATAATATTTGATTCTCTTTAATTTTTGCATTATAATGCACTAATAGTCACGCTTATCCGCCAACTCCCGTAACTCATTTTCCGTACATAGCAGCAAAACAACAGAACAGACCGAATAGATACTAACAAATTTTCTCTTATGCTTTGAACAAAACGACAAATTCAGTTTTGACAAAAATTTTCAAATTTCTATTGACATTTTGTATAAAATATGATATATTTGTTATTAGTATATAGTTTTTACTTGCGATACGTTTGGCAAATTTAGGCGGATATTGCCTTAGCAGTGCTATGATACTATATTTCAACGTGGGTATAAAGGGGCTCTAATTATGAAACAGAGGGAATCGCTTATTTGTGAAAAGAATTTTTATGTATTAATAAAACAGTTGATTGCATTTTTAATATTCATATTTTTGATTTTTACTGCTATATCATTAATTTCAATTAAAAATCAAAATGAAATTCTGCTGATATGCGAAATTGCAATTGCTTATTTTGCATTGATTTTGCATTCTATTTTTATTTGCCATAAAAACAGTATTAAGAACTTGTCCACATAGAAAAAATATGGTATAATAAGAAGTATGAGATATACAAGTGATTTAACAGACAGCCAATGG
>CANQTP010000153.1 GCA_947626755.1 uncultured Clostridia bacterium
TAGGGGTATAGCTCAGTTGGTAGAGCAGCGGTCTCCAAAACCGCGTGCCGTGAGTTCGAATCTTACTGCCCCTGCCAGAGAAAAGCCCGTAACTACGTCAGTTGCGGGTTTTTGCTTTTTCAGAAATTTTGAGAAAAAATCAGATTTGTGCACCTTTTGTGCACCTTTTAACTTCAAAAGTTATTTTAAGGTTATATGGAGCCCAATCAATAAAAGATTAGATGTGGATATTTATGGATATGTAACCGTCAAAAGTGGGATAATTGAATCAAGAGGTCCGGAGACAGCAAATCAGGAATAAAACCATACCACGGCAAAAAGTCATCGAAGCTTTTGATATTACACTTACATAGGGAATCAAAAAAACGGTTCAGATTGTCAAAAGGTTTAATGGAAGCTGCCTTAACAGTTTCAATGACAGAATAAATAATTGCAGCAGCATCCGCGCCTTTTTCGGTATTAGCAAATAATCGGTTCTTCCTGACGATAATCACGGGTTTGAACGCTCTTTCCAACTGGAAGTTTTGAACGTTTTCAAAGTGATATTCTTGAAGTTTATGGTAATTATGGAAATAATTAATATGTGATATTTGGAATACTGATTACAGATCCTAAACAACCGGAGCGGCTGATGGTGATCCTTTGTTGTTGACATAGAAAATTATTTCCAACTTCTTGACAATATAAAAAATACATGGCATAATATTTCCAACAATTAAAATAATACTGCTATAAAAGAGATGTGATACCATGTTGATACAAAGAAATGATTACTTGAATTTTCTTCTTGATTGGAGGGATAAGCAAATAATATATAGTTATCATAGGTTGACATTAGTTGTTAAATCTTTGTTATGCGTATTTTAACCTTAAAATTTACTTAAGGCTATATAAAATTAGATGAAAAGAGAGGTATAGATATATGGATATTTACGATTTAATGTACCTGTACTTTCCAAGGAGGAAAGCAACCATAAACCGTGTAAGAGAGATGGATAGGATCAGCCAAGAAGAAGCAAAAACCAAAGCTGCCGATAATAAGTATGTTTCTAAAGGGACAGCGGGAGATATTTTATCTACAGCAGATATAATTATACCGTTGTCATGGATAGGCGATAACAAGCCGGACAAGATCATTATGGGAATTGATGATCTTCGTAATACGGTGGAAGGTATTGGAAAAGTAAAGTATGAGGATAGTGGTGTCAATAAAATGTGCGCCGAGCCTGCTTTGATATTTGATTGGTTTCCGTTTACTTTATCTAATTCAGCTTTGCAGCTTTATAGCGATTTTGTTATGAAACTAATAGGCAAGATCTGCAGAAATGAAAATTTGTTAATGCCTTAAAGGGTTTTGCTCGTAAATCGTTATGGTATACTGAATATTGTCTTTGAGATCAGGCGGCGTTTACTACGCCTTGGTTAGCTTATGCTTACTTAAAGGCAATTTTTTGTTTGTTGTTGTGCATTTTTTACAAATGATTCACTGAATTATGCTATATGTTTTGGCACCTGAAATTATTCAGGACATAAAAACGGCATTTTAGGACAAACAGTATTGACACAATATAAATATTTTATTATAATGAAGCATAATATTGAACATTTAATTTACCCGATTTTTGACTTTTAAATGTGCATTTATTTTAGCATAGGTACTTTTAAGTATTTTATAGTATTGTGGTAAATTAAATTCTTAGGAGGTTAGAACATGGGCGTTTTGAGTAATGTTGTAAAAACATTTGACACCAGTGATGAGCAAAAGCAGGAAATATCAGAGACATTGGATCTTATGGTTGAACTCACAAAGGCAAAAGCTGACCAGTACAAGCAGACAATCGAAGATAGCTTGAACAGAGCAAGGATACTTGGAAAAGGTGAAAGTACAGATTCCTTGTTTTTCCCGATTTCTGCTGTAAAGGATAGCAGAGTTGAGTATCGATGTGTCGCTAAAGATCATCCTACGGATTTAGTTGACAAGATAGCAGAATCGATTTCAGGCATGATACAAGATAATTCGGCAGGAAATATCGTAAAGGGAGTTGCTAATATTATTAATACTGCAATGATTCCTATTTTAGGTCAATCATCAGGCTCAGAACAATATTGCGCCACAACGTCTACCTTTATTGAAGGATCTGGGATAGCAGTAAACATTGTCAGATTTGACTGTATCATATGGGGACGTTCCATAAGTGCAAAGTCAATAAAAGAAAAAATTGATGTAACACTTGCTTGTGTAGCATATAAGAGCGTAGTAAATGTTAAGCAATTGACTTTTGATGATTTTAGGTCGGTATATGCTCCTATAATTGAACAAACAGGCGATGATGTGTTTGCGGCACTTAAAAAAGCAAGGGAAGTATTTGATTTGCTCGGAGGAGGTACTGAGATCCCAAATAAAGCAGTGCTTCGTGCGGTTAATGATAAAAAGCTTACTGTTTCTGATTTGATATACCGTTCGGAGAGTATAAGTGCTAATGATGGCAAATTTTAAATTGAAAATTTGTTACATATAAAATTATAAAGCTCGTTTTTCCTATAATATTATCAGGCAAAACGAGCTTTATATAATTCATTGTATATTTTCAACAAATTTTTGATAAAATCAAATCAAATATTTGTATTTCAAAATCATTCAGGACATAAAAACGACATTTTAGGACAAACAGTATTGACATAATTAAGATATTTTAATATAATAAAATCATAACATTTATGAAAGCCGGCTGTAAAATGGAGCGTATATTAAATAAAGTAATGTCATTTATATTAAAAAATAATGATTTGGATAATGATAAGATAGAAATAATAAGATATGGTCTTGAAATTGTAATTACCAAGTTATTTTTCATTGTGATAATATTGATAATTGGTTTAATAATGAATTGTATTATTGAGAGTGTGGCATTTGCTGTATCTTTATCTTTACTTCGTCAATATGGCGGAGGTTATCACGCTGATACAAGAAAAAAGTGTTTAGTTTTATCGTTGATTACTTTGATTATTTCTTTAAGTGTAATTAAGTTGGCTGAAAACTATCAGGTGATGATATTGCCAATGTGTTGTGCAGCATTTATTTCATTTATATACATATTAGCTGCTGCACCGATAGATACATCTAATAAAAGATTTGACAAAGACGAAATAAGAATTTACGGCAGAAAATCAAGAGTATTGACCATAACTTTTGCGATTTTATCTGTTATCTTTGGGCTTTTGAAACTCTATGCCATAACTTTTGTTATACTGACAGCAATAATAACGGAAGCATATCTTATGCTCAAAGGACAGATTTCAAATTATATACATAGGGAGGAAGCATGATCGAGGAAACATTTGGAGCATTTTTTAAAAGATGTCGCATTGTCCGAAGTTATACACAGCGTGAGTTGGCAAAAAAGATCGGAACATCTCCGTACTATATAAGTCTTATAGAAAATGGTAAAAAAGTCAATCCGGATATAAAAATATTCGGCAAACTGTATGAAGCTTTAAATCTTTCAAAAGATGAACTGGAATTACTTTTATATCTTCATGCAAAAGAAAACAACTGTGTGTGCTGCGATCTGACTGATTTTATTATGCAGAATGAAGATGTCATAGAGCAACTTCGCAATGCAAGAGATGAACCGAACGCACATCCTAATTGGGAAGATTTTATTGAAAAAATAACAAATAAGTAACGGTATTGCCGTTATTTATTTGTTCAGAAAAGTTTACTGATGGGTAAACATACTAAATACAGTGAGGTGAGTAATATAGATGATAGCGATCAACACTGCGGTTGAGGGAGATAAACTTCGTAAAGTTCTTTGTCCTGAGTGCCGCAGCCGGATATGTGACGTAATAGTTCCTGAACGGGGAAAATGCCGTCATAAATACAGAATAATTTATGACGGTGACAGTGACTGCCTTATAGCAATAAAATGTCAGAAGTGCGGAAAAGTAATAGGCTTGGGTTTTAAGGATTATTACAATAAAAAAATT
>CANQTP010000154.1 GCA_947626755.1 uncultured Clostridia bacterium
GTGGAATCTACTATAGTTCCCTTTTTTAATATGAGATTGCGTTTCCTCATTATTTTTGCGACCTGTATAAACAGTTCATCTTGAACATGATTTTTACAAGATAATTTTGCCCATGTTCACTGTTCCGGACAGCATAAAACAAACCATTCCCGTCACTGCAAAGCTGTGATGCTCTGCCATCGGTGAAAATGCTGTCAGAATCAATTGTGCAGGCATAAATTGCATTGTTGTTATTGCTATCCGGTATAACTGATGTTTCACTTTGTTTGCAGCCGCCAAGAATTACCGCACACAAAATTGGCAGAATAATTATTTTTCTGTATTTTTTCATATTAATCCTCACAATACGATTTGCCGGTGACATCTGCCTGCAAGTTCCGGATCATGGGTAACGACAATGACTGTCGCAGACAGAACGAAATTTATTTCTCTGAGAATATCAAATACTTCATCTCTGTTGTGTGTATCAAGAGAGCCTGTGGGTTCGTCCGCAAGAACGAGCCTGCATTTTTTGATCATCAGCCTTGCCAGTGCAACTCTTTGCTGTTCGCCGCCCGATAATCTGTAAATTTTCTCGTTTATTTTATCAGGGATCCCTACTTTTTCAAGCACATCATCAAATGAAAAATAATTTCTGTATTCCTTTTTCACAATTTCAAGATTTTCCTTGACCGTCTTATTTTCAATAAGTGCAAAATTCTGAAAAAGAAATCCGACATATTCTCTGTAATAATCCAAATGTATTTTCTTATTCGACAGATCATATTCATCTGCAATTATACTTCCGCTGTCAAAAGGTTCCACCGCACCTATCATATTCAAAAGAGTTGTTTTGCCGCAGCCGCTGTTACCCGTTACAGCGATAAATTCGCCGTCATTTACGGTCATATCAAAGTCATTGAAAATAACATGATCGCCGTATTTCTTGCATAATTTTTCTATTCTAACCATATATCCCATCCTTTATGACGCTTGCTGTGTTTGCTTTTTCAAATCTTTTTGACGCTTTTAAAATTGCAATGATGTCTGCCACAATAATTATTGCTCCCACAGCGGCAATAATTTCTATAAGATCATGCCATATCAATAAGCATACAAAAATAACCGCACAATCCCCTATAATTAGGGAAAATACAAGCTCCTTAAAGAGTTCCATATTAGTATAACCATGGAGTTTTTTGATCATATATTCTTTTGAGTTAGCCGAAATCTCATTTTTTATCATAAGTATAGAAATACACAATACAAAGCACAAAAACATAATAAACACTGCTGTTGAAAAGAAAAAGATAAGATAAAATTGTCTTGAAGTCTGTCCGATAAAATTTTCGCAAGGAGTGACAATAGGGTTTAGCCCGTCATTTTCCGCAGTTATTTTGCCGATATATTCATTTACATTTTTGTAAATAATGTTCCTGTAAATTCCGTATCTGTTTGCGTTCTCAATAGCCGTATCCGATTTGTTAGCCGGAATGGAATTAAATATTATTATAGGATTTTTTAAAACTTTGTAATATCTGCTGAGGTTCGAGTCAATGGAGATAATATTGTATTCATCACCGATATAAACCGTCGTATATGTGTATTTGCCGTCATGTTCCACCTGTTCATAACACTTTAATGCTGTATTTTCCGCATCGGTATTCCGTAACTTTTCGGGAATAAAAATTATAATATCGGTATCGGGTTTAAAATTATCATCGTCAAAAATTGTACGAAGATATTCTTTTGTATTAGAATTTGCATAAATAATTTCCATGTCATTATAGCAGTCTGTTTGTGACAATAAAAATGGTGACATACGGTCATAATATTCTCTGTATATTTTTTCATTGACACTTCCGTAATATTCTCTTGAAGTGTTTATATTTGATAAATCAAAATCAGTCTGAAAATCGCAGAAATATCCGTTTTGTATTTGTGAAAAGAACCTGTTCGCAACGGAAATATCAGCAAGTTCGGGAAACAAATTGCCCACTGCTGCTCCCGAAACTGCTGCAAGCGTTAATGTAATTAACTTTAACACATAAGAAAGTTTATTTATCTTGTGAAAATCATTTCTTCCCTTTATTGTATCAACAAGATCTAAATGCAATATTTTTGAATAAATGATCGTAGTGATTATAACGGACAATGCGAATACAAAAATTACAGTACTCATATTTTTAAATATATCGTCAAGTGTTGAAATAAAGGCGATCCCTGCAAAAATGACAATAAAAAAGAAACAGATATTCACGCTTAATTCCTTAATGAATAATTTTTTCGGATTTTCCCCGTAAATGATCTTTAAAGCAAAATATTTTTTCCTATATTCAAGATCCCACGCCGAAAGCAATGTAATTATTCCCATACTCAAAGCAATTGCAGCTATCTCAATAATTTTGTATCTGCCATCATAACTGCTTTCATAAAAATTGCCTCCTCCAAGCTCACTTTTAAGTTGATCAAAAGCATTCTTGATGTTTTCGCTATTGCCGAAAAAATAAACATAATCGATATCGGTTATTTCATGTTCTTTGGGAATTGCTTCAAATGAAATATTTATCCTGCCTGCAAGAAAACTTTTGTAAGTATCCGATGCAATAGACAAATTATTTTGCAAAGTTGGTATGATCTCTTTTCTGCACATAATAATAACATTTGTTTTAAGCATGGACGGATATTCATATTTTACGAAAAAAATTTCACAGCCTGATCTGTTGAAGATCTCCTCCGCGGAATCTGCAACAGTTGAATTGGTATTTACTATTTTCTCCGTAAATTCAGCTTTCGGAAACTTATTATTTATTGAATACCCGATCTCAAGATACCTGAGTTCTCCAATTAGAAAAAGCAAAACGATGATTATCAGCGAAGATGTGACAAATTTTACTGCTCTCATTTGAATGTGTCCTCTCCAAAGAAATCCTTTACTTCATCATAAAATTCTTTCAACGGTTCATAGTATTCCTCAAATTTCCCCGATTCGCTTTCATCAATAAGTTCAAGTGAACCGGTCGTATATATATCGTATGCAGTGGGCGGAACATTCGGATCTTCCGCATCTGAATAATCATATACCGTAAACCAATACTTGTTGATTTGATTTGAAAAAAGCCTTGGCGAATAACAAAATCCAATGGTGTAGTTATTTATAGGCTCCCAATTTTCGTTGTAGTTTATTGAAGTAATAACGCTGAGGTTTCCTGAAAAATTTAGAAAAGACGGTGCTGAAACGGTGTATGATGCATTACCATCACCATAGCTATAGACCTTCCATTGCCCTTCGTTGCCTTGATATACGAGTTTTTCATTGGAAAGCATAGGCTTGATATTTACGTTATAATGAACAAGCCACGCTCCGCAAATGCAAGCAAAAACAAGAAATATTAATACAGTTATTGCTATTATGATCTTTTTCATCTTTGACATATTAACACATCTCCTCATTTTTATATCGCATAATGCTTGCCTTTGAAAGAAATAAAAACTTTAATAATGGCAGGGCATATGTTAAAATATTTATTCAATTCCCAAAGTTTAAAGTGTTTTGTGACTTTCCATATTATATGACGTATTTTATGCAAAAAAGATACAAAATTCAAATCAAAATTCTGATTATTCTACTTTTTGTACAGAATTCGCCATGCTCGTTAGTACATTTTTACTATCGTTGC
Organism: uncultured Clostridia bacterium; assembly: GCA_947626755.1. Taxonomy (GTDB): domain Bacteria; phylum Bacillota; class Clostridia; order Oscillospirales; family Ruminococcaceae; genus RGIG8773. The sequence continues at coordinate 3,660 of CANQTP010000154.1, forward strand.
TGTCAATTCTGACAATTTCGTATCCCTCTGTATTTATGTTTAAATCATATCGGATTTAATATATTGTGTAAAAATATCAGAAATTTCGCATAAGGTAAGATTTTTGATTTGAATAAGCAGACAGCACCTTGAAAATTGAATCATACGGCAGTGCACGGCAACAGCATTTACTTTTTAGAAAAGATATGGTAAAATAGGAATATGAAAATAGAAAAATTAATAGAACGGCTGTCAGAACTCAAAGACCCGAGGAGGCAGTACGGAAACATAAGACAC
>CANQTP010000155.1 GCA_947626755.1 uncultured Clostridia bacterium
TTTCAAATGCTTCCGGAGGAACCGGATTTGATAAAGAGACATGGCAGCAAATTGCAATAGAGTATATTTCTCAGGTTGATGACGGAAAATATATAGAATTAGATTGTCCGCATTACGTTCATGATTACGAATACAAAAAAATCAGTGAAAAAATAGTAGAGTTTTTAACAGATAATAATTGAATTTCTATGCGAATAATTATTGGGTAAATTCTAATTTGCATATCAATAACAAAGCCATAAAAACCAAAGAAAACACTTTTATACACAAATTGCATATTACTTTTTAAGTAATATGCTTAAAACTAAAGTGGGGGGTGTTCATGGGCGTTTTACCCCTGAATTTTGAAAAGTCATATGACTTTTCTGCGCTTGCTATAATAAAGCGCTCTCTTTTGTAAACGTCATTCAAGCAATGTATTTACATAGTTCAAAAAACGCTCAAATTACAAAATGTTCGTTTTACTATTTTGAGTCAAAAGTCGTTTTCGGATTTTTGCAATTTACGCAATTTTTCAAAAATGCTACGTACTGTTGTTTTTCAATTTTGACATTTTTGAGGATTTTGACATATCTTAAAAAGCTAAATATGCGATTTGAGTGTATTTCAACCGTTGAGGAAAATATTCAACTTTTGAGAAAAAGTATGCTATTCAACCGTAGAGAATAACTGTATTCTCTTAGCAAGCATAGATTTTGTGGGGACAAAATCAAAAAACATAATTTGACAAATCAACATTTTTATGATATGATCGTATTGTCGGGTGTTGTCCGATAAATCGGAATATTTTCCCTTGAGGCGGCATATTTAAAACAAATCAATAAAAATGTACTTCTGATAATTCAATTTTAAATTTAAGGATTTCTTAATAATTTTCATGGTACAATAAATTTATTGAAAGGAGCGTAAGGAAATGTACCTGAGAATTATCGGAAAAGATCTGAAACGCAAAAAGACCATGAACATTATTCTGCTGTTGTTTGTGATACTGTCGGCAATGTTTACGGCAAGCGGCGTGAACAACATCATGGTTGTGGAGAAAGGACTTGACCATTATTTTGAAAAGGCGGGCATGGCGGACTACTACATTTTGTCGCACAAAAGCAATGGCGTGGATACTGTTGAAGAGCTACTCCAGAACAGCGAAAATGCGAAAGCATACCGAAAAGATGATGTGATTTACACATCAGAGGATAATTTCAAACGTAACGGCAAAAAACTCATTGAATATTCAAGTGTTTCAATGGTACAGTCGCTGAGTAATTCGGATTTTAATTTTTTCGACAGCGAGAATAAAATTGTCAAAGAAGTGGAATCCGGGAAAATGTACATCGCAGGCGCAATTGCGGAGAAATCAGATTTACAGATTGGTGACAAATTCACGCTGAAGATCGGCGAGATCAACATGGAATTTGAATTTGCCGGTACGCTGAAAGACGCTCTGTTTGGCTCCGAAATGATGGGCAATCCGAGAATGCTTATCAGTGAGGAAGACTACGAAAAAATTGCAAATGACGATCAGGTAAAACAGTATGCTTCGGGCAGTGTCTACTTTATTGAAACGGATAATTTAACGGCATTGCAATCGGAAATATCCGATGCGGAAAATATTTATCTGATGATAGATAACGATACTGTCAAGCTGACTTATTTCATGAATATGATCATTGCAACGATCATTTTAATTTTAAGTATAGGACTTATTATCGTGTCATTTGCGGTACTTCGTTTTACTATCGGTTTTACAATTGCAGAAGAATTTCGGGAGATCGGCGTTATGAAAGCAATAGGACTAAAAAATAATTCAATACGCCTATTGTATCTTGCAAAATATTTCTGCATCGCTTTTGTCGGAGCGGTCGTCGGATATTTTCTGAACATTCCGTTCGGAAAAATACTGATAAAAAGCGTCAGCGAAAATATGGTTCTGGAAAATCAAAATTCCGCTGTTATTGGCATTTTATGTTGTATAGCAGTAGTCGTCATAATACTGTTTTTCAGTTGGAATTGTACGGGGAAAATCAAAAAACTTTCTCCGATTGATGCGGTGAGAAGTGGGCAGACAGGTGAACGTTTCCATAAAAAAAGCATTCTGCACCTCGGCAAAACAAAATTGAAAAGCACTGCATTTCTTGCGCTAAATGACGTATTCAGCCAGCCGAAACAGTTTTCTATTATTACAGCAATTTTCGCAATATGTACAGTTTTTGTCATGGTGCTGTCTGTTTCAGCGAACACTCTCGGCAGTGAAAAAATGCTGAAATTACTCGGCATTACAAAAAGCGATGTTTATTTTATAGATTCAAAAAGAATTACGGACGTTATATCGGGTGCAAAGAATATCGATGAAACCAAACAGGAAATTTCCAATATACTTGCAGAAAATAATATGCCTGCGTCTGTTTACATAGAGGAATGGTATAATTTGTCAGTCACGGCAAACGGCAAAAAATACAAGATGAATTTTGTCTGGTGTGACGATACCGAAACCACTGATTACACATACACGGAGGGTACTGCACCGATTTATGAAAACGAAATTGCACTGACGGAAGTCATTGCTGAAAAAATGGGCGTAAAAATCGGTGACACTCTGACAATAGGCATTGACGGTGAGGACAAAGAATTTATTCTTACCGCACTTTTTCAAAGTATCATGCAGACGGGAAATGTCGGCAGATTCTGTGAGGAATTTGAAATTCCCAATGAATTGATGACGGGTGCTGTCGGGTATCAGATCAACTTTGACGATAATCCCGATGAAGAAATGATTTCCGAACGTATAGAAAAATTAAAAGATATTTTTGACAACAACAAAAATATTTATGATACACGCGGATTTATCAATGCTATAACAGGCGTTTCCGACACAATTAAAAGCGTGAGGGATTTTGTGCTTGCCATCTCTTTAATTGTCATTATTTTGATTGCAGTTTTAATGGAGCGTTCGTTTATTTCAAAAGAAAAAGCCGAGATTGCCTTGATGAAAGCTATTGGATTTAAAAGCGGTGCAATTATGGCACAACATACAGGAAGATTTTTAATTTCAGTAATTTTAGCACAACTGATTGCAGTAGGACTATGCGTGCCGCTGTTGATGTTATGTATTGACCCGATTTTCTCAACAATGGGCGCAACAGGCGGTATTGAATATCAATTCAATGTTGTAGAGCAATTTGTCATCTATCCGCTTATCATAACGGCAACAGTCGCTGTAAGCTCGTTTCTGACGGCAATTTATATGAATACGATCAAAGCGTCCGATACGGCAAATATTGAATAAATGGAGGAAATTTTTATGAATACCGTACTTGAAATAAGAGATCTTTGCAAAACATATATCGTCAACAAAAGGCAGAACAATGTGTTAAGAAACGTGAGTTTTTCAGTAAATGACGGAGAAATGACAGGCGTCATGGGACCGTCGGGTTCGGGAAAATCCACACTTCTCTACACCGTTTCGGGAATGGATAAAATGACCGCAGGAGATGTATTTTTTAACGGTAAGAATTTATCAGGTATGCACGAAAATGAACTTGCAAAAATGCGTCTGGAAGATATGGGATTTATTTTTCAGCAAATGTATATGATGAAAAATCTCTCCGTACTTGACAATATTATTCTTCCGGCGGTTAAGTCCTCAAAAAAGAAAGAGAGTAACAAAGCAATTGAACAGCGCGGACGAGAACTTATGAAACGTCTTGGCATTGCAGAAATTGCGGAAAATGATATAAATGAAGTGTCGGGCGGACAGCTGCAAAGAGCGTGCATTTGCCGCAGTATAATAAATGATCCAAAAATAATTTTTAGGTGTGGCTAAACCGAGCATATTATAAGAAGTCAAGAACAGAAAAAGGCAATTCACGGGATTTAGATTTTTGACG
>CANQTP010000156.1 GCA_947626755.1 uncultured Clostridia bacterium
AAAACGGAGGTGCTGAAAATGAACAGCAAAGAAAATCTGCCGATGATGTTATCGGCGAACGAAATTCAGACAATGGGGTTTACAAGGAATATGGCGTACAACATACTTGACCGTGATGATGTCCCCGTTGTGAAGATCGGCAGTCGGAAATTTATTCAGAGGGATAAATTTTTCGAATGGCTTGATAGCAGAGAAACAAGCAAAGACGAAAAAACCAAAGGGAGGAACGAACGATGAACACGGAAATCTTATCAACAACCGCTATTCCGCAGGAGCCGACAAAACCGCCAAAACCCAAACGCTCCGATACGGACAGGCTGAAAGAATGTTACGATCAGCAGAAAAAACTTCTTGAACAGCAGACCGCCGCAAGGAAAAAGTCCAAGGAAATTGAAAAGCGTATTTCGGACAATAACGCCAAAATCGCGTAACTGGAAAAATAAGAGCTTTTCAAAATCCTCAAAAACGTCAAAACCTTAAAACATGAAGTTATTGTATTTCTTTGAAAATCCATATTTTGAATTAAGCGGTAGATTTCAAAAATTGCAGAAGTCGCATAAACCGAAAAAACATATTTTTGATCAAAATTGCAAACCGAATGTTTTGTAATTTAAGCGTTTTGAACTATGTAAACACATTGCTTGAATGATGTTTACAAAAGAGAGATTCTTTCATATAGCAAGCGCAGAAAAGTCATATGACTTTTCAAAATTTAGGGAAGTTTCCCTAAGACCTACAACACACAAAAGAAAGGAACGATAATTATGCCGACAAAGAAAGGCAATAAACAGAAAGCAGTATATTTTTCTCCGCAGGAATGGGAGATAGTTTGCAGACGTGTGGAGAAATGCGGCAAGCGGACAGGAACATTTATCCGCGATATTGCCGTTCAAGGAACGATAAATATTTTTGACACCAAGCCTATCAACAGTTTTCTGATCTCGTTCAATCGTATCGGAAACGAAATAAACCAAATTGCAAAAGTTGCAAACTCCACGCAGTCGATTTATGCAAAAGACATTGAAGATTTGAAAACTTCTTTCGGCTTTCTGGATAATATGATAAGAAATTATCTTAAACCGCTGAAACGCAAAATTTTGCTTTAAGGTGAAAAATTCAATTTTCAAAATACTAATGACTTGGATTTTCGGTAAAAACAAAACAGAAATTATTACGAAAGATGAAAGGAGAAACATTTATGACAATCACGGAAAAAAGAGAAATAGCTGAAAAGATAAAGGAACTGCTTTCGCGGCTCATTTCAGATAATGAACCGCAGGAAACCCATTTTGAAAGCAAACCTCTTGAAATGCTTACTATCAAGGAATGTACAGAAGTGGTAAAAGGTATTTCTGAACACACTATCCGACAGCTTGTAGCACAAAATAAAGTCCCGTTCATTCGGACGGGACAGGGCAAGCGCGGAAAAATACTTATCAGCAAATCGGCGTTGTTTGATCTGTTGAACAAATCAGCATAAGTTTAACCCAAAATTTTGACATATTTCAAAAAACTTCTTGACTTTACAACGAAGAAGCAGTATAATAGAAGTGCAGAAATATGCCAATGGTCAGATTAAGGAGGTTGACCTGAATGGCATCTATCGAAAAAAGAGGAAACTCTTACAGAATAAAAGTATCCTGCGGTTACAAAGCAGACGGAAAACAAGTTACTCAGAAAATGACTTGGACTCCCGAACCCAATATGACGGAAAAGCAAATCGAAAAAGAATTGCAAAGGCAAGCTGTTCTCTTTGAGGAGGATTGCAAAAAAGGACAGATTGTTTCTGCTGTCAAATTTGAAACTTTTGCCGAAGAGTGGTTTGAGGATTATGCAAAGTTAAATCTTAAAAGCACGACTTACACAAGGCAAAGACAATTGACAAAGCGTGTATACGCCGCTATCGGTCATATTCGTCTTGACAAACTTACAACGCGCGAGATACAGAAGTTTATCAACAGTCTTGCAAAGGACGGCGTAAACGAAAGAACCGGTAAAGCGTTATCAAGAAAAACAATGGTCCATTATCTTTCGTTCATTTCAACGGTAATTGATTTTGCGGTAAAAATGGATATGCTAAGTGATAATCCTTGCAGACGAGTGTCGATTCCAAAAGGTTCAAAGAAAGAGAGAAAAATTCTCACAATTGAAGAAACGGAGGAATTCTTTGAACTTCTGAAAACAGCACCGCTTAAATATCAGGCGTTTTTCATTCTGGATATTTACAGCGGATTAAGACGCGGAGAAATGTTGGGTTTGGAGTGGAAAGACATTGATTTTCAGACGGGAGTAATACACGTTCAGAGGACGTCCAACTATACCAAATCGCGGGGAATTTACACGGACACCACAAAAACAGAAAGCTCTGTAAGATATGTGAAAGTACCAATGGAAATAGTGGAACTTCTAAGAACATACAAAGCAGAGCAAGACCAAGAAAAAGCCGAAGTAGGGGACAAGTGGCACGAAAACGACAGGCTTTTTGTAAAATGGGACGGACAGCCCATGAATCCGCAAACGCCATACGGCTGGTTAAAAGAATTTTGTGAGAAAAACAAATTCCCATTTTATGGAATACATCAATTCCGGCACTTGCATACCAGTCTTTTGATCGGAGCAGGGATAGATCCGACCACGGTGTCGGGAATATTAGGACACTCGCAGGTATCAACGACTTTGAACCTGTACAGTCATATGTTCCGAGAAAATCAGATAAAAGCCGCGGACGCCGTTGCAAATGCGCTTAGTTTTACCAAAAAGAATGACGTAAATATCGTTATGCACAAGACAGGATAAGTTACGGAAAGATAAAATAAGTCCCATATAAGTCCCAAAGCCTGTTTTTAGGGTAAAAACAAAATCAGCAAACCGCGTACCTACGCGATTTGCTGAGAATTAGGCTGGTGACCCGTACGGGAATCGAATTGAATTTTTGTAATTTCATAACTTATCGTAACTTTGGGAAAATGCCTATTTTACGTGGTTTGAAAGCATTCGAGTTTTCGTACTTTATCAAAGTTTTCAGTAACTTTTCGTATCTTTAAAGGACAAATAAAGGACAGACTTATGAATGCTTCTGCTAATATATTAAACCATGATCTGCTGATTTTCTGAATAGGGAAGTCAGCAGATTTTTGCTGCTGTGTTAAAATTATTCGATTGATTATCAATTCTGAGCGATACTCCGTTTGACCTTCTCTACTTCATCAAGAGGAATTTCAAGAAGTGAAGAGATTTGTATTGGATCAAGCTTATGAAGCAGCAGCTTTTTGATGGTATTGGATTGTTCTTCCAGTTTGCCGATACCAATACCACGTTCAACGCCAATGTCAATGCCACGTTTAACGCCTTTATTAAGCCCATCTTGATAAAATCCTGTACTAAAATCACACATATCTTCAAACGCCTCCTCTACATTCTCGGTCATTTGTATGTTATAATCATTTTCGAGCAGTTCCTTTTTCTGCCCGGCGGTCAGTTCTTGCGTAAAGATAAGACTCAGCATTCGTATCAGCGGGTGTTCCGACTGCGCTGCCGAATCAAAATCTTTTAAACCCACGATCGTCATGTTGATAAGGTCGTAATTTTTCTGCTCTTTTGTTTCTTCTTCAAGTGTAAGCCGTGTTTCTCCGTGAATTAGCTCCTTTTTCACGCTGAAACGTGCAATGGTGTCCGTGTATGCTTTATTCGGGTGTAAACATACCCATATGGAATAGGCTTTGCGTATTTTTCCGTAGTCAGAACCGGTAAATACCGTGCCATACTGGTCGGATATCATTCTTGAACAGTAATACAGTGCTCTTTTTAGAATACTGTACCCCGGTCTGTTGGCGTTCTGCGCTTCAAGGTTTATTATCAATTGTATGTAACCGTCTTCACTCGG
>CANQTP010000157.1 GCA_947626755.1 uncultured Clostridia bacterium
CCCTGTATTTTTTCTGCTTCCTATTTTACTACAAGGATGGAATTTTGTAAAGGCGGGGATCTTTTGACGGGTACTTTTATATTAACTTTCTTTGGGGCATACCCTCACTCTGAGAGTATGCCCGATTTTTATAACTTGTCGCAGTATTGCATAAGTTCTTCTATTTTTGCGACTATGCGGTGCTGCTCTTTTATTGGAGGAATAGCTATCAGTGTATTTGCTATATCCCGCATTACCCAGTTTTTGTTTCCGACTCCCTTGGTATTTTCGGCAGCTTGTTTTTGTACCAAAGGCGAATTTATCAAATGCAGCAGGTATTTATTGTAAATCAGGCTCTGATCAAATTTCAGTAATGCAACACTTACAAAAAGACTGAATTTTTCGTTTGTATCTACTACAACAGGTATTCCCGTTGTACCTACTTTTGTTAATAAAATATCGCCGTATTCAGGATCGCACCTTTCATATAATTCGTTATGTTCATTTTCGGAAATGAATTTGCAGTTAGAAAAGTCTAATTTTCCGGTGCTTACATCTTTTACCGAAATGAAAGGTATACCGTTTTCAATGTATTTAGGCGTAGAATGTGTACCGTCTGTAAGTTTAAAAAGAATACTTCCCAGCCTGCACCACTCCCAACTCTCCGGAATATCAAACGGCACTTCATCGGCGATACAGCGTTCTTTGCCGTCTGTGATCTCATAAGGGATTTTATCTCTTGTAAAAATGACCGATTCGTGCTTGTCCTTTTTGATCTTGCCATCTTTGATGAGCCGCTGTTTTTCGGCTTTTATGCGTTCAAGGAGAACGCCTGCAGGTTCATCGGACGGATCCTGCGGAACGAGTTTGCCCTGTACGGCTTCCTGCAGGATAGACTTTTTCAGCATTTCGGGAAATGTTTCATTCAGCGCGGAAAGCTGTGTTTCGGACTTTTCGTACTGTTCTATGTACGGGAGAAGTTCTTTTATTTTTGCTACTATGCGTTTTTGTTCGGCAAGGGGTGGGAGGGGGATAAAACAATCTGATATTATTTCTAATGTCAAGTTTGGAATAGCAGTAATTTTTTTCTGTTCAGTAAGTAATTTTTGTATTTTTGGTGCGTTTAATGCAATAATTAAATACATTAAATCATATTCAAAAGAATTGACTAAGCGTACAATTGATACTGCTTGATTTGCATTTAGAGGAAGATCTTCTTTGCGAACAATTGCAGTTCTGCCTAATGTACCAGCTATTGTAATTAACAAATCATTTTCGCATAAAATAGATCTTTTTAAAAAGTTGTTATGTGTTTCATTATCAATATAATTCATTTTAGACGTATCTAATTTATCCATACCTGCGACATTTTCAGCTCTTAAAAAACCTATTCCTTGGTTAAGATAAGCTACATTTCCACCCCTTGGGGTAGTCCCTTTAGTAATAAGAACTGAAATATTTTTCAGCCTGCACCACTCCCAACTATCGGGAATATCAAAGGGGATCTCATCGGAAATATCCCGTATTTCCTTGCCGATCTGCTCACAATAGGTATAAGCGGAATTATAGGCATCTTTTCTATAACGTTTCAAACAAAGTCTTGCTTTTGAAATATTTACAAACAGTTGTGCGGCTTGACTTGCTGAAAACTTACTTTAAAACTCGCAAAACTTTTCAATAAAACTATTGACTATCCTGCATGAAATGTGGTATAATAATGAAAAGAAACGCTAAACTCGCCATAGTTTTCAATGAGGTGATGATATGGAGATAAAAAGAGACAGATATTTACAGCAGATAATTGATTTTATGTGGGACGGTCAGGTAAAAGTCATAACCGGCATTCGCCGATGCGGCAAGTCTTATCTGCTGAATGTGCTATTCAAAAACTACCTGTTTAAACAAAATATTTCGCCCAAAAATATAATTTCCATAGAACTTGATCTTACCAAGGATATAAAGTACCGCGATCCGCTTGCATTGACAGAGTATGTCCGCAGCAGGGCAGAGGGGAAGACCGAGCAGTTTTATCTTTTTATTGACGAAATACAGATGTCCGATGAAGTCAGAAATCCTTACAATCCGGACGGTAAGAAAATAACTTTCTACGATGCTTTGAATGACCTGCGGTCACTTGACAATCTCGATGTATATGTGACCGGCAGCAATTCAAAAATGCTTTCCAAAGATATTCTTACGGAATTTCGCGGACGAAGCGATGAGATACGTGTACACCCTCTCAGCTTTTCGGAATATTATTCGGCAGTTGGCGGTGACAAGGAGGACGCATTTGAAGAATATGCTTTTTATGGCGGTATGCCGCTTGTTCTGTCACGTCCGAACGATACTGCAAAAACAAATTATCTTTCTTCGCTTATTTCGGAAGTATATATAAAAGATATTGTTGAACGCAAGAAAATTGAGCGTGAAGATATTCTCAGTCAGCTTCTGAACTTGCTTTGTTCCTCTGTCGGTTCACTTACTAATCCTAAAAAGATTGCCGATACTCTACGCACCCAAACAGGCGAAAGCATATCGCAGAATACTATTTCGGCATATATAGATCATTTAGAGGATTCATTCCTGTTCAGCGAGGCAAAGCGTTACGATGTAAAAGGACGCAAATATTTTGAATATCCCTATAAATATTATTGTGAGGACATAGGTCTGAGGAATACCCGCATCGGTTTTCGTCAGCAGGAAATGACTCATATAATGGAAAACATTATCTATAACGAACTTATTATCCGCAGTTTTTCGGTCGATGTAGGAGTAGTTTTTTCAAACGAAAAAAATCAAAGCGGAAGTTATTCAAAAGTTCCGAGAGAGATAGACTTTGTCGCATCAAAGGGCGGAAAGAAAATCTATATCCAATCGGCGTTTTCTCTTCCCGATGACAGTAAGACCGAACAGGAACTTCGTCCGTTTTCGCTTACAGGGGATTCTTTTCCAAAGATAATTGTCCGCAAGGACATACGCAAAAAATGGTATGATGAAACCGGAGTGCTGAACGTGGGGATAGTAGAATTTTTGCAAAACGAGGAGTTGGGGAATATTCCCACTTGATTCAATCCTATATATTGGAATTAATATCCTACTTATGGCATATATTTTTAGCGCTCCGATTTTGTCCCCACAAAATCTATGCTTGCTAAGAAAATGCAGTTATTCTCCCAAGTTGAACGGCAGATTATTCCACAAGGTTGAAAAACATATTCAACACAGTAGAAAACAGATATAGGGACTATCGGAAGAAGATAATCTCATAATATAACGCGTATCATTTGGCAAGAATGCCATACAAAATCAAACAAATATTCACTCAGTGACGTCACTTTCAAGAAAGCGGCGTCATTTTTTCGGCATTTGACGTCTATTTCACGTCTAAATGACGTCAATTACAAATGCCGCACTTCGTTGTATAATGAAATTATGCTGATAGACGTCAGAAATTAGTGCCGATTTAATGAATTTGACGTCATTCTTGAAATAAGTAACATTCCCGAGATGTTCACAGCGGAGAATTTGTAGAGTTTCGGATTTTCAAGTTCAATGGCATATACGTTTCTGAACCGCGAGGACAAAATAATGAATAGATTATAATAACGCTAAAATCGCAGAACTTGAAAACAAGGAACTTTTCAAGATCCTCAAAAACACCAAAACCTTAAAACCATGAAGTTATTGCATTTCTTTGAAAATCCATATTTTGAAGTAAGCAGTATATTTCAAAAATTGCATAAGTCGCATAAACCGAAAAAAACATATTTTTAATCAAAATTGCAAACCGAATGTTTTGCGATTTAAGTATTTGGAAAGCAGTAAACACATTGCTTGAATGACGTTTACAAAAGAGGAG
>CANQTP010000158.1 GCA_947626755.1 uncultured Clostridia bacterium
CGGCGTACCGGGATGTATGGCGGCAGAGGTATTATCTGCTGGACAGGCGGCCAGCATCCCCGGATAGCAAGGGGCTGGCGGCTCTGGCTCTCCCCGGCCAGCTACGCCCGCAGGTGGACACCATGAAGCAGGCCTACGCCGATTATAGGGCGGCTCTGGAGCGCAAGGCTGGAATGGGCTTTTTCGACCGCAAGGGCAAGGCAGAGCAGGACAGGGCGATGGATGCCGCCACGGCACGCTACGAGGCCGCCGCCGCCGTGCTTGCGCCGTATACGGAAACGCCTGGCTATGTGCCGTCTATCCATGACCATGAGCAGTACATTAAGGCGGCGGAGAAGGCTCTGAACAATGCGGAATGGAAGGCCGATGATGTGCGGCGGGGGCTTAGGCCGGAAGGTCTGCCGGAAGGCTCGCCAGAAGCCTTTCAGAAGGCCGTGGAGCGGTTTAAGGCCGCCTGTGCGGATATTCCAGCGGATGGCCGGGAAATGGCCGTGGAACGGCTAAAACGGGAGTGTACAGGCATGTCCGGCCCGGATATGTCCATAACACTACAGACCCGGCTGGCCGTGGAAGATGTGCGGCGGCAAGCCCTACCCTCCCGGCAGGAGCAGCTGGTCGCCCAGCAGCAGCTTACCCGGCCACGTCATAGGGATACCGGGCGGGATAGGTAAGCAAGCGGCAAAAGGGGAATTATACAACTTGCACAATGGCGGCCAGCTGCAGCTTGCTGGCGCCAGCTCTGGCCGGGGGCTGATCGGGCTCCTGCAGAACCTTAAAATCCGGATTTTTTGCATTCTCGCTTGTGCAATGTGCTGAAAATGCAAAAATCCGGATTTTTCTGTAACATGTCCGCACTCTCAAGACATATCTACATGGGCGGCTCTGGTGGCTTGTCGGAACGGAAACTCTCCCTCATGCCGATATGGTCGAGGTATGCCACTCTGGCCTGTTCCCGTTCCTCTGGCGTGGCCGCCCTCTTGTACTTCGTGAACAACTCCCGCCGCACTTGCGCTTCCAGCTTCTCATTAAGGCCGCTGGTGATGGTGTTCCATAGCGTATTGAGTGTGTCCTCGTCCTCTGGCGGTATGAGGAAGTAGCGGACGATGGCTATATATAACTCTGCTGGTATCTGCACGTTGCTCATGGCCGCCCCCTATATGGCAGAGTAGTCCACTCCTGCGGTCTGGCGGTGGTCGAGATCCTGCATAGGTCATGGGGCAGGTCGCTCTCTGCGAGGATCTGTTTGGTGTCTGCGTCTATAATGTCCCCGAAAAGGTTCATGGAGAAGCGCATGGTATCCCCGGTCATGTCCTCAAGTTCCAGCGTGTAGTCGCCGATCGGCGTAAGCTGGTAGCCCCCAGCAAACTGTGTTTCGATGTATCGCTTAATGTCGCTCTGCGCTCTGGTCATAATTTTAACCCTCTGTTCCCGTGGGAAGTAATGAATCCATGTCTATACTTAACTGGCCGTTTTTGTCCTCTTTGTATTCGCATACGGCTCTGAATGTCTTGCCCTTAATATCGTCATAATTAATCTCAAGCCGTAGTCTGGCTATGTCTTGCCAATCGCCTTTCCCGAATAGATAAGTGTTGAAATTGTAAGCCCCTGTGCCTACTCTATACAGAACCTTGCCTTTTACAAGGTCGGTTATGGCATTGCTGACAGAACCCACGTTTTTAAGCCCCAGATTATCCTTTATGCAATTCTTGACATAGCTATTTATGATTACCTGCATACCGTCCTTTTCCCCGGCATAGGTAGCCCTTTTCAAGAGTTCGCAGAGAACTTGTCCATGCTTCTTAGGAACATCGGAGAGATATAATACATCTTGCAAATATAACTTGATGAAAGCTGGTTCTGCGCCCCATGAAAGGGTTCTATTGACTCTCCCGCTACGGATTTTTCCCGCTTCATCAATGACCATTGTTTCTACAGATTGATTAATTTTCGGCATGTTTTTTTCACTCCTTTTGGTGATTACTTTTCATCTATTATACATGAATGTTTTTTCGATGTCAATACCATTTTTTCATCTATTTTTGATGAATAGAAATCATGCCACGCATGAATAGTAATCACGTCCTGCATGAATAGTAATCACGTCCTGCATGAATAGCCAAAATACCAGAAAATCAAGTAATATCAATGGTTCTATGGCATTTTTCTACGGAAATTTTCTCTCTGTCTTGTATTACTGGCTGGCCGGGGTATTGAGTTTGAAGGGCTTGCGCCCCGGCTATTTTTCTTTATCGCTCCCCGTAACCAACTGGCCGCCCTCACGGTGAGGAATGTCGGAATTTGTCGGGATTTGTCGAATCCGGCCACTTCCTCGCCCTTGTCCAGATATGGAGCATACGGCGGCCGCAGTTTTTTCCTTCAGAACGGATTCACTCCGGCGTGGCCACGCCGGAGTTATTGGTGGCGAAGGAATAAGCTGGAAGGTGGCCGCCCCTTGCCAGTTCTTGGAGCGGCGGGGGGTGTGGGGGGAACGCCCACGGTCTTACTTCCCCGGCCAGTGGGGAAGTAGCGGCGGCGGTTCTGCCGTACAATGAGCGGAGCGCAGGCGGGGGCTGGTGTCCTTCACCAGTTCCCGTTTGCGGCGTAGCCCATGGGCGGCAGAATGCTCCCGGGTCAAGAAACGCCGCCAGGCGTAGGGTGGAGATTTTCCGGCATGTCCTTCGCCGGAAAATACTACCCGGTTCTTGACGTGGGGGCAAGCCGGGGCGGCCGGGGTCCAGGGGGAGCATCCCCCGGCGCAATGCCCTTTTGCAAATTGAGCGAAGCGAAATTTGCGAAAGGGTGTATTGCGCTCTCAATCGCCGAGGGCTATAATGGGGGTAGGTAACAGGTGGGGGCGATTAGAGAGAAGGAAGGAGGACAGGGCAAGGATGAAGGGATTTGCAAGGATGACGAAGCTGGGGAACATCGGGGGAAGGGGGAAGTATATCACCGATGTTCGCAAGCAGGAGGAAATTCTGGCAAAGTCCGAAGCCGTGGACTGGACACCGTATCACGTATATGAGCAGTTCAACCAGCGGACGGACAAGGCCAACTGGGAAGGGCGGGAATTGGTGGTTGCGCTCCCGAATGCCTGGGCAAAACTCCCGCCCGATGAATTGGCCGCAAGGGCGCAGAAGCTGGCAGAGGTGGCCGCCGGGAAAAAGACGGATATGCAGTGGGCTGTCCATTGGAACCATTCCCGGAGCAACCTGCATATACACGTCATATTCTCGGAGCGCACCCGGACGAAAGAAGCCGGCGTATATGACCGTGACGTGTATCTGACTTATGAGGGCAAGGTGGCGAGAAGGAAAGCAGACCGGGCGCAGGGCTGGCCGCCGATACACCGCAAGGGGGAGAGCAAGGGGGAGTTCACGGCCAAGGACAAACGTTACAAATCCCGGTCATGGTTGCGTGAGGTCAAGGCGGCTCTGGTGGAGCAGTTACGTGCCTATGGGGTGGAGATCGTGCCGCCCGACCCTTTCCATGAGTACCACGAGGGCAAGGGCAGGAACGCCCCGGAGATACGGGAGAAGAATGAGGTGGTGAGGGAGCAGAACAGGCTATTCAAGGAGTACCGCCAGCGTTTCCCGGAAGTATCCGAATCGATCATGCGCCGGGTGATGCTGGCAGACATACGCAAGGGCAAGGTGACTCACGTCTACCGGGATAAGGGCGGCCAAGTCATGCAGGCCGGGCTGAAGCTGAAGGATTACCGAGCGGCGGTGGCGCAGGACAATCTGGCGGCGGCGTACCGGGATGTATGGCGGCAGAGGTATTATCTGCTGGACAGGCGGCCAGCATCCCCGGATAGCAAGGGGCTG
>CANQTP010000159.1 GCA_947626755.1 uncultured Clostridia bacterium
GAACTTCGCACACAGTTTGAAAAAGAATGTGCGAAAAAGAATCCGGACTATGGACTTGTTGATGAGCTTGCAAAGCTGATTGCTGAGCAAGAGGGAACATCGGACAAAATTAACATTCCCGATGAGATCGCAGAACTTAAACGTAAAACAACAATAAGTCATAAGAGAATAGTTTCTCCAAAATGGCTGACTGCTGTTTGTGCTTCTCTTGTTCTTGTTTTAGGACTTAACGCTTACTCGGCTTACGCTTGGAACATGAATATTTTTTCGGCTATTGTAAAATTCACAAAAGGCGGATTTTCAGTAGACTTCAACGAGGAACAACAGGACATTGTTGAATTGTCTACTTCCGAAGATGATCCGTATGGTTTCATTGCTAAACTTGCTGAATATGATATTGAATTTGAAACTCCGCATTATATTCCGGAGGGATTTGATTTGACGGAAATTGAAGCATATAATAATGGAGATGTTGGACAAACAGTACGCTTTATTTTTGAAAATGGTAAAATGGTTGTTTGTTTGACATACACAAAATATTATGATGAAATTCCAGAGATCGGGATTCCAAGTGACAGCTACAACATTTCAGAGATAGAAGTCAATGGTTCACCGGCAATTGTTTCAAAAGAAGATGATCAATATACAATAGTGTATCAAAAAAACAAAACAGAATTTTTCATATTCGCTGATAACGTTCCTTACGAAGAATGTGAAAAAATTGTTGATTCTATACAATAATTGGAGGAATTTATGATAAAACGATTTTTTACATTAGTTGTTGTGGGATTATTGACATATAGTGTACCAACAATGCCTGTAAAAGCAGTTTCTAAAACACCTGTTGAAATTGCCACAACATCTGATACCGAACAGACACGAGCAGCAGGTTTAATATGTAGATACTATTTATCTGTTTCTGCTTCCAATAAAGCAATAAAACTTTCGGGTACAACAGAAAGTGTTCTTAAAATGAAGTCAATCGGATATAAAGATATTTCTATCGAATACAGTTCAGATAAAACTAATTGGCACACTGAAAAAGAGATAGATGATTTATTGAAATCAGACAGTATTAGTTATCCTCTTGATAGATATGAAATAACTGTTAAAGGCGGTTATTATTACCGTGTAACTCTTAACCATTACGCAAAGGAAAGCGGATTGTTCGGCACTTCTCAAAGCGTGAACAACACTTCCAACAGCGTTTGGATAGATTAAAAAATTCCCACGGTGGGAATTTTTAAGAAAGGTGTTGGTTAATTTGATTGTATTATAATGAATTTTTAACAACTTTTTCGGCAATTTTAACAACAAAAAATATTTGTTTGGAGAATTTACAAACGGATCAAGTAACGTATTTTTTAACACAGATTAGACGCACTATAAAATTACATCAGGAGTGACATAACGTTTTTTCTCCTCACATTCAGAAAGTGAGGAATTATAATGAAAAAATTTACGAGAAAACTTATGGCTTCGGCAATGACAGCTACTATGGCTATGAGCATGATAGGTGGACTGAGTGCAAGTGCAGTTGATAATCCCAGTTTTACCACATCAACTCCAAATATTGAAACAGCGGAGATTCTTAAAGATGATGGTTTCAGAAATTGTGCAAATGCAATCATAAACAATTCTGAGCTTATGGGAATAGATGGCGATATGTACAATGCTGTTATCGGAGAACCTTACAGTATTGCAACAATAAATTCTGATATGAGCGTAGGATCAGGCAATGACAATGTTTTCTTCCCTGTAATAAGTGAAGATAACATTGTAGGAATAATTTCCGCTACCAAAATAGATGGCGACTACCATTTTTCAGCTTCTGAGGGCATTGCTGATGAACTGAATGCTAAAAAGGCTGAATCAGTAGAATTTGCACTTGTAGCTGATGAATCAGGTAATGTATATACCGTTGAAACAGACGGTACTACAGAAGTCTTAGCAGTGGAAAATGAGACAACTGTTGAGGATTATACGCTGTCGTTTGATGAGGTTGATGATTACAACAACGTTATCTCTGATACTATCTTCTCATCTGATACAAAAAGGCTTACAAACTGGTATAATTCAGCTACAGAATCTGCTTATATCAAGGAGTTAAAGAATTATCCATGTTTAACACAAGTTGGCGATACTTGTTGGGCATATGTAATCCTATCTATGGCAAGATACAAATTAGATAGCACAATAACAATTGGGGACGTGTATGGTGCGTATGTTGTAACTAACGGAAAAATTGATACGGAGCATGGTGCGACTTTGACAGAGGCTTATAACACAATTGACTATATTTTTACTTACCTTTTCAAAGATGATAACAGTGACTACTCTCCTGAGAAAAAAACTTCACAAATTTCCGGCTCTCAAATAATGAATAACATAAGAGATGATTTACCTGTATTCATTTATGGGACAAATATTGATGATCCTGACGATTACGATCACGCTGTAGCACTTATGGGGTATGAAAGAACCAATGGATTAGTTACTGGAGTATATATAATGAATACACAGAACGGTAAGATCTCATGCATAGATTATGACAGTAAAAAAACATATTTTAATGGTAATGATGGTACACTTTATCAATGGAGCGGTACTATAACCTTGAACGGAACATTGTCATAAAACTTTTGAAACTGTAACTGCCATTGTCCGATAAAAAGGAGAACTTAAAATGAAAACTAAATATTTAATTTTTTTAATTGTGACAATGGCGGTTACGATTGTCAATTTATGTAGCATATTAAACGTCAATGCTACAATGCCCGCCGAATTTAAGAAAAATTTTACCGCTGAAGATCTGAGTAACATAAAACATATAAATGCTACGGTAAATGAATCAATCACACCCATACATTCCGGTAAAATAAGTTTCAGTCACTCATTTATAATACCTCAATATAAATACGATAGCGATAAACCAGAATCACATATATTAGCAAGTGCCGTATTTTGCGATGACGGATTAGTAGGCATAGCAAATTTTACATATTACAAAACGCTTATACTTGATAAATTTATATATTTTAATGAAGAAATAACTGAAAGAATCAAAAATGGAGATAAATTTGCTTTAGTTTGGATAGATGAAAGCGAGAATTTTAATTACCATTGTGATTGGGGAGGTTGTTTTTATCTTGTTGATGATGATAACGATATGATACTTGTTGACTATTCGGATTTTATGCCTGAAAGCTATATACTTCCTCATGACCTTACAAATTATAATGTTGATTACAAGTCCGCTTCAAAATATAATATTTTATCATCCAAAATGGATATAGAAAAAACTTTTGACTACAACGGAAAAAAAGAGCTGTCAAAAGGGGATATTATCAGCATTAAGAGTATATCAGGTGATTATTGGAAATGTGCTGGTTCAACAAAATTTATTGTGAGAGAACTGATCGAAGATGGAAACGGAAAAACAATAATATCTGTTTCTCCTAAAAATAAATCAAGCAACTATATCACGTCAAATGGAAGCAATGAATTTTATCTTGAATGTGTAACAGGCAGAACTACTCCTGCTTATGGTATTTTCCCTGTTAATGCTCCCGAAAAGGCTGTAACATTATCTGAAAACGGCAAGGCAGTAGTAAAGAAATGGACATATGACGAAAATCAGCAATGGCTTGTATACGTTGATGAATAATATAATTGCGGACGAGAAAGATTTCACGTCCGCTTTTTCTTTTTTTCTCTTGCAATCCGCAAAAACTTGTGGTATAATATAATTAACAAAGAAAGTACAGGAGGTAATCCCCATGGAT
>CANQTP010000160.1 GCA_947626755.1 uncultured Clostridia bacterium
GGAATGGGGCAGCCTACTATTATATATGTAAAAAATTTCGTGGTGAAAGATGAGCAGTCTGACGAAACAGAACAGCCGCAAACGCCGAAAAATCAAGAAGTCGGAAAATCCGAATTCAAGGATTCGGAAAAACAGACTTCAATCATTCCGAAAAACCGAATTCATGAAGTCGGAAATTCCGAATCTAATTATATAGAGATAAATAATACAGAGAAGAGTTATATTGAGCATCGATCATTCGATCCGCCCGCTGAAGCCGAAAACTCTTCGCAGAAAGATTTGGAAACGATTGATAGATTGAAAATAGAAAAATCTGTTGAAGATCAGATCGGTTATGACTGCCTGATGTCACAGCCTGATGAATCGGTCAGGAACATGATCACGGAGATCAAAGATCTGATCGTTGATGTTATGAGCGGTGAGAGAAATGTCTTTGTGGGTGGACAACGCATTTCCGATGAAGCGGCGAAGTCTGCCTTTAGCAAACTGACCGATGAACACGTTATGTATGTTTTGCATAATGTCACTAACTATCCGGAACGAATAAGCCGTATTGACCGATTTCTGCTGACGTCCCTTTACAATGCCGCCTACACCTACACAAACTCGGTTTTTGCAGGCATTGAATATAACACGGGGATCAGACTTATTGAGTAAGGAGAGTGAATTTATGAGCGACAAGAAAATTCTGCTGAGCGACTTTTGCAAATCTTGCGGTATAAAGCGTTATGAGTTTTTCCAAATCTTTGACCGCCATCCGGAATTGCGGTTGAAAACAGCGGTCAGTGAAAAGGGAGAACAGGTCATTGACGAAAAAACAGCATTGTCAATTCGTGTGATCTTGCGGAAAGAGAAAAGCAGGGAAATGTCTGCATCATCAGCGGTAAAAGAGATAAATCTTCTCACTGCACAGATTGATGAACTTCGGCGGGAAGTGTTTAGGCTAAAAGCTGAAAACGTCAGATTGAGAAAAGCATTAAATCCGAATATCCGTAAAACTAAGAACGGCAAAAATTGAAAAATCACAAAATGATAGTTTTGTAAAATTTGAGTTTTTGAAAAGTTTAATTTTTTCAAAATTTAAAAAATCAAAAATGGATAATTTTAAAAAATTTGATTTTTGCAAAATTTTAAAAATCCCAAAAGTGAAAGGGGCAAGTTATGGAAATTTTAAAAATCGAGGACATCGAAAAACTTGATCGCAGTTTTCTGACAGCAACGGAAGCGGCGAGGGCAATGGGAATTTCGTTAAGCACGTTCCGTAGACATATAGCGGATATGGATTTTCCCATTGTGAGGTTCGGAAGAAAGATACACGTTCCGAAAGAGCCGTTTCTGGATTTTTTGCGGCGGGGGAAATGCGAAAAAAGTAAAAGAGGTGAGGACAATGGAGTTTGAAAAGTACGGCGTTATAACGATATGCCACGGGCAGAAACGGGAGTGGGCGGATCGCAGCGAAGCGAGAAAATTTTTTCTCGATGCGATGATGAACTCCGATGGTTCGGAGCGTGAAAGATATTCCAATGTGTATCTGAAGATCGTGCAGGGGTATTCTGTTTGCTCCGACAGCGAGGAGTGATATTCAACCTGTTGAATGTCTGTTTTTTCAATGCGTTGAAAGTCCGGCAGAGGGAGGGGGAGGTGTTTGTCGGCAGATACTCGCAAGCGTAGAAAAAGTGCGCACTTTTTCGATTCAAACGCCGTTATGGACGGCATTTGACGGGGAGAATCCCCGAACCCCCAATAAAAATGATATGGAGATATGTGTATGGAAGAAAAAATAAAAATATCAAGAAAATACAGCAAACGCCGTCACAGGTTCGGTGTGAAACTGAATGATGAAGAGTTGGCTGTTGTGAAGAAAAAAGCTGATTTTATGAAAATGCCCGTGGGGAAATATATCCGCACAATGGCAGTTTCGGGTGAAGTGAAATATTACGATCTCAAAGAATTGGGCGCAATGAAAAGATCGTTTCTGTCCATCGGCAACAACCTGAATCAGATCGCCGCCGTTGCAAATGCAAGCGGTTCGATTTACAAAAAAGACATTGAGGACTTGCAGGAAGAGTTCAAGTATTTCCGCAGTGTGATGAAAAATTACCTGTTTGAAATTTCTCCGACTTTCATTTCGTGAGGTGAAAAATTTGCCGATCATCAAACATATCCCGATCTATTCCGCACCGAAACGTCTGCTTGCTTATGTTGCCAATGCAAAGAAAACGGAGAAAACACTTGTCACGGGACTGAATTGTTCCGAAAATTTTTCCGAAACCTACGAGGACATGAAACTGAATTTTGAAATGTATGCCAACGAGCGTTTTTTCAAAAGGTCAATAAAAACGGAAACTGCGGAAACCGAAAAACAGAAAATTCGTCTGCACCATTACATTCAATCTTTCAAGCCGGGCGAGGTCACGCCGGAAGAAGCTCACAGGATCGGCGTTGAGTGGGCGGAGAAAGTTTTTGGGAAAAATCATATGGTGCTATGTGCAACACACATTGACCGCCAACATATCCACAATCATTTTGCGGTGCTGCCTTACGATCTGGACGGGAAACACTGGCACGCAAACAAGACCACGCTGAAAATGTGCCGTGAGATTTCCGACAAGATCGCTCTTGCTCACGGTCTGGAGATAATCGAAAAGCCAAAGTATAAGGCAGTACACAAGTATGGAGAGAATAAGGCGAGAAAAGAGGGGACATCGTGGAAACAGAAATTGTGCGATGATATTGACGAGATCATTTTAAATCCTAAAGTTTTGAGCGTTGACGATCTTGCAAAGGAGCTTGAAAGACAAGGTTACACGGTCCGCAAGGGCAAGTATCTGTCGGTGAAAGCAAAGCCGGACAGAAAAGCGATCCGCACTTACCGTCTGGGTGACGGTTATTCGTTGGAACATCTTGAGTATCGCATTGCAAACAAAAATCAGGAAATGCCCCTTGCGGCAGTGCTGCGTTACACAGGACTTCAAAGGGAGTACGCTTTGTGTATCAGGCAAATTCAGATCCAACTTTACCGCAGACCTGAACAGGATCGGCTGCATTGTGCCACATATGGGGAAGTGCTGAAAACTTCCGAGCTGCTGCGTTTTCTCAGCAGTCATAAAATTGATTCGGCAGAAGATTTTCGGAAAACCGCTGCCGATGCCGATGATGAAATAGAAGATTTGAAAAATCGGAAAGCAGACCTCATTCATAAAATTGCAGATGAAGAAAAGCTGATCGGCGATATTCCAAAGTATTTTGAGATTTTAGAACGAAAACCTTTGCTTGCAAAAGATGTTCGGGAACTTTCAAAGTACAGTTACATAAAAGATGCGGGTGTGCGTTTTCCGGAAGATGAAAATATCCGCAAGGAAGTCCTTGCGGATCTGAAAAAACAGCTTGATAAAACGGAGAACAGGCTCTCCGTTTCAATAGAAAGGGGGAAAGAGTTTCATTCCTATTTGAAAGTTTACGAGGACAGGGCAAAGTCGGATTATGACATTCTTCTTGAACAGGCGAAAACGGAAATTGAAAATATCCGTAGGGCAGAGGAACAGGAAAAACAGAAAGAAGAAATTTCCGAGCAGCAGAGAAATGAAAGGACTTCAAGCACAGCAAGATAAGTTTCAATTTTCTTTTTTCTCCTTGTGCTGCTTTTCGAGAACTGCATAATACTTTTCAAGTTCGCTCATCACGAAACGCTTGACTTCCGAAGTTGCGGACACGCCGCGCATGGC
>CANQTP010000161.1 GCA_947626755.1 uncultured Clostridia bacterium
ATCTATACTCAGACTTATACAATTACTATCGTTGAATAATCAACTGATATAATGAGCATCGAAAACGCATAAAAATTTCCCTCGTCCGTATGGGCGGGGGAAAATTTTTTGTAAGAGTTGAGAGTTAAGAGTGGAGAGTTGAGATATAGGCGTTACTGCAATATCTCAACTCTCAACTCTTAACTCTCAACTCTCCTATTGCAATTCTCTGAAAACCGTGTTATAATATAATTGAAAAAGTATTCAAGAGGTGATTCAGATGGCAAAAGACGAAACAATGTTATCTCCAAAGCTGGACATAGTTTTTAAAATGCTTTTCGGAAACGAAAACAATAAAGATATTTTAAAAGCTTTTCTTTCGGATATGCTCGACATTCCGGAAGAGAAAATTCATAACATACGCATAAAGAATCCTGAGATCGAGCCGACAAGTATCAATGAAAAATATTACAGGCTTGATCTGAATCTTGATATAGGCGATCAGCTTGTCAATATCGAAATGCAGGTGCGTTCGGAAAAATATTACCCTGACAGGACGCTTCTCTATTGGTCAAAATTGTATTCTTCGCAGCTCGAAGAGGGAGAACCGTATAGCAAGCTGTGTCCCTGCATATCAATAAATATATTGGATTTCGTACTTTTCGGGGAACATGAAGATGTTCACTCCGAATTTTCCGTGTGGGACGTTGAACACAATAAAAAACTTTCCGACAAAATGCAGATACATTTCTTTGAATTGAAGAAGGTAAAAGATGGAATAGATAAGAACGACAGAAAAAACTTGTGGTTACAATTTATCAGATCCACCAAGAAGGAGGAGTTTGAGATGTTGAGAACAGCCGAAATGTCAGCGTTAGACAGAGCTATAGATGATCTTTATAATATGAATAATAATGAAAAATTAAAAGAGCTTGCCCGTATGCGTGAAAAAGCCATGCACGACAAAGCGTCCGAACTTGAAGAAGCTATTCAAACCGGCAGAGCAGAAGGCGAAGCAAGCGGCATAGCCAAGTTACTCGCACAAATGGCAGCAGACGGCGTGCCGGAAGAAATCATCAGAAAATATATGCAAGGCTGAGCCTTGACCCATGATTTTTGAAAAAACCGCCTTTCGGCGGTTTTTTCAAAAATATATCAACTCTAAAAAATTTTCCCCCGCCCGGACGGACGAGGGGAATTTTTATGCTTTATGCTTTACGCAATTTTCTTAATGTGAAAATCACTGGAGAAGCTGCAGAACGCTCTGGGGCAGCTGATTAGCCTGTGCGAGCATAGACTGTGATGCCTGGCTGAGGATCTGATTCTTTGTGAAGTTCATCATTTCTTCTGCCATGTTGGTATCACGAATTCTGGACTCAGCGTCGGTCAGATTTTCAACTGTTACGTTCAGGTTATCGATCTTGTGATCCAGTCTGTTCTGGATAGCGCCGAATGTACCACGAACGAGGGAAACCTTGTTAAGTGCCTGATCGATCTTGTCGATAGCGTAGTTAGCGGATTCCTGAGTCTTGATGTCCAGTTTGTCTGTGCCAAGACCGGCAGCTGTGCAGTTAAGGTCGGCTGCAAGATCGCCGATAGCGTCGGAATCATAAGCGAATGTGAAGTCTACAGCGTCCTTTGTACGAGCGCCAACTTGGAGAATGATGTGATCCTTGTAGGTCATCTGAGCTTCGGAGTTGTTGAACGCGTCAGACTGAGATACCTTGTATTCGTCAGGCAGATCTGCAAAAGAACCGGGATATGCAGCTTTAACTTCGGCAAGAAGCTTTTTAGCTTCAAGATACCTCTTGTCAATTGCAGTGGTATCCTCTGTTATTTTGTTATTTTTACCTGCGCTTACATCGGGTCCCTTATTGTAGGCATTGTAATCCCAAGCATCAACAGCAACATCAAATGACATCTTTCCATTTGTAGCTTCCATAGGTGTATAATCAACTTTTATAACTGCTTTACGTTTATCACCATTACTAAGTGTACCATTAGCATCCGCGTCTGTTACACCCGCATCTGCAATAACTGAGCCCAAATTCAAACTGAGTTTAATTTTATCGCCTTTTACCGCTGTACCGGTGTAAAGATCTTTCACATCTGTTATATCGGCAAATTCTGTAGTATTCTTCAAAGCATCAGCAGCATCTGTTCCGTCAGCCGTTTCCCACGAATTACCATTGTAAATAAGCTCTAATGTCTCTGAGGAATTTATAGTATTACCCCAACCAGTACCGTTATGAGTATCTTCAGTTTTACCCATAATTGTCTTTGTTACTGCTTTACCGGTAGAAGCCGCTCTTGAAGGATCAAGTGTAACTTCAGCAAGAGTTACTCCGTTATTGTCTTCAGCTGTCTTTATAAGCCAAACTTCCTTGTCAATAGTACTATTTACAGTGTCTCTTTCAATGTAAAGTCCCTGATCGATAGAGCCTTCAAGCTTACCATTTTTATACTCAAAACCTACATGAGCATTATTAAGCTTTTCAAGTGCTGCAGCAAGTTCTTCACTCATATCGCCATCAGTTACTTTATTAGAAAGTCTAATAGTTGGGGCATCTACGTTCAAAGTAGCATCTTTTTTGAAAGAGTTGTCATCAAAACCTACATTTTTAGGGGCATAAGATGCGTTTGCGTTATTGGTAAAGGTAAGTGTTACAGTATCGCCGTCATTTAACTTTGTGCTGTCAAAAATAGCATTAGCTATAACATTGCCGTCTGCATCTGTTACCTCAAAACCACCAAGACCTGAACCGGATCCTTTATTTGCATTTGCGAAATTTGTGGCAAACCCTTGGGTATATGTTACCTTCTTCTCTTCTCCATCGTCATTCACATAAGTTGCACTTTCAATAGTCCAGTTTTTATCAGCTTCATTATATTTAAATGTCACATCTACAGAAGAAATACCTGCATCTGTAAGAGAGTCTGTACCATTTGTCAGTTTTCCAAATAATTTATCAGCAGCTTTCTGTGTGTACATACTATCATCTACAGTATTCCACTGAACAGCATCTCCATTATTTGAAAGATCTCTTTTTGTCACAGCATTATAAGCGGCAAAAGCAGAATCAAATGCTCTCTGAGCGGAATCAATTTTCTTCTGAGCGTCAGCCTGAGCAGCAGCAAGAGCAGCAGCCTGTTCTTCAGCGACCTGAGCAGCCTTGTTTGAATAATCAAACATTCCGTCTACAGCCTTGAGTCCGTCAGCCATAACACCGCCGTTAAGAACTACAACGCCGTTGTAGTCGGTGTCTGCGATCTGGTTGAGCTCGTCATTCAGCTGATAGAATTCCTGCTGAGCAGCTGTACGGTCAACGGGATCATCATAACCGCCGTTTGCCATCTGGCTTGCAAGAGTTTTCATTCTCTGGAGAATGGAGTCGGTCTCTGTGAGAGCGCCCTCGTAAGTCTGAACCATAGAAATGCCGTCCTGAGCGTTCTTGACTGCCTGAGTCATGCCCGCGATCTGGGATCTCATCTTCTCGGAAACTGCCAGACCCGCTGCGTTATCGCCTGCGCGGTTAATCGCATAGCCGCTGGAAAGTTTTTCAAGGGACTTAGAAAGCTTCTTGTTGTTGATACCGAAGTATCTGTTAGCGTTCATCGCTGTAATGTTGTGCTGTACTACCATAATATTACCTCCTGTAATTGTTTGTTACATACGAATCCGTTCGCATTTCACTAAAGTATGCTTTAGCGAAATC
>CANQTP010000162.1 GCA_947626755.1 uncultured Clostridia bacterium
TATAGTGACAATTTGAAAACTTTATCCCGGCAAAACTGCGTTATTACTTGTTTTTCGGTGTTTTGCTCAGGGCTACATACTTGCTATGAGGAGTGATAATCGTGTTGTCGGCAATGATGATAAAAGTTATGTCATTTTCAGGAAAAAATATCTGTGTGTAATAGTCCACCTCAATATGTTCCCTGCCAAAACGTGACAAATCCTTTACAATGACCGTGTTCACCTTTTTTGATCTGACGTCACCAAGCATACGCTGAAATGCAGGTCGATCAAAGTTTGTACCGGTATAACCATCATCACAATAAAAGTCCACGATCTGGATTTGATTTGCCTTGCAGTATTGCTTATGGATTGTGATCTGCGTTTCAACGGAAACGCTCATACCGTCATTGGCATCATCATCGGACAATCTGCAATAGCAAGCTGCTTTATACATTTTCTGTTCCATAAATACTTATCCTTTCATTATGGACCAGAGAGTAATGTTTGTTAATTTACATTTTATCACTTTAAAGCAGAAATGTCAAGAGCTTTCAGATAAATTTCTGTTTTTTATGGGAATATGTAATCAACAACTCTCTTTATCCCATTGGGTGTCAAAAGAAGTATTGCCGTCTGCACAATTAACGTCCTTATTGCTCAAAATCAGGTCTGCAACCAATCTTGCAAACAAATCAATTGCCGGAATCTTGCTATCGCCGAATTTCCTATTGATCACGATCGTATTTTTACTGTGATGCCTATTTTCTGACAATTTTTTTCTCTCCTTTTTTTGTTGCATACCATTCCAATGTTTGTATATTCTTTTTTTTCAGAAATTCGTTAGCCTGTGAAACTGTTAATCCAAAATAATGGCTTTGAAAAATGAGAAGAAAATACGTCTTTTGCTCATCAGAACAGAACAAATTGTATCCTGCTTTGTAAATCAACTGCATAGCCTGAAATATGTTCACTCTCAAGGCAATACAATATGCTACCATCATTTCAAGACTTGGCTTAGATTGACCGGTTCTGTGTCTGACAATTGATGATTCCGATATTCCGGTCTTTTTGGACAATTCAACTAATGATAAGCCGCTTGAATCAATTGCACTGAACAAATCATCTGCAAATGTACTATCTTGCTCAAAATTTACCCTTATATCATCTTTTTCAATACTTATTGGTATTTTTTTACTATCGGAATCCATCTTTATCACTTCCCTTTTATTCAGATTTAGCGCTTAATAATATAATAGCAAATAATAAATAATCTGTCCATTTCAAATTTGACGGCATATTATGTTTCCTTTTTTCAGGAAGTGCGGCATTTTGTTATCCATGATTATTGTAAAATCAGCCTGTTTTCCCGTCAAATTTGACGGCTTCTATTTTGTAAAATTTTTATGAACGCATAAATTGTATAAATCTTATTGGACTTTTACATAACGATATAAAGGCTGTGTCTGAACAAAACGATACAATCCCTCTATTATATAAGGGCAATTTCACTCCTGAATTACAGACAATAAAAAAGCAGCAATTTCAAAGTTTGTATAATTGCACAAAAATCATATGTTAATGTTGTCCAATTTGTTTTTCAGCTTCGTTAAAGCTCTTTTCAGATAAATGTTCACTGACTGCTGTGTTATACCTAAAACCTCGGCTGTCTGTTCCTGTGTCCATTCATCATAGAAAATATGTATAACTACTTCCTTTTCACGGTTGGATAAGCAGCTGTCAATCAATCGGCAGAGCATTTCAGAAGTTTCTTTGTTTTCAACTGCTTGCTCCGGACTTGGCGTACTGTATCCAAACATTCCGAGAAATTCCTCATTATCAAGCAGAACAAGACGTTGCCCGTCAACCTTTTTTCTATAACGTTCACGGTTTTCAAATCTTTTCATGTTCGCTATAACCTCTTCTGGAAGTTCCATATTGTCGTAAGAAAACACTTTCATAAATACTGCTCCTCTTTTCAATAAAAAAAGCCGTTTACCCAATCGGATAAACGGCTCATATCATGTTGATCGCATAGTATCCCTTTTATCTTTCATGAGTGTTCCATGATTCGACAAATAAAAAATTCACTCTGCAATTCAACAATATGTATACTTATATTATATACCTTTTAATAAAAAATGGATTAAAGCGCGACTAATTATTTACATTATTTGTACTAAATTTGTATGATGCCGTTACAATGCTGTTGTTGAATAGTTATTTTCAACAAATAATTTTGCTTTCAATTATTCAAAACATATAATGATTTTATATAAGGTTCTGAATATAAATAAGCAATTGTCCGGCTTTTTCCCGACTCATATGGTAAAGCAAAAATAACCGGCGAACCATATACGGCTCACCGGTCTTTGGTTATATAGTGATGTTATTATCCCGATGTTCCACCGGAACATCATTGTTCTGCGGAACAAAATCCTCGGAATCAAAGGTGTCCATCCAGTCATCGGTAAATTCAAGTATGCTGTTGATCTGTTTCATCGTTTCCGGCTTGCCGTCCGTGATGTCAAACTCCTGATATACGCCCAAACCGCTGTTTTCAAAAGTAAGCGGTATTACCTTTTTGTTCTCGTAATCTACTTTGAAATCAATTCTCGGATCGTACATCAGATCGCCATTCTGCACATAAGTCTGTGTAAGCGTAAGAACGTCCTCACACATCTCCACATGGAACGGCATAGCACCCGCCGTATCTGAAACATACTTTACATATTCCTTTTCGCCCGTCATGACTTCCGGAAAACTGTCTACTAAGCGTTCAAACATATCCTTTTGAGCAGTATCATCGGTAAGCTCAAACTCGGTCAGCTTGACGTGAACATCTTGCAGTTCCGCTTCAAGGTCACGGAGTTCTTGTTCTTTTTCAAACGGCTTTTCAACGTCAATTTTCATCTGTTCAAGATCATGCTTCTTAATTTCATTTTTTGCCGAAATATCATTAACCGCTTTCTGAATGTTTAAAATGGCATTATCCAGACGAGAAATATTGCCTATATCGGTAGCAATATTCAAATCACAATAATGAGCTTTTCCTCCACGCAAACAAGCCTGCGGCATTTTTTTGAAATCGTTGTAGAGTATCGAGAGTTTCAACCCGCGATACTCCCCTACTTCGATTTCCTTGCCCTCCATCAGAGTTCCAAGATGCTTGTCAAGCAGTGATCTTAATGCTTCGCCCGCTTCTTTTCTTGTGTTATAGACTGTATTTCCGAGTTTCATAGGATATGCTTCTTTTCCCTCATCATCGGTTACTTTCGGTGCTGACATTGCCTTTTCGTAATCTTCCGAATAGTGCTTTATGATAAGTTCGTTCTGACTGATCTCGGTGGGATATTTCACCCTGATATTGTCCTGCAATTCGTAAAGATTTTCATTGAAACGTGATTTTTCCATTTTCAGGTCTTTTATCAGTGCCTGCAATTCCATCTCACGCTTTATCAAAGGATTGCCCATCAAAACAAGAGGAGCCTTAAACCCAAAAAGTTAAGGGCAGTAAAAATGCCCTGTCTGCTTAAAAGCTGAACTTCACATCAACACCTGATTCAGTAGAAAGATAAATTTTGTCGATCATCAGAGATGCAAGCTGATTTTTCTCCTCGATAGTAAGCTCGTTCCACCTGTTGAGCGGTTTTATGAGCGGCTG
>CANQTP010000163.1 GCA_947626755.1 uncultured Clostridia bacterium
GGTATGTCTCCTGTTGATTATCGCTTATATGCTGCATAGTAAAAGCGACCAAGTTCTCTCTTAGTCGCTTTGCATAAGTTATCTCTTTAAAGTTTGTCTAACTTTTTGGGGGCAGTTCACAATTTGTGGCGTTTTATTATCGCTTTGGCAAGAAATTCATTTATTTCTCCATGTCCGGGGATCGTTTCTATCATTCCGTTTTTCATATAAACATCATGGTTCCCGCCGTGGCGTGCAAATGTCCAACCATTTTTCTCAAATAGTTTTATCATATCCTTGCGTTTCATACGTTCAGTCCTTTCAAATAATATTATACGCCTTCAATGCGTATTTGTCAATACCTAAAAAGGAGTTTTTAAAAAAATGAGCATTATTTCCGTAAAAAGTGTTGAGAGTTAAGAGCAGGCTGAGGCGGGGAAGCCCCCGCGGGCATTCTCAGGCATAATTTTGTGATTTTCAAATTAATGCCTGCCGTGAGGTAAAGAAAAGTTATGTTTGCAAAAGTATTGAGAATTGAATATAAGCGTTACTGCAATATCTCAACTCTCTACTCTCCACTCTTAACTCTTAATTGAGACCGCCGCAAAGGGCATTACAGAACGTCTTGAACCCGCCTTGCAGGCTTGCGCGGAAGATGGGTATATCTCAATCGCAGAGGGTTCAACGCCGATTTCCGAGGGCGTAAAGAACGTTACAAACAGTTTCAGGAAGCAGGCGACTTCCGACCTGAACACCGTCAACACGGTAATGCAGTACAGAGCGGGAAGTTCCTATACCGCGCTTGTAAACAGAATTTACGACACGGCAAAGGAAACGGAGCTTCACGGAGTTCTGGGAAAGCACGCGTTTTCCGTCGCAAGCGGCGCGGAAAGCCGTCAGGCGGCGGTCAGAAAGTGCATACAGGAATTTGCCGAAAAGGGCATACCTGCGTTTATGGACAAATCGGGGCGGGAATGGTCGCCGGAAGCATACATATCAATGGACATTCGCACCACCGTAAACAACACGGCAAACGCGGCGCAGGACGCCTGCTGCGATCGTTACGGGCTGGACTTGTTTCTGGTGGACTCGCACATGGGCGCACGTCCCCTTTGCACGCCGTATCAGGGACGGCTCATAAGCCGTTCAAACCGCAGCGGGATCGCACATGACGGAGACGGGAACGAGATACCGTTCATACCGCTGTCAAGCACTTCATACGGGCAGGCGGCGGGCTTATTCGGGATAAACTGCGGACACCACAAACTGCCCTTTGCGGACGGGGTAAATTTTCAAAGCTATTTCCCGTATGACGAAAAGGAAAATGCGGAGCGTTACAAAGAATTTCAGAAACAGCGGGAAATGGAACGTAAGATCCGCAAGACTTCCCGCGAGGCGGATATGCTGAAAGAAACGGGAGACGAGGAGGGCGCGAAAGCCGCACGGAAACGCCTTGCAGAGCAACGGAAAGCCTACAAGGAATACTCCTCTTCACACGGCTTGAAACCGCATAACGACCGCACTTCCGTTGTGAAAATGGCAAAGGGAAATGACACTTTCGGGGACGTGTACAAAGATTACGGAAAAACTGTTGACAAAGCTGAAAATAGTGGTATAATAAAAGCGAAAGAATTATTGACATCAGAAAAAACCATTGAAAAAGCAAAAGAACTTGCTAATTCTCCTGAATATAATTCTGTAAGAACATTTCAGGAACTCAGGGCTGTTACAAATTCTAAAATTGGTTATGACGGACTTCCAAAAGTTCTTGATAGTGACGAATTTGAGGAAGCAGCAGTCGGGAAAACGCGCCTTTATCGCGGCGTTGAATCAAGCAAAGATAAAACTGCAAGTCAAATTGCAGATGAATTTAAAAACGGTAAACTGTGGACGGGAAATTCCGGTGGTGCTGTTTACGGCAACGGAGTATATTTTACAGCTACAAAAGATATTGCACAGAGCGATTATGCCGGAAATGACGGTGTTTTAATAGAAGCGGTTCTTGATGATACGGCAGCAGTAGCTGATTACAGCACTATATTTGAGGAATATTTTAATACGGGTTTATTAAAGCCGTCAGCAAATAAAGAAGATTATCAATTAATACTTGGAGACATTGGACAATATGCTGCTGTCAAAGGATATGATGCTATCGCATTAAATGGCTATCATAATCATGATTATGTTGTACTTTTGAACAGAACTAAAGCGATTGTGAGGAAATAGATAATGGACTACGGTGTTTTATGGGAGCGCCTTGCCGGAGGAATAAAAATATATGTAGATAATTATATTTTGTCTAAGCGCAAAAAATCAGGTAACCGTATTTTAATTGAACCGTCATATCCTGTTGATTATGAGATACAAAATTTAGAACAAATCGTATCTTGTGATTCAGCCGAAAATTATTTTCTTCATAAAATTTGCGAATGTCGTAACATAAACGATTTGCCGGTTGAACTAAAAGAACTTGTTTCTCAGTATCTTCCGAGGTTTTTCGCTGAATATCCAAAATATAAAGATGAAAAATGCTTGAAAATCAACCCTTGATATATCTTTAAACAAGGCGGTTTTGCTTTAGTCGAAAGGAGTTGAGAATATGGAAATAACGATAAAAGGCAGGAAGATAAACCGCGTTAAAACCCTGCACTTGTCGGAGCACGGCGGAAACGGTGAGCCTGTCCGTGAGGATTCGTACCTGATATATGACAACGATACAGAAAAAAATCAGGTTATGTATTTTGATACGGAGGATATTGAGAAAATCAATATATAACAAGTTGTTGTATAATTTACAACAGCTTTAAGTTAATAGCAAACAAGCACTCTGAAAAGGGTGCTTTTATTATGCAAACAGTTTGCCAACAGTTTGCCAACTTGTTGGCAAATTAACGCAAATAAATTTTGTTTGAAACGCTTATGCAAACGCAGAGCGTTTTTTTATTACTCAATTAAGGAGGAATAGCACATGGACGAAACCATGGAAAACACCACCGCTGCCGATGTGCAGCAGGGCTCCGCTGATGATCCTCAGAATACAGCGGAAAACACGCCTGAAAAGGCTGAAAAGACTTTTACCCGGAAGGAACTTGACGAAATTGTCAAGAAACGCCTTGACAGGGTGAAAAAGGATATGCCGGACGAACCGGACGAGTTCAGGAAGTGGAAAGACGGGCAGAAAACCGCCGAACAGAAAGCCGCGGACGAACTTGCAGCGGAACGTTCCGCAAAGGAAGCGGTGGAGCGTGAAAAGAACGCGCCGGAACTGAAAATGTCCTGCATTTCCAAGGGCGTTAAGCCCGAGAACGCGTCCGATGTTGCCGCTCTCGCGGAAAAGTACGTTGACGACAACACGGACATTGACACTGCAATTGAAAAGGTCCTTGAAAAATATCCGTCATTCTGCGGCAAGGAAAAGGCTGCGGGAATTACCACCGGTGCAAAGATAGGTGCAAGCCCCGATCACGGCAACAGCATTTACTTTTTAGAAAAGATATGGTAAAATAGGAATATGAAAATAGAAAAATTAATAGAACGGCTGTCAGAACTCAAAGATCCGAGGAGACAGTACGGAAACATAAGGCACAAGCCGGAAGATATGATCGCAATAGGGTTATGCACGATCATATGCGGAGGCGAAGA
>CANQTP010000164.1 GCA_947626755.1 uncultured Clostridia bacterium
GCGTTGTGGTCGAATTTAACAAGGGGAAGTCCCGCGCCGTTGTCCACCTGCGCGGAAAGCATAAACCTGATCTTGTCTCCTGCCATTTCGGGGTCGAGGTGGATAATACCCTGAATATCCTGCACGGTGTCGCGGTAGCCGTAACCGTTTCTCAGACCGCAGTAAATGAAAGATGCGGCTCTTGACCAGATAAATGTGATAAAGCACTGATAAGCGTTCCATACATTTATCATGTTGTTGAATTCGGGGCTTGGAGTGTCTATCTGGAAGTTGGAGAGTTTGCCGTGCCAGTAGTTTTTCAGTTCCTTTATTTCGGAATCCACCTTGCCGGGAGTTTTGTACTCGTCAAGAATAGCGGCGGCTTCCTCGCTGTTGCGCTGACCTACTATATAAATAAGCTCGATCGTTCCGCCCGCGCCAAGGGTAACGGCAGTCTGGAGCGCACCGCAGGCATTTGCATTGTAGTTGAGAACGTTGTCGCAGCGTCCGCTTTCAACAGCGATAGGGTTAGCCATGGTGCGGTATGCGCCGATGAAGTGGTTAAGATCGCCGTTGTAGCCGCATACGTCCGAACCCACCATTCCGAAGAACCGCTCGCGGTGGTTAGAACCCTTTTCGTCCTTGCCGCTGTTTTCGTTTATGTGCTGGATTATCCTGTTGTCCTCAAAAGTAGTTCTTGTAATGAACTGGGTGTACTGGAGGTTTACCTGATCCTGCTCATAGTTGTTATCGTTGGTAAATTCGCAGAAACCGTAGACCGAAAGTTTTCTCGGTTTGTCGGAAAGATTCGTGATAACAGCGCGCCAAACTTCATAGGTCTTGCCCTGAGGAACATAGTAAGTTACCTCGGATCTTACCTGCGCATATTCGGCGGAAATAACGGTGTAGGCAGTACCGTGGCGGCATTCGCTCTTGTATGTATCAAGGGGCTTGCCCACAGGCTGCCAAGAAGCAGACCAGTAATCCGCAGTATCGTTATCGCGGATATAAATAAATCTTCCGGGCAGAGAGAGATTTGTGTTGAAGCGGTAACGGAGGATTCTGCCGTTAGCGCCGGATTTAACAAAGCTGTAGCCCTCGGCATTGTTGGAGATCATAGCTCCGTATTCGGGAGAACCGAGGTAATTCGCCCAAGGTGCGGGGGTATCGGGCTTAGTAATGACATATTCTTTCTTTTCCAGATCAAAATGTCCGTAGTTCATTGAACACACTCCTTTTCAATATAGAAAGCCGAAGTAACATCGGCGCATATCAATAACAATATTTTAACATTTTTAAATTAATTTTTCAAGTAGATTATAAAAAATTTACAAATTTCAAACGTTTTCGGAATTAAAAATTCCACAAAATGCCGAAGGCTAAAGGACGTGTAAATCTTCCAATTTTCCATACAAAATCTTCCAGAATTACCATTTCCAATAATCCCCACCTGTAATAAAGCGAAAAAGGATTTCGCTAAAGCATACTTTAGTGAAATACGAACGGATTCGTATGTAACAAACAATTACAGGAGGTAATATTATGGTAGTACAGCACAACATTACAGCGATGAACGCTAACAGATACTTCGGTATCAACAACAAGAAGCTTTCTAAGTCCCTTGAAAAACTTTCCAGCGGCTATGCGATTAACCGCGCAGGCGATAACGCAGCGGGTCTGGCAGTTTCCGAGAAGATGAGATCCCAGATCGCGGGCATGACTCAGGCAGTCAAGAACGCTCAGGACGGTATCTCAATGGTTCAGACTTACGAGGGTGCTCTCACAGAGACCGACTCCATTCTCCAGAGAATGAAGACTCTTGCTACACAGATCGCAAACGGCGGTTATGACGATCCCGTTGACCGCACAGCTGCACAGCAGGAATTCTATCAACTCAACGACGAACTGGATCAGATCGCTGATACCGACTACAATGGCGTTGTAGTTCTTAACGGCGGTAAAATGGCAGACGGCGCAGTTGCTGACGCTAACGGACTTATCGACTATGCTAATCAGATTCCGGTTCCCGGACAGCTTGGTACAAGTGACATTAACACTCTTGATAATACAAAAATTAATAAGGAAGCTGTTGATGAGGCTTGGAGTGAATGGTCTAATGGAAAAGGTGCATATGATAGAAGCGATAAAACAAAGCCACAAGGACCAGACTCAATTGATATTGAGTTTACCTATGATGGTAAGGGCGGTTGGAAGGTGACGGGTTGCTCCGATGCAGGAATGGATCTTTCAAAAATTCAAGATGGTCTGACAAAGGGTACATCTGCTGCTCAGAATAATGGTGGTTTTGAACTGCAAACAAAAGGTACAGATGGAAAAGTTCTTGCCAATGTAGTTGTTGATACAAGTGAGTTAGTTGAGGGCGATACTATTAAGCTGACAATTGAGAATCCTAATGTTTCAAACTCGGCATCTGAAAACTTTGCTGTAGCAACTGATGGAATAAATGATAAGACAAAAGGATTAAAAGGTGCAGCGGGTGCGCAGACGTCAGTAGATAGCAGTGGAGTTGATTTATCGGCTATAAAGTGGACACCTAAAACTGGTACTGGTGGAATCGAGTCCACATATCAGGCTGGAAATGATAAAGATATGTCAGAAGAAACCAAAGCGTTGCTTGATGCTTTAAACGGTGCTGAGATTTCTGTAGAATATGATTCAACAGGAACTGGAGCAGTTGCAGATGGAAAAATTAACATAAAACTTAAAGGAGAAGCTCTTGCTCAGAGTGTTGCCGTTAAAGGAACAGACCTTGTTGTTGGCGGAAAAGTAGTAGGTAAAGCTGAAATGACAGCAGGTACCGCTACTGCAGGTGCTAAATTAAAAATTTCTGATATAAATGGTAATGAAATAGGAACATTTGATTTTGTAGCTTCACCTGCAGCAGCTGCTGACGCAACTGCTGTTACAGGAACAGTTACTTACACTATTGCAAACAGCGAAAGCACATATAGTGATGCAAACAAGCCCTCTGTAAAGGTTAAAGAACCTGATGATTACTCTGTATCTAAGTCCAACGCTTTCAAACACTCCGAAGCTAAGATGACCTATAAGGATCACCTCATTCTTCAAGTTGGTGCAAGAACTAAGGACGCTGTTGACTTCACATTCCAGTATGATTCTACTTCTATCGGCGACCTCAAGGCTGACCTTAACTGCACAGCTGCAGGTCTTGGCACAGATAAGCTGAATATCAATACTCAGGAATCTGCTAACTATGCTATCGATAAGATCGATCAGGCTATCAATAAGGTTTCTTTGGTAAGAGGTACATTCGGTGCTATCCAGAACCGTCTGGATCACAAGATCGACAACCTGAACGTAACAGTTGAGAACCTGACCGACGCTGAGTCCAGAATCCGTGATACCAACATGGCAGAAGAAATGATGAACTTCACAAAGAATCAGATCCTCAGCCAGGCATCACAGTCTATGCTTGCACAGGCTAATCAGCTTCCTCAGAGCATTCTGCAGCTTCTCCAGTAATTTTCACATTAAGAAAATTGCGTGAAGCATAAAAAATAAAATTGCCCCCGCATTCTGAATTGACCCCAAAAAGTTAGACAAAGATAAAGAGAAAAATTATGCAAAGCGACTAAGAGAGAACTTGGTCGC
>CANQTP010000165.1 GCA_947626755.1 uncultured Clostridia bacterium
GAACGTGACAATTATGACCTGATAAACATGACAATTGTAGGTTTAAAAGATTTTGATTCGGCAGCGCAGTCGGAACATCCGCTTATACGAATGCTGAGTCTTATCTTTACGCAGGAACTGACCGCCGGGCAGAAAAAAGAACTGCTCAAAAATGATTATAACATACAAATGACCGAGAATGTAGAGGAGGCGTTTGAGGATATGTGTGATTTTAGTACGGGATTTTATCAGGACGGACTTAATAAAGGCGTTAAACAAGGTAGAGCAGAGGGTATTGACATAGGTGTTGAACGTGGTATTGGCATTGGCAGAGCTGAGGGTATTGGCATCGGCAGACTGGAAGAACAATCCAATACGATTCAAAAACTGCTCCGTCAGTTTGACCCAAGACAGATCTCATCAATGCTCGATATTCCCCTTGATGAAGTGGAAAAAGTAAAGAGAAATATTGCTCAAAACGGATAAACAACCGAATAATTTGATTTTCCATGCCTTTCGCCAAAGTGCGGAAGGCATTTTTATTTGTCCAAATTCCAAAAATTGAATATGGATATGCCTTTCTTTTGTGCCATTTTTACGGCTTGCACTGTGCCGCTTCTATTTCTTTTTGGGTCAAGATAACAGAAACAAATATCCGCATATTCCACAAGGCGGGCATTCCGCAGTTTCAAAACATTGAGAAACGAAAATTGATCCAAACGATATGCTCAGCCAAAGTAGAAATTTGTAATGCCGGATTTTACGGCTTCTTCTGTCTTTTTATAAAGGTTCTGCGACAATTCTTTTGTATCTTCCGGCAAGTTTTTTAAATAAACTATATCTTATCAGACTATATATAGACTATTATATCATATTTCTTTCGTAAAGTCTATATATAGACCACATAATATTTGTATAGATGATATACTGAATATTGTGAAGTCTATATATAGTCGGAGGAAATATGAAAACACAAGAAGCTATCTCAAAGAGAATTGAGGATCTATGCAGCAAGAACAATATAACGATCAACAAACTTGCCAACCTTGCGGCTATTCCTCCGTCAACTGTGAAAAACATTATATACGGCGTAAGCAAAAATCCGGGCATTGTCACGATCAAAATGCTTTGTGACGGTCTGGACATCACTCTTACGGAATTTTTTGATGATGATATTTTTAAAGAATTAGAACAGGAAATTGAGTGATAAAGTCTGCAAGTGTTTTGTTCTGGCTTTTGGTAAAATTATATTTTATTATCAAAATTGAAAATGAAAGGAGAATGAAAAATGGCTGTTTTAAAAGGAAATTGCTATCTGTGCGGCAAAGAATTTGGGAAAACTGCTATGAAAAATCACATTCTTAAAGAACATTCCGAAGGATCGGGACAAGAATGCAGACTGCTTAAGATTGAAGGCGCATATGATAAGAATTACTGGCTGTATGTTGATATTCCCATAACTTCAAATTTAAGTACGCTGGACGGCTTTCTAAGGAAAATATGGCTGGAATGCTGCGGACATCTGAGTGAGTTCAACATGAATTACCAAACGATCGGTATGACGAATAAAATAGGAAATTTTGATACAGGAAATGTTCTCCTGCATGAATATGATTTTGGCAGCACCACTGAAACTCTGATTACCGTTATGGGCACGGTTTATCGTAAACAGCAAAAAGGTGTCAGACTTCTTGCGCGAAATGTTCCTATGGCATTTGCCTGCTGTGAATGTGGAGCCCCTGCCAAGTTTATATCCCTCGGTCACTGTGACAATGAAGATCCTTTTTATTGTGAGAAATGTGCTGGGAAAAATGAGGAAATTTACGAAATGGCTCTGCCGATAACCAATTCTCCGCGTATGGGTGTTTGCGGCTATTCCGGTGAACTGGATACGTTTACTTTTATTCCACGATCAAAGTAAAAATATTGGTATCCATCTTTTGGTGGGTATTTATACTACCTGACGATGGAAAAGAGAGATTTATTTGTTAAGTGAGGATTATCTGAAATTTTTGAAATTTATTATTGTCAAACCTACAATTGCAAATTTATTTTTTACCTATTGATTTTTCTCTCATGTTGTGGTACAATGTAATAGAAGAAGACGGAAGGGAGATGGCAAAGTGGCAGAAGCACCAAGTTTTGAAGCTGATGTAATAGACAGCATTTCCGATAGCCCGGTAGACCCCAGATGTGATGCCGCCTGCAAGAAAGTCCTTTCCTGCAAGGAATTTGCTGCTCCTATACTAAAATATGTCTGCACCGAGTACGAGGGCATGGAAACATCTGACATTATCTCCCTCATGGAAGACGGAGTAATTTCAGAGATTCCCCTTGACCCTGATGCTCCGCAAACCAAACGAACACCTGTTATAGAACAGTCAAACAGTGAAAGTTCCACTTTGAAAAGCGGAACGCGGTTCTTCGACATAAGATTTAACGTAAAAGCACCAAGCGAAGACGGCTACATACAGTTGATAATAAACCTTGAAGCGCAGAACGCAAGCAGACCGGGATACAGTATCCTAAAAAGAGCACTGTATTACTGTTCCAGAATGATCTCCGACCAGTACGGAACGGTATTCACAGGGTCTGATTACGGAAAGATACGCAAAGTCTATTCAATTTGGGTATGTTTACACCCGAATAAAGCATACACTGACACCATTGCGCGTTTCAGCGTGAAAAAGGAGATCATTCACGGAAAAACACGGCTTACACTTGAAGAAGAAAACAAAGAACGGAAAAATTACGACCTTATCAACATGACGATCGTAGGACTGAAAGATTTT
This sequence comes from uncultured Clostridia bacterium, assembly GCA_947626755.1. Taxonomy (GTDB): domain Bacteria; phylum Bacillota; class Clostridia; order Oscillospirales; family Ruminococcaceae; genus RGIG8773. The sequence continues at coordinate 2,772 of CANQTP010000165.1, forward strand.
GATTCGGCAGCACAGTCAGAACATCCGCTGATACGGATGCTGAGCTTGATATTTACGCAGGAACTGACCGCCGGGCAGAAAAAGGAACTGCTTGAAAACGATTATAACATACAAATGACCGAGAATGTAGAGGAGGCGTTTGAAGATATGTGTGATTTTAGTACAGGATTTTATCAGGACGGACTTAATAAAGGCGTTAAACAAGGCAGAGCTGAGGGTATTGGTATTGGCAGAGCTGAGGGTATTGGTATTGGCAGAGCTGAAGGCATTGGCATCGGCAGAGCTGAAGGCATTGGCATCGGCAGAGCTGAAGGCATTGGCATCGGCAGAGCTGAAGGCAAACTGGAAGAACAATCCAATACAATAAAAAAGTTGCTCCGTCAGCTTGACCCAAGTCAGATCTCTTCACTTCTTGAAATTCCTCTTGATGAGGTTGAGAAGGTCAAACGGAGTATCGCTCAGAACTGATATTGACCGGATAATTTTCACACATCAAAAAAATCTGCCGACTTCCCTATTCGGAAAATCAGCAGATTATGGTTTAATATATTTGCAGAAGCATTCATAAGTCTGTCCTTTATTTGTCCTTTAAAGATACAAAAAGTTACTGAAAACTTTGATAAAATACGAAAACTCGAATGCTTTCAAACCACGTAAAATAGGCATTTTTCCAAAGTTACGATAAGTTATGAAATTACAAAAATTCAATTCGATTCCCGTACGGGTCACCAGCTTAATTCTCAGCAAATCGCTATTCTACGCGGTTTGCTGATTTTATTTTTACCCTTAAAATGGGGTTTGTCCGCTATCTGTCCGCTTTTTTATTTTTTTCA
>CANQTP010000166.1 GCA_947626755.1 uncultured Clostridia bacterium
TGCTGAAACTATGTGTATTATTTCAAATTTGCATACTCTTCTTCGCAGATTTTAGCCTATGTGGACAAGTTCTCAGTTCCATGCCCTCGTAAGTTTCCGAAAAATCTTCGGAACAGTTCAATCCCGTGATATGATCGGCAAAATGCTCATCTCACAAAATTAAAGTCGGAGAAATTTCAAACAGGTAATTTTTCATCACACTGTGAAAATACTTGAACTCCTCCTGCAAGTCCTCAATGTCTTTCTGATAAACCGAACCGCTTGAATTTGCGACGGCAGCGATCTGGTTCAGATTGTTGCCGATTGAAAGAAACGATCTTTTCATCGCACCCAGTTCTTTCAAATCATAATATTTGATTTCGCCCTTGACCGCCATCACTTTGATGTAAGTGCCATTTCGCATTCCGGCAGCCTTGGCTTTTTGACAGACTGTTTCCCATTCTTCTTTTGTAAAACCGACAAGTTTTTTTATCCTGTCTTTTCTGTATGGCATTTTTATCTCTCCTTATCATCAGGGTTTCAGGGATTTTTCCCTGACTTTGCACTCCTATTGTGCAAAGCGAAAAGGTATATAGCTTTTCTACGCTTGCGAGTATCTGCCAACAAACACCTCCCCCTTATTCAGACGGATTTTCAACACGTTGAATTCAACAGGTTGAAAATCAAAATCATTTATCTTTTTCGCTTTTCCCTCGCCGCAAGAAATCCAAAAACGGCTCTTTCGGAATGTGAATCTTTCTGCCAAACCTCACAATGGGAAAATCCATATCTGCTATATGACGGCGAAATGTGTTTACCGAAATTCCCATTGCCCTCGCCGCTTCTGTTGCCGTCAAAAAGCTGCGGTCAATTTTTTCAATGTCCTCGATTTTTAAAATTTCCATAACTTGCCCCTTTCACTTTTGATATTTTTGAAATTTTGCGAAAATCTAATTTTTTAAAATTATCAATTTTTGATTTTTTGCATTTTGAAAAAGTTAAACTTTTCATAAACTCAAATTTCAAAAAACTCTCACTTTGCAATTTTTCAATTTCAGCCGTTCTTCATCTTGCGGATATTTGGGTTTAATGATTTTCTTGATCTGACGTTTTCAGCGTTGCTGTCAAAAAGCAGCGGTCAAATTTTTCAATGTTCTCGATTTTCAAAATTTACATAACTTGCCCCTTTCACTTTTTGAATTTTTGAAATTTTGCGAAAAATCAATTTTTGTCGTTTTACAATTTTTTACTTTCCGACTTTTCCTTGCTGTTCATTTTCAGCACCTCCGTTTTAATTTTCGGCTCTGCATCTTTCGAGCCTGTCCAAATTATAGCGCACTTTTTTCCGAAAACGCCGTTTTGAACGTATTAAATTTGTTTCATAAACTCCATTATACCTATGCGTGCAAAAATGATACAAACTCGTTTAATTCCGTATTTTATATTGACAAAACGTGCAAAACGTGATAGAATAAATCTATAAAATTTTTTTGACCGATTTCGTTTTGTTTGAGTTTGAAAGGGGCAGATTCGTGATATTTGATTTGTTTGAAAAGTGCGGAGAGAATGCTTCGGTGGGCGTTATTGTTGATTTTTATGACAGATTTCTACTGTCAAAATCTGTCATAAATAAAATTTGACAAGTCGGTGTTTTTAAGATATAATCATACTGTCAGATAAACTGAACGATAAATCGAAATTTGTAAGGGAGGTAAACACATGAAAAAATGGTATGATGAAGAATATGAGTTCAAAATTGAAGTTATAGGTTTTCTTCAAGGTGACCACACCGAGAATTATTGCCGTAATGGTGAGGAAATAGGCGATACTTATTGTTGTACTTACGGATGCCCTATAAACAGTGAGGGATATGGTATTTGCAGTAAAACAATGATGATGCTGTACCCTATTATGGAAGCAGTGCGAAGCGGCGGTGACTTAGAAAATCTCGGAGGCGACAGCAAATATAGTAAGACCATTATTTGCCCTGATGGGTGTGTCAAGTTCCGCTTGACTGCAAAGCCTCTCGGAAACTTGAATTTTCATAAAGGAGAATTTTGGAAAGAACCATAAACAGTAATTCAGATAAATTTTTATCCGAACAGCATTTTCAGCGTGTTTTTAAATATTTTGTCGGATAAACTGACCGATAAATTCTAATTTGTAGAGCAATCGCAAAACCATTGAAAAGTCAAGGAACACACTTCCATACAATCGTAAATTACCTTTTGACAACAGAAAACCGTCACATCTTGCTTTAATATGTACCGACTTTTCTCTTTTCAGAATAACGTATTATCGACTTTTGCGGTGTTGTTAGGGCTTATCAGTGGGGAATTATCTTGCAAAATTGAGGTTATTGATAAATTCTCTAAATTCTCTGCGTTCATCTTTCTGTCCTCCTTAAAATTTTTTGATTACTTCGTGTTTGTCCGTTCCTGCTCCTCTAACCAAGCAAGAAATTTTTCTTTTCTGATAAACTTCCTCTTGCCTATACGAATGACAGGAACGTCCTCACGGTTCAGAAACGCATATGCCATTGAGCGTGAAAATCCGGAACTATGCAAATCTTCCGCTGTGAGCATTTCTGTTGTGTTGTTGTTTTCGTACATAATGATCTTCCTTTCAATTTTTCTATTCGGCTGTTGAGCCTATCTCAAGTATACCGCCGTAAGTCCGAAAACACAATATCTGAGAATGTTTTTCCGCATCATTCGAATGTGTAAGTACAGTCATTCATCATAGGTATTCGGCGTATCTGCGTGATTTGTTTGGCTTTTATGACTGAATGGTTCTTATACGATTTTACCGTACACATTCAATTGTAATTTAATGTAAATGACGTCATTCTTCATAAAATGATGCTGAAAATTGAAGTCATTTGTGCTGATTTTTCTTCCCGTTTTCTCTATTTTGCAAATAGACGTCAAATCATCTCAAAATAATGTCAAAACATAAAAAGTGACACCATTTTACGATAAAATGGCGTCACAAAATAAATATTTTGTTCTTGAAACTGTATATTCTATTATGGCGTATATTCGCTTATCACGTATTTCTGCCTTGGAGAATAAATATTCTACCTCTGCGAAAAAGTCTGCTATTCAACCGTTAAGAATAACTGTATTTTCTTAGCAAGCATAGATTTTGTGGGAACAAAATCATACAATAAAAATAAACTGCCGCTCTCGCAACAGTTTATTTGTTCAGTATGTTCTGTCTTTGGCAACGTCATCTTACCTCGTAACCATTTTTTGTCATTTGATAACACGTCAATATTCTCTATCTCAAAGGAACAGCCTTCTATTTTTGGCAATCTGGTGCACAAATGTTTTTATACAATTTTTTACATATACTTTTTGATGATTTCTTCCGGAACACCGTCTGCTGCCATTTTGGCAAGTAAATCGGCTCTACCCTTAACTTCGCCCTCGGCAATGCCATCACGTCTTGCAGCCGCAAGCTCTGAAACTTTGTCGTTTAATGCTTTTTGCCGCATACGCACTGTTTCCTTAATCTTTTC
>CANQTP010000167.1 GCA_947626755.1 uncultured Clostridia bacterium
GAGGTAAAATTTATGAATACATCTTACAGCTTGTCGGCGATCATTGAACTTCTCAATCCCGACAATACAATTTCTGCGCATAGGTACATTGCTCACGCAATAGGAATGACCGAAACGATAATCTATTCCGCGCTGATCGCAAAGCAGACGTATTATCTTAAAAATTCTATGCTCTGCGAGGACGGTTGGTTTTACAGTACAGTGAACGACTTGCAGGAAAGTACCACGTTCGGAATAAAAGCACAGCGAACTGCAATCGCTCATCTTGTGGAACACGGACTTGTTGAGTGTGAAATGAAAGGCATACCTGCAAAAAGATATTTCCGCATTTCCGAAAATGCGGATAAAATTTCCGAGCTTATCGAACGCGGAAAAGTTATTGCAGAAAATTTGCGGAGCAAAGCGGCTGTTAATAATTCCGAAACAACAGAACCGCCAATCAACGCAGAACTCAGTTCGTGCCAAGAGGCACTATCAAGCGAGTGCCTTGCGCACTACAAAACTAAAGATAATAAAAACCAAAGAAATATTGATGTGATAGATCGATCATCGATCGATTCTGCAAAATCGCAAAATTTTGAAAATGTGGAAAATGTTGAAAACTTAACTTTTCCCGAAACACTTACTGCTATCGGAGTTAAATTTGAAAATATGATTTTTGAAAAGCCGATTTCAGAAAAGCAGTTTGAATTTTGGAACGAGGAAGAACGTAAAACGCAGAACTGCAAAATCCCAAGTTATCTGAAAAATGATAAGACGGCTTTTAAGAACGCTCTGAAATATCTCTGCGGTTTCAGTTACTACTTCTCCGAACATCAGGGAACGAAGTTGGAAAAGTTTTTTGAAATGCTTATTGAAACAATTGCTGATATGTCAGACGAACACAACGACTTGACGGAAAGATTGAACGACATCATCAGCAGAAATTATCTCGGCGAATGTTTTATTGCGTTTGAGCAGAGGTGGACAAAGATTTCATCGGAAAAAGAAATCGCGCATCCGAAAGCGTATCTGAAATCTTGCTTGTGGAATTGGATATGCGATTACGAAAACATCTCTCTTTTGGAAAGTCAGTAAGCTATGTTGCCTGAAAGAAGTCCGCCCGTTTTCTCTTGTGATTCGGAGCAATAAAAAATTTTAAGGCGCGATAAATTGACTTGCCAAGAACGGAGGTGAACGTTTGGAACATCTCACACTTGAAAGCATAAAGGAACTGCCGCGCGATTTTCTCACGGCGAAAGAAGCCGCTGCTGTTATGGGAATATCTGTCGTGTCGTTTTACAAATGCCACAGCAAATTTCCGTTTCCTATTCTCAGGATAGGGCGCGGCTACCGTATTCCGAAAGGTGCTTTTATTGAATATATGGAAGTCGGCAGGAGTGGCAGGGGGTAAAATTGCCGAAGTCAGGGCGGTCGGGAGGGTTTTGGGTTCTAATATAGCTAATATAGCAAGCGCAGAAAAGGCATATGCCTTTTCAAATTTTAGGGAATTATCCCTAAGACCTTATTTAACGGAAAGGAATGATAATATGCCCGTAAGAAAAGGCACAAAGTCCAAGATAGTATATTTTTCTCCGCAGGAATGGGAGATAGTTTGCAAACGCGCGGAGAAATGCGGCAAGTGGACAGGAACATTTATCCGCGATATTGCCGTTCAAGGAACAATAAAAATTTTTGACACTAAGCCTATCAACAGTTTTCTGATCTCGTTTAACCGTATCGGCAACGAGATAAACCAGATCGCGAAAGTTGCAAACTCCACGCAGTCGATTTACAAAAAGGACATTGAAGATTTGAAAACCTCTTTCGGCTTTCTGGATAATATGATAAGAAATTATCTGAAGCCGCTCAAGAACGAGATCAATTTGTGAGGTGCTGAACGTGGCAGTCATAAAACATCTTGCCATTCATTTATCGCCGCTGAAATTTCTGAAATACATTTTGAAGAACGATAAGACGGAAGATAAGAAACTTGTCACGGGATTGAACTGTTCTTCAGATGTAAAGAGCGTTTACAATGAAATGAAATTTCAGTTTGAACATTGTGACCGAGCAAGATTTTACAAAAAGTCTTTGGATAAAAATCCAACGTCAAAGGAAACTATCAGACTTCACCACTACATACAATCTTTCAAGCCGAATGAAGTCACGCCCGAAGAAGCACACAAGATAGGTGTTGAGTGGGCAAGAAAAGTTTTCGGGAATGAACATCAGGTGCTTGTCACTACTCACGTTGACCGTCAGCACATTCACAATCATTTTGCTGTTGCTGCTTATGATCTCAACGGTAAACGTTGGCACGATAACAAGACCACACTGAAACGCTGCCGTGACATTTCGGACAGAATTTGCAAAGCACACGGACTAAGCACTATCGAAAAGCCGACCTATCACGCGGATCAGAAATACAGTGAGTGGCTTGAAAGAAAGAACGGCACATCTTGGAAACAGAAACTTTGTGATGATATTGACAGAATTGTTTTGCGTGATGATGTGCGGACGGTCAGCGATTTAGCGGAGAAACTTGCGCGGAACGGTTACGAAGTGAGAATTGGAAAGTATTTATCCGTCAAGCCGAGAGGTTTTAAAAAAGCTATAAGAACATATCGTTTAGGCAACGGATATGCTGTTGAAGAATTGCAGTACCGCATTGAGAACAAGAACCAAGAATTGAGTTTGTCTGAAATAGGCAAGCTGAACGGAATACAGAAAGAGTATGCTCTTTGCTTGCGTGAATTGCAGATAACCCTTTACAGAAAGTCGGACAACATTCACAACGTCACATACCGAGAGCTGCGGAAGAACGCTGAACTTTTATCGTTCTTGTGCAATAACAAGATTTCATCAAAGGAAGATCTTGAAAACCTTGTCAACAAGACAGCCGAGAAAACCAACGAGGTTAAAAAGCAGCATCAGAAACTGCTTACCGACATTGAGGACAGAGAGAAGATCGTTGAAAGCGGAGCAAGGTACATTGAACTCAAACGGATAAAATTCCCCACGCGTGAGCAGTCAACCGAACTCTACAACTTGAAAGACTTCCGAGCCTTTCACTTGCAGTCGGAGGAAGATATTGCGAAGTATCGGCAAGAACTTTCCGAACTGAAAGCAAAACTTCCCCAAGCTGATGAAGAACTTCAAACTGCCGAGAAAGAAAAGTCGGAAGTTACCGCTCACTATCAGACTTACTTGCAGCAAATGCAGACCGATTATGACTACATTCTCAAAAAGATGAAACGGGAGAAAGAGGAACTTGCCGAACGTGAAGTCCGTGAAGATAGAGCGGAAGAAAGCAGAGAGCAGACAGCAAAGCAGAACTATGCAAGGTAGTAAAAAAGAGTATCGCTTTTGACTGCGATACTCTCCGCTGCTGCTAATATGTAATTTAATTGTTGCTGTCATTATCAAGCGTTTTCAGAATGTACTGCTTTAAGAATTGTGCAGGAGTTGTACTGTTGTCGGAGCAGTATTTTTTGAAAC
>CANQTP010000168.1 GCA_947626755.1 uncultured Clostridia bacterium
ATTAATATTCTGGACTTCAAATATGTTAAGGAAACAGAGCGTTTCCATACAATTTACCATATCAGAGAGGACAGCGAGAATATTTGTTATACAGACATAATGGAATGGCACTTGATAGAATTGCCGAAACTTCCAAAGACCGAGGACGGCACCGTCCTGTATGATTGGATAAAGTTTTTGAAAGCAGAGAAGAAGGAGGAATTCGATATGGCAGCAAGCACTAATGAATATATCAGAGAAGCAGTTGACACGCTTGAAATTATAAGTCAGGACGAACAGAAACGCTTGGAGTACAATGCCCGTCAAAAGGCACTCTGGGATTATAATACTTTAATGGCTGAAAATTACATCAAAGGGAAGGCAGAGGGCAGAGCAGAGGGCAGAGCAGATTTACTTGCACTAATGGCAGCAGACGGCGTGCCGGAAGAAATTATCAGAAAATATATGCAGAGTTGAGAGTTGAAAGTTGAGAGTTGAGAGCAGGCTGAGCCTGCACGCATTCAGGGTTTGTTTTGTGATTTTCAACCTAACGTATACCGTGCATTAAGTAAAATTAGATCTACAAAAGCATTGAGAGTTGAGATATAGGCGTTACTGCAATATCTTAACTCTCAACTCTTAACTCTCAACTCTATTTTAGTAATACATTATACATATTATACTCTCAGGAAATTCCAAGAAACAGGCATAAATATAGTTATTTCAGACATAAAATACCTGTTTTGAGGAAAACTTTTGTGAATATCCGCTAAAACACAGCCGTGTATGTGATTGAATTGTTAAATTTCACTGAAAAATTCCCCCGCGGATTGGCGGAACTCATAAATTCACAAAATCAGAGATAAAAATATCATTTTTCTATTGACATTTGGATTTTTCAAGTATATAATAAAAGTACAGTAAAGGAAATCTATACCCTTATGACCGGGAGGGAAAGTCCAATGGATCGCAAATCGAATAGCTTTAAGGGCTTTACCCTTATCGAACTTGTAGTCGTTATTGCTATCATCGGCATACTTGCCGGTATCATGAGCGTTGTTATGAACGGCTTCGCAAGGGATAACCGCTTGGAGACCAATAACGCCAAGGCTAAAGTTATTTACGATGCTTTTCAGGATATTCTGATCGACTGCGAAGTAAAACAGGATCTGTCTATGCTTGAAGTCTGGACCGGACACGCCGGTAAAATGAAAGGAACTATTGTATTTTTCAGAATTTCTGATACGGACATTGCCGGTAATTCTTATGAAGATGGTAAAATGAATATCGGCGATGAAATACATATAATGAACGTTTATGACACGCATGATACAAGTGACTTGACTTACTTGGAACCGAATCATATTTCTTCAGGAAGTATAATAAACAGAAATACAGATACGGCTGTGAAGGCTACAATAGGCGGAGCTTTGCATGATGATGAGCAGAGCTATAAAATGTGGGACAGACTGAGTGCAGCTGTTTCCGGACGAATAGATAAGAGCATGGAAGGCACTTATGTTGTAATGATTGATTATGAAAATTATCAGGTCATGTCTGTAATATACCGTGAACTTGTGAACGGTAAAGATCCGAAGTCAGGTCTTTATGATGTAACCGAAGTTAATGCAGCCGGTGAGGTAGCTTTAGGCAATTATCTTCCTGCTATAAATAGCGGCTTCCCTTGTCAGGTGTTCTTTGTAAAGAATATAAAACAGCAGGAAAATATTTCAAAGGGACAGAAAAGTGACGGTTCATATGATCGTGGCGTGTATATCGGTTGCTATCCGTTCTATGATGATGTGTATGATGGCGATACTTATCCCACCATTCCAAACGCATCATAATTAATCCACGGAAAAGTGCCTTGCCGATGAGTCGGTGACGCTTTTTAATAAAAAATATTTTAAAATTTTTAAGAAGGAGGAATTTCTAATGAGAAATTCAAAGGTTAAGGGCTTTACCCTTATCGAACTGATCGTTGTTATCGCAATCATCGGCGTTCTGGCAGCTATCCTTGTACCTTCTATGCTTGGTTTCGTAAGAAGTGCAAGAATCTCTGCAGCTAACGCTAACGCTAAGCTGGTTAACACAGCTGTTGCTGCTGCACTTACACAGTGCTCTATCGCTAATGGTTCCGTTTCATCTGGTACAACTGCTACTGAGGTAACAGTTATAGTTAGTCCTAACGCATTGACAAAAACATGGAGCAATTATACAGCCGATCTTTCCAATTACCTTGGCGACAATTACACAGGCTGTGCACATGCACAAGTAAATCCTGCTACATTTGCAGTGAATTATGTACTTTGGGAGAGTGATGATAGCGGTTCACATTTGAGCGGTTATAATCAGCTCAGTGCAAATGAACAGGAAAGCATTGCAAAAGACGCAGGTTTTGTAATCGGATGCTTCCCTCTTGACGATAGCTCAAGCGGTTCTTGATCAAGTTAAAGCTCTTATAGTTAATAATAAAAAACAGGCGGCGTAAGCTGCCTGTTTTTTATAGAGTTAAGATATTGCAGTAACGCTTATTAACAAAAATTCCCGCCTATATAGGCGGGATCATTGTTTGTAGACTGCACTTTGCCTTGCCGCACATTATACTTAGGCGGGGAATCACAAAACTTTGCCTGAATGCGTCAAGGCTTCAGCCTTGTCAAGAGTTAATACTGAGTATTTTATTTATGTCACTTTCTGATATACCGAAAGCTTTCATTTTTGCAAGTAAGTCTGCTCTGCCTTTGGCAATGCCCTCTGCTCTACCTTCTGCTCTTCCCTCTGCTCTTCCCTCTGCCTTCCCTTTGATGTAATTTTCAGCCATTAAAGTATTATAATCCCAGAGTGCCTTCTGACGTGCATTATATTCCAAGCGTTTCTGTTCGTCCTGACTTATAATTTCAAGCGTGTCAACCGCTTCTCTGATATATTCATTAGTGCTTGCTGCCATATCGAATTCCTCATATTTTAAATATATTTTCTTATAAATTCTTCCGGTACACCGTCTGCTGCCATTCTTTTAAGCAGATCTGCAATGCCTTCTGCTCTGCCTTCTGCCTTGCCCTCTGCTCTGCCTTCTGCCTTCCCTTTGATGTAATTTTCTGCCATTAAAGTATTATAATCCCAGAGAGCCTTCTGACGCGCATTATACTCCAAGCGTTTCTGTTCGTCCTGACTTATAATTTCAAGCGTGTCAACCGCTTCTCTGATATATTCATTGCTGCTTGCTGCCATATCGAATTCCTCCTTTTTCTCTGCTTTCAGAAATCTTATCCAATCATACAGGACGGTGCCGTCCTCGGTTTTTGGAAGTTTGGGCAATTCTATCAAGTGCCATTCCATTATGTCTGTATAGCAAATATTTTCGCTGTCCTCTCTGATATGGTAAATTGTATGGAAACGCTCTGTTTCCTTAACATATTTGAAGTCCAGAATATTAAT
>CANQTP010000169.1 GCA_947626755.1 uncultured Clostridia bacterium
AACACATTATACCGAAACCGGCGCGATTTATCTATCACCATATCCAACTAAATATCTACGGCATACCCTGTCATAAATGACAAAATCGGATCAGCGGTTCAAACCTTGATTTTTTTCAGAACAGCTGATTCCGCTTTGATTTTCTGCTGTTCGGATATTAGTCCGTCACGCATAATTTTTTCAAGGAACTTTCTGCATAAGTACAGCTTATATCGTGCCAAAGATTCATTGTTTACCATTTCATACCTCCGCCGATGCGCTTACTTCCACTACCTTAGTTCCGAGAGACTCCGCTTTTCTGATATACTCTGCAAGAACATGGGCATCCGTTGATATTCTGTTGAAATCAGTCACAAGAAGATAGTCCGAACCGCTGAAATTTTCGGGCGGTCTGCGTTCACCCATACGTTTTGACACTCCGTGAATGTACAGCCCTTTGCTTTTGCAGAAATTGCAAAGTATCATTACCTGACGTGATATTTCGTCTTTACCTTCCCATTTTTCAGCAAAGCAGTACAGCCATGCAGTTTTTACTTTTTCCATATTATCACCCTTTAATTGTATTCTTTTTTCAAACCCGTGCTTACTCTTATAGCGCTGTCTACCTGTTTCATAGTAAGCTCATTGGCATTACCGATCCTGTGCAGGATCCGCCGCTTATCGATCACACGAAGCTGTTCCAGCAGCACGCATGAACCATCTTCGAGTCCGGTGCAGTTTCCCGTGAGAAACACATGGACGGGGAGAGTATTGAGCGTTCGTTTCGATGTTATAGGTGCCGCAATGGTAGTGCGGCTGTATTTGTTCCCGATATTGTTCTGTATGATAAGAACAGGGCGTATTCCGCCCTGTTCACAGCCGATAACGGGATCGAGGTCGGCATAGTAAATGTCGCCGCGCCTGATTTTATTTTCCATAAATTTTTCCTTTCAATATGTAGATCCGATCCTCTGCTTTGTATGCGCTGATGTCATATGAAACAATATCATGCAGCTTTCCGATGACATTTACAGACATAGTTTGCCGAGGATCGGACTTTATTTCTAAAGCGAATTTCTTCGCATTTTATCGGTTTGTACGCCGTATTTGTCCCCGACATCCCCGGCTAAACAAGGAAACATTTCTGCTCCTTGAGGGAATATTTCAGACTGTCTTGGCAGACATCATGGGTTTTGCCCCGATGCGGTTCTCGCAAAGCCGCCCTCACTATGTGTTTTTATGACCGGACGGAAGTATCATTATGGTCTGTGCAGGTCATGGCAATACCGTTTGCCGCTCGGTATCAGGGGATCGCTTTTATCGCTCGGCTGTGAGATCTTTGACAGGAAATGTTCTGAGACGATGCTCATAGGCTAAGTGCCATGCTTGTCCTGCCTGAGATCAAATAGCGTCTTGGCGAAGCGTTCCCTTATGCTTTTCCCTTTAGGGCTGCACAGAGTAACGTATCTGAAATACTGTTATTCAATTGTCAAATTTCAAGAGAGTTTTGCCCCTCATATTCTTTGCCGCCGGGAAACACCTTTTGCACAACGATTTTTTTAATTTTTCAAAAATTTATGCAACTTATTCAAAATCAAGTGCTTCTTTTTGTGAATTGTGTTGTGGTAAACACCCATCTCATCTGCAAGTTCTCTTTCTGTCATACACAAGAAAAAGAGTTTGTATATGAGTTCACGTTCTTCCGGCGAAAGCTGCTCCAAGGCATTACGGACATCGATCCGCAGTTCGGTGTGATCGCTGAAATCCGAATTCTTTGCCTCAAACTGTTCCCCAATCTCGGACAGTCTGTCCAACGAATCTTCCATACAAGGAATAAATTTTGCCGTCTGCATTTTCTGATCGGCTTTGAAACGCTCTGTTTTTCTGTCGATTTCGGCATATGTAATTTTTCTCGATGAGTGTTTATCGTATTCGTATATCTCCTTGCTGACGGAAACCTTTTCACCGTTTACAAAGAGGTAATATTTATTTTCAGACATAAAAAATCCTCCGTTCTTTTTGATTTGACTTTACTTATCAAATCAGAACGGAGGACCTCTTATGATATTTTCTGTAAACGTTTTATTAAAAATAAATACCGTAAAACCATTTAATGTTTTACGGTATATTAGATAAATTATTAAGGATAAAAAAGGAATTATATGTGCAAATTTTATGATAATACAATCAAGTTCAATAATATTCATGTTATTTGATTTCTGCCATTCACTTAATTTAATGGCTAATGCTTGTTAATGAAATGCAATAACACGAAATTAATATGAACATTTTTAATATATAAGTATTGTCCGATCGCTCTTACGTCTGCACATATTGTACTTACTTAAAAATTGCAGATAATAGTTCCTTTCGATAAAATAAATTTAAGAGGATACGAAACCATATTTTGATTGCGTATCCTCTTAGTGCCTTTTAATTACTTTTTGAAGTTTTTGATGTTCTTAGGTGCTTTTGGTTGGTAACTTAAAAACCAACATGCTGTCTTATTTGCTGTAACAATGCTCTTTTCAGCCATTGCCGCAACTGCCTTCATAACTGTCTTTTTCATTGTTTTCAGTCCTCCTTAAAGATAATATTATCAAAACAGCATCTGCTGTTAGTGATCCTGTTATGGCATAGAAAAGAGAGTTTATATTTAAAATCAATGCAATACACGATATCATTAATAATACTATAGAAGTTATCATAGCATTTAAATGATATTTCTTTTTTTCTTCGTTCGTCAAAGGATTATTAGGCGTTTCTACCGGCGAGAAAAACAGTACAGATAATGGACTAAAAAGTGTAATTATCATCAAAAATACTGCTATACTTTCTATATTGATCATGTATATAAATAATGCTGTAAGGTAAATCAACACAGATACAATAAGACACATCTCTGCAGTTTTACAATGATACCCTCCGGAATACTTTCTTATTGCCGAATATGAAACTATAAACAAAATACTAAACGGCAGTGTTTTAGTAAGTAATGCAATAATTAATACTATTGTATACATAATGGCTTTGGAAAAAAATAATTCCAATCCGTATCTATATGCATCACAATCTTCAAATTTTATGATTTCATTAGCCGCTAATATAACGGCTAAATCTTCAGCAAGATTTTTTAACATTTTAATCACCAATTACAAGTATACCATAATAAAATAAGAAATCAATACTTTTAGCTCAAGCGGTCAAAAAAAGTGTATAAGCGGTGTAAATTATTTACAATTTTTCAAAAAACCTCCTGCGCAAATGCTCAGGAGGTTACATATTAAATATTAAAGTATCTGTTACCTACAAAAATTAAGTAAAACAGAGGAAAGACAGAACGAGTTATAGGTGCGGAAAGAGAAGTTGCCGTTATACTTTTCCGCGATATCAGAAATGATCTGAGTACCATA
>CANQTP010000170.1 GCA_947626755.1 uncultured Clostridia bacterium
CTCCGAGCCTGTCCAAATTATAGCGCACTTTTTTCCGAAAACGCCGTTTTGAACGTATTAAATTTGTTTCATAAACTCCATTATACCTATGCGTGCAAAAATGATACAAACTCGTTTAATTCCGTATTTTATATTGACAAAACGTGCAAAACCTGATAGAATAAATCTATAAAATTTTTTTGACCAATTTCATTTTGTTTGGGTTTGAAAGGGGCAGATTTGTGATGAATGGGCTTATGCCATAAAAACAAATTAACAGGCTGACAAAAGTAAAATTACTGACTTACTCAAAATGCGTACTGTTTCAGGTACGCATTTAATTTTTCCAAATACTTGAAATCAAACAAATTTGTTATTTATACTTGATTTTTTGCAGAAAATGTGCTATTATGAATAAAATGGGGTCAGAATACCATAATTTCCTTTGGAGGTAAAATTATGCCGGATAAAAATAACGCAAATATCGGTTTTGAAAAACAGATATGGGACGCCGCCTGCGTTCTTTGGGGACATATTCCTGCCGCCGAATACAGAAAAGTTATCGTGGGACTTATCTTCCTGCGCTACATATCAAGCGCTTTTGAAAAGCGCTATAACGAGCTTGTTGCAGAGGGTGACGGTTTCGAGAACGAGCCTGACGCTTACATTATGGACAACATTTTCTTCGTTCCGGAAAAGGCACGCTGGAAAATCATCGCCGCCGCTGCCCATACTCCGGAGATCGGCACCGTTATTGACGATGCTATGAGAGCGCTCGAAGATGAAAACAAAACATTGAAAAACGTTCTGCCGAAAAATTATGCGAGCCCCGATCTTGACAAACGCGTTCTCGGCGATGTTGTGGACCTGTTCACAAATATGGATATGTCCGACACGGAGGACAGCAAAGACCTGCTGGGGCGCACCTATGAATACTGCATAGCACAGTTTGCGGCTTACGAGGGCGTCAAGGGTGGAGAGTTCTACACGCCGTCAAGCATTGTCAAAACCATAGTCGCGATCCTTGATCCTTTTGAAAATTGCCGCGTTTACGATCCTTGCTGCGGTTCGGGCGGAATGTTCGTCCAAAGCGCAAAATTTATTCAGGCGCACAGCGGCAACAGGGGCAATATCTCCGTTTACGGTCAGGAATCAAATGCCGATACTTGGAAAATGGCAAAAATGAATATGGCTATCCGCGGGATCGATGCCGATTTAGGACAATACCATGCGGACACGTTCTTTAACGATCTTCACAAAACGCTGAAAGCAGATTTTATTATGGCAAATCCGCCGTTCAACCTTTCAAACTGGGGACAGGAAAAGCTCAAGGACGATGTTCGCTGGAAGTACGGTACACCTCCTGCGGGAAATGCCAACTTTGCTTGGATACAGCATATGATCCACCACCTTGCGCCAAACGGAAAGATCGGTCTTGTACTTGCGAACGGCGCACTTTCCACCCAGTCAAGCGGCGAGGGCGAAATAAGAAAGAACATTATTGAAGATGATCTTATCGAGGGTATCGTTGCTTTGCCCACGCAGTTATTTTACAGCGTGACGATCCCCGTTACATTGTGGTTTATCACAAAGAACAAAAAGCAAAAGGGGAAAACTCTTTTCATAGACGCTCGGAAAATGGGGCATATGGTAGACCGCAAACACCGCGATCTCAGCGATGAGGAGATAACAAAGCTGGCGGAAACTTTCAAAGCGTTTCAGGGCGGGACTCTTGAAGATGTCAAGGGATTCTGCGCCGCCGTGACAACTGCGGATATTTCCGGACAGGACTACATTCTTACGCCGGGGCGTTATGTGGGCATTGAGGAGCAGGAAGAAGAGGACGAGCCTTTTGAAGAAAAAATGCAGCGGCTGACATCGGAGCTTTCCGGAATGTTTGCAAAGTCCCACGAATTAGAAAACGAGATACGCGAAAAACTGGGGGCTATCGGTTATGAAATATGATCTTCCCGAAAGAGTGGAAAGGGATATTTGCAAATTTGCCGAAAAGCACGGCATTATAAAAATAATACTTTTCGGCTCGCGGGCGCGAATGTCAAATACCGAGCGCAGCGACATTGACATTGCAGTAAGCGGCGGAAATTTTGACGCATTTTATTGGGATATAAAAGAAAATTTAAACTCGCTGCTGATGTTTGACATAGTGGATATTGACTCCGGTATTTCGGAAGAATTGAAAGAGGAAATAAAAAGGGACGGTGTGACGATATATGAAAAAACTTGATAATTTTACAAATTGTCTCAATGTACTGAAAAAAGCCGATTTTGCGCTTGCAAACGACGATGAAATATACCGTACGGGAATAATCGGTCAGTTCAATATTACCTTTGAGCTTGCGTGGAAAGCATTGCAGGAAGTATTGAAGCTCCACGGCGCGGCGGGTGCGGAAACAGGCTCGCCGAGGGAAATTTTGCAGCTTGGTTATAAATTCGGTTTTATTGATGAGCAGTCTGTGTGGCTCACAATGCTGAAAAAGCGCAATATGTCCGTTCATATTTACGATGAGGACGAGATAGACGAAATGCTGCTGCTTATCCGTGACAGCTTTATTCCTGCCTTTGACGTTTTAAAAGATACGCTGCGGAAAAAATTTGATGAAGTAGGGGAAGATGGGGTATGAGGTGTAAATTAGGAGATCTTATTTTTATAAAACACGGATATGCGTTTAAAGGCGAAAATATTTCAACAATAGATAATGGAATTGTATTAGTGACTCCGGGAAATTTTTTGATTGGTGGTGGCTTCAAGGAATCAAAATGTAAATTCTTTAATGCTGAATATCCGAATGATTATATTTTGCATGGTGGTGATTTGATTGTCACTATGACAGATTTAAGCAAAGATATTGATACACTTGGGTACTCGGCATTAGTACCTTATTCTGAACATAGAATATATTTACATAATCAACGAATTGGACTTATTGAGAGTATTGATGAAAAAATAGATAAAATGTACTTGTATTGGCTAATGCGTAGTCCGATGTATCAAAAATCAATTGCTGCCACATCGTCCGGCTCAACGGTTCATCATACTTCTCCGGCAAGAATTTATGAATATGGGTTTGATTTGCCAGTTTTATCTGTACAAATTAGAATAGCAAGTATTCTTTCAGCAATAGATAATAAAATATGCAATAATACTATGATAAATGAAAATTTACCGTTTAGGCTTGTAATAATTTGCTATATTTTTACATTTGACACATCTATTTCCCCGTTCATCAGCTTTGGAAGCAAAGTATCACGGAGAGCAGAAAGATGCTGATTTTCCTTATTTATATAGAGTAGAGCAAAACACCGAACTCAAAGGCAGAAAAATTGAAGAGAGCAGGAAAAACAAAAGAAAAAGCAAGT
>CANQTP010000171.1 GCA_947626755.1 uncultured Clostridia bacterium
CATTTGAAAGCAGGTCGGGACGTAAATATCTCTGCATTGTATAAAGCTCTGTCATGGAATTACTGAGAGGAGTTCCGTTATCTACACCCTATCTATTCCACCAAGTGCCGATTTTGCGTTATTCTCTCAAACAAAATATACAAAAACAAGGTATACAACTTTTTAAAATTAGTTGTATACCTTGCTCATATAAGTGTTATTTTTATGTGGTTTTCCCATGATTTTTAAAAGTTTGTAGTAAGTTACAAATTTATTTAGACAATTTCTAAAATTGTTTAGATATAATTACTTAATTCAAAATATTACAATTCTATGATAAGCACTCCCCCTCAAAATATATTTCTTTTGAAATGAAAATCACAATCTTGGTATATTCTGAATATATATCCAAAATCTTTTTGCCATACTCAAGTTCAGATATAAAACATATTATGTGATTTTTATCCGTTTCAACTTCGGATAAACTTACACAAATATAATCAGACATCCTTTGCCCCTGATTATTCATAAAGCAGATTGGGAAAATAGCATGATTTATTAAATTATACCGCCTTGGCATTTGAACATTGAACTCTACCTTTCGCATTTTGGGAGCGAACTGCCTTTTAGAAATATTGTTTTCATTAATTTTTTTTAATGGCTTATTTACGTAATTTTCCGGAAATGTAAAGATAGATAATATTGGAAATAAAATTGCCAAAAAGATTTTTCCATCTACAATAAGTGGCAGCATAAATCGCGCACTCAACATACAAATTGATATAGCAACTGCCTCCCATAGGATTATCGGTACCGACCAAAAAAAGCCATACTTATTTCCACATGTTTTACATCTTTTTACAGTAATATATCTTTCTGACGGAGGCATTACTTTTTCACCACACCATGGACACCTGTATTCATAATATCTAGCCCTCATAGTAAATTAATTCTCCATTTCTGAACCAATATGTTTTAACCACATGACCACCTCTTCTATTGTATATTTCAAATTGTTTGAAATATAACTGCATTGGCATTGATAAACTTTTATCTACAAATATACTGGTCTAAATTTTTATTTTTTTCCTACTCTCGCTAATTCTGTTTGGCTGTCACTCATTAATCCCAAAGCAGTTATACCAATTTGATCTTCATCTCCCTCATATATATAATATGTAAGGTAATAAATAGAATAAGTCATTCCTTCATCTGTAACGATATCTTTAATTTTGGGAGTAAAGTGTTTGTCGTAATAGATACCGTCACTTATGATGCCATCCCAACTTTTTTCTGTCACATAGTATGATTGGGATTTTCCATTATATAAGTTAAAAGCATATTCAATCTGAGAAACCAAATCGTATTCATTCTGAATATTAGAACTAAATAATTCTTTTAATGATTCTGCATCCTTTTCATCAAAACATCGCACTATTTCCTGACTCATATTTTCAACATATAAATTATCTTGGTCTAATTTTTCAAATGTTTCATCAAATATTTGAGTTGTTCCACAACTCGAAAAACACAAAAAAGCAACAGTAATTATAAGCGCATTTATACATATTCTCACTGTAAAGTCACCTCCATGTGCCAACAAATCCATACCATGTGTTTATCGTTGTCAAAAAACAAATATTTCTTCTTATCAACATAATCTGCAAAATCTTTAGCGGCGTATAACGAATCATACATATCCTCATGTCCAGTAAAATCAATACACCCAATCATAACTTCTTTTGAAACATCAACATTGCCAACATAATCGGGATTAAATCCTGTTATCCACCATTGCTTTTCAGTTGGTCTCCAGGAAAGAACCTCTTCTATGTTATCAGCATTTTCATAGTCGTATAAATATAACTGCATTGGCATTGCTAAATCCTTATCAACCCAATATTGATCTAAATCCAAAACACTTCCTGTTCCTGCTATTCGTTTGTATATACCCATTTCTCCGCCTTCGCCTATATTAAGATAATCTCCTCTCCATATCCATAAAATGTACTCCATATTATTGACAACAAATGAAAATTTTTCTCTTGCCATATTTTTGTTTGTAAATACGCCAAACGCATTATCATACAAATCGCTATATCCGCCTATTGATTGCCATGTGTTATGCTGAGAATGAATATTGTTTATTTTATCTGCTCTGAAATTTAAAAGCTTTGAACCTAAACTTGCCTGTATATATACAGATTTTTCCGGATTAACAATCGCATTTTTAACCAATTCCATTGTTCTATCAAAATACACTTTTGATTTTTGAATTTTGCTATTATCAAGTGTAATTGATTGTACACTCCCTGTTATGGCAATTTCACTTATTATTGAAGTAAAGCAATCAGCTCCATAAATAATTAAATAATATGCTTTCTCATCATTTAAGTATATTTCTCCATCTTCAATCAATTGTTTAAATTCCTTTTTAAATTCATTAAATCCCTCTATACCGGTATTCGTTACTGTTGATGGTTGATTTTCTCCATACCATTTTATATTTTCAGTTGGAATATCAGTTCGCATTGCATTTTCAATATGCGCTTTCCACATTCCATTAGGCCCATCTGTTTTCAACGTGTGTGGGTCTTTTGGTGCAATTATTATGCCATCAACATTTGTACGAGCCTCATAATCAAACAAACCGTCACTGTCACTGTCCTTTGAATTCGGATCAGACTTAATAGGCAAAATACGAGCACTGTTAAGAGATTCCACACTTTCAGTATAATCACCTGTTGCACTACGGTATCTATTTAACCCCTTTTCAACGTAAAACAGGTCTTTACCAACTTTACCTTTTATTTCTATAAAAGTATAAAGTTTTATATCATATGGATCTTCAATATTAACAAGCCACTTACCAAGTGGTTCGTCAGAACATCTAAACAAAATCTCCTGATAATCATAAAGTCCATCTTTGTCAATATCATCTTCATCAGTAAGTTCATCCAAATAGCCGCCTCTATACCATTCATACTGCATTGATATTGGTCTGTTAAGTAATACTGTCTTATATCCCGTACCAATAATAGCCTTATAGCCATTTATCTGAGGCACTTTATTATAAATTCGCCTGAGCATAAAGCTTGACAAACCCTCATAAGAATCATACGTTCCACCTTTTGCAATATTAACTATATCTCTGGCATATCCATATTGAGATGTTGGTTTTTCGTTATATGCTGTATTTATTTGAACATTTGTACCATTTGATTTTAAATTTGCTAAATTCTCTTTTAATTTATTAGTTAGCCCGTAGTACAATCCACTATTTTGAGTAATGCAAAATATATAAAGATTTCGCGGATAACTTTCATTATAGCAACTGCATGCATA
>CANQTP010000172.1 GCA_947626755.1 uncultured Clostridia bacterium
TCAATGTTTATGATAAGCTGAACATCTTTGTCATCATTCGGAACTCTTGCCGTAAAGCGAATATCATAGAACCGTGTCCCCTCGTCAATGGAACTGTCCTCACTGTTGTCGGTATGTATCACGGGCGGTTCAACGTTCGGATAAAGTGTATCTTCATTAACTCGCGGTTCGGACATCAGCGATATTATCTCGTTGATCGATATATCCCTGTACTCTTTCGCAACGGCTTTGAGAATACGCGCTGTTATCTGTTTCAGTGAAAGAAACATCTTACAGGCTTTGTCGCTTTTCGGATCAGTCCTGCCGTTTGAGATTTTTCTGACAGTGTCCGCTTCGTAACTGGAAATTTTCACCACCCAAATTCAACTCCTTCCGCTGATTTTATTATACCACAAGTGACATCTGAAATCAAGACTTTGGGGGAATTTTTTATATTGTAAGCTCCCACTTCTCTGAACGTTTATGCTGTGGCATTCCCCACAGCAAATTTTTTAACTCAATGTGTTACTGTTCATCCTTATGCTAACGTTATATTTTACCTTAAAAGTTACAAAATATGGTAGCTTAGCGTTTAAAAGCTTGGAATACAGCGATTGCAATGTTGAAAAGGTAGCAGAACTTGCAAGAACTATATCTAATAGTTGATTGAAAAAAATAATGGTATCAGCACCAAACTGTGCTGATACCGTTATTTTAATGGATAAACATCAAACAATCTGTTCAATGCTTATAATGCTGCTGACATTGTTGTTACAATTGATGACCATAGCAACAATATGTTCAACAGGTGGGTTAGTTACAAGAATTTGCTTGCAGATGATCATATAATTCATCCCATTAACCAGCTGTTCTCCACAGTACAGAACAGGTATGTATCTTGCTCCTACCATGTTTGTTGTTACTTGTGAAAATGCTGTTGCCACAGCTTCAGGAAGACCACAAGGCTCCATATTAGCTATTTTCCATGTGCCTACCATTTTTCATTCCTCCTTCCTGTTACTTGATTTATTTTATTTTAGTGTAACCCGTTATATGTTATTCTATATATTACATTACCGTCCGGCAAATTATTAGCTGTGCCGCTTTTATGAATATCTGTTACATTTCCGAAAAACATATATGGTGCAACAGTTCGATGCGAAACTCTTTCCCATTCAGGCAGTGCATAATAGACTTCAAAACTTTCACCCTTAATGCGTGCTGCAGTCATATAGCCAAAAAGAGCGTGTTCGAAGCTGTGCAAAGAAGTTTTCCAATTATGAGCCTTTGGATAGTTAATTATGGGAGTATCGCTTTTGCCATCTACCATATGCCATATCTCTCCGTATTCATGGTCAACCATTTTATCCAACCAGTATCTCTGTGTATTATTAAGATAATGATAATATGATGGATCATGAATAGATAAAATTTCAGCAGCCTGATCAAGTTCTGCAAGTATCCACCATTCTTTATCTGTGTCAAGACTTCCATCGGCATTGAAACGTCTTGCCCATGAGCCTGTTTCTTCTATATATGCTTCTTTGAGTATTTTGTCGATCTTAGGTCTTGCAAAATCAATATAGAACGGATCTCCCAATAGTTCTCCTATTTTGAGTATTACCCAGAATGTTTTTACCGAATGACCGAAATCCGTATGATCTGTGCCTAAAGACATATTATTTGCCGTATCTTCCGTTCCCCAGAAGAATTGATATTTTTCACTGTAAAACTGTGTTATAAGAATATCGGCAATTTTTTTCATGTCCATTTTCCATTCGCTCTGATAAGGTTCCGGCAGACTTGGAGTTATCATCAGCATATATGCGTAAAGCTGATCTAACTGTGCAACTATCTGAATCTGAGCATCGGATTCGTGTTTTGGCAGCCATGTCAGATAACCTTTACCGTCATCCATATATGTACGGAATATGTAATCTTTTATTTGAATTATTTTATGCATGATGCCTATGTCATGGGTAAGAAAATAATACATTCCAAGACCTGTAATACCATATGCAAGATCCTGACTTGTGCGTTTAAGTCTTTCATTATCCCATTCATCGGTTTTTTTCTTTTCTTTTACAAACATACCGTAGTTACCATCCATTGCATTAACAAGAGCAAGTGCACCCTTACGGCACAATTCAAGATAATGCTGATTTCCTGTCATATGGAAAGCAATACCGTATGCATAAGTCTGACGTGAATGAGCGCGTACAAAATTGTATTCCGGTTCAACTAATCCCGCCGTGTCCGGATCTGCGGCAGCTGCCTTAAATTCTTCCGGCCACTTATTTTTATCTTCCGGCAGTTTTTCTCCGGAATTTGTCCTATAAGTAGGGAACAGATTTCCGTCAAAAGTATATGCTTCGGGTTTGTCCCAGAATTTCATGAGATCATTTTCAAGATGAGTTTTCCACACTTGTTTATCCAAAGCATTTTCTGTAAGAGTTTTGATGCTTTCGGGTCTTTCTTTTAAAATCGTACTCATGTGCAACATTCCTTTCATTTTATAGGATTCGATGTGATCTTTTTGTATGTATCAAGAAGTGCCTCACAATACGACTTAATATCTGCGGCTGAACGACCTGTTACCAGATCTCTGTCAACTACTATGTGTGATTCATCGGGAACATATATTGCTCCGGCATTTTTGACATCTGAAAGCACAACCGTGTGGCATATTACCTTACGATCTTTTAAAAGTTCAGGTACAGGTGTTAATATCCACAAAGCATGACAAAGTGCGCCTTTAACAATATTAGGATTCATCATAGCATTTGCCATAAATCTTACTGCAGCCGGTGAACGTACAAGATCAGCATTTGCAAGACTTCCCATCGGAGGTATCTCACGCAATCTTACAGCAACATAATTTGCAGCAGTAAGTACGATCGCGTAATCGTTTGGATTTGTATTTGCAATTTCCTTGGTAATAACCATTTTTTCAACATTCTTTTCTTCGGAATCAACGTCACTTACGATCGTTCGCTGCTGTTTGCCCCAAAGATAAGTCATAAAATCTACCTCGGCGCCTTGTGCAGTAAAAAATTCTTGATAATACTGTACCTCACTCGGAATATATTCCGTTTCAACAAGTACAGCTATTTTTTTGCCTTCTAAAATCGACATTGACAACAACTCCTTCAATTACATGATTATTTCTTAAAAAACCTAATTATACATTATAATTTTAGTATATATTTCATAAAGTAATTTGTCAATGCTTCGTAAGATGAGCGGTTAAAATTTGGCAATAAGCGGTAGTAAAAATAGGGAATAACCGCCTAACGTAAAATTTTTACATCTTATACCA
>CANQTP010000173.1 GCA_947626755.1 uncultured Clostridia bacterium
ATAAGGAGGATAATGAATGAAACGTTTAAGAACTTTTTTTCCTCAGAATATACTCGGTGAAATAAACTTTGACGCCGAATATATGACAGATGATACAATTCCCACGCTCTACTATTTGTTGTGTCAGATCGATCCTGATCATGTTGATATGGTAATCCTGTTCTATAAGTTCAACGAAACATATGGCACTATCAGTGAGAAATATAATCTTTCACGGGAGCGTGTGCGGCAGATCATATCAACTGTTGTTGAGAAGCTGACAACAGGATATTATTCGGAAGTTTTAAAAATAGGTATTAAGAAATACTATGAAAACAAGGTTTCAAACGCAGAAGAAATCGTTGAAATGCGAAGGTGTAATGATAGAATGAAAAAAATCGAATTAACAAAAAAT
The DNA here is from genome assembly GCA_947626755.1 of uncultured Clostridia bacterium. Classification (GTDB taxonomy): domain Bacteria; phylum Bacillota; class Clostridia; order Oscillospirales; family Ruminococcaceae; genus RGIG8773. The sequence continues at coordinate 395 of CANQTP010000173.1, forward strand.
GACTGGCTTGATAGTTTAAATATCAGTTCCAGAACATATTTCGCTCTTAAACGAGCAGGAATAAACACGATTTCCGACGTTTTATCCTATGGTCGCGATAATCTGATCCGAATTGAGGGCTTCGGTTTAAAAGGATACCAAGAAATTGTTGAAGTTCTCGTAAAAAATTACGGTGAAGATCCATATGACTGGAAGTATGTTAAGTACCCCATAGTTAATAAAACACAATTGAATAATATGGAACAAGAATTAAGAAATCAGTTAAATGACATGACAGAGCAGATAATCAGTCAGATGAAAGAAATAATTTCCTTAGTCAATTAAAGGAAATTATTTACAAATACATAAAAAGGATGTGCGAAATGAAAAGCAGTATACTTGATATATCCCCAACAGCACAAGCTATACTTGACCGTTGGGATAAGCAGCCTAATAAGGCTTTAAAAACAATGACGGCTGATGAACTGATTAATTGTACTGAAAATGACATATTTATAATCAAACTTGTTACCGAACTGAAAGACAGGTCTTTTATATCAGAAGTTGCAGGAACAGGTAAATCGTTTTGCAGCGCAAACGATCGTCACATGACAAATCAAGTATTGGAATATGTTTATGGAAAAGGGGAAGAAAGTCATGTTTGATTACTACTACGGAAACGAAGCGGAACAGTTCACATTTCTCCGTGTGCCGAAATTTCTTTTTTCAGACAGTACATTTTCCGAACTGTCAAGCGATGCCAAAATAATGTATAGTCTTATGCTTGATCGTATGGGACTGTCGGTAAAGAATGGTTGGCTTGACGATCAGAACAGAGTATACATTATCTTCACGCATGAAGAAGCTCAACGCAGTATGAATTGCGGCGGCGATAAATGTACAAAGTTGTTCAAAGAATTGGAAGATATAGGGCTTATTTCGCGTAAAAAGCGCGGAATGGGACGTCCTGCATTGATTTTTGTTAAGAATTTCGTGCATGAATTGGAACAGGAGGACAATACTGCCGATATGACCGATTCAGAATTAGCTGAAAAAGAAAATTCCGAAGTTAAGACTTCGGAAAATCAGAAGTCAAGACTTCGGAAAAGTCGGAGTCAAGACTTCGGAAAATCAGAAGTCAAGACTTCGGAAAAATCGGAGTCAAGACTTCGGGAAAACAGAAGTCAAGACTTCGGAAAAACCGTAGTAAATAAGACTGATAATATCAAGACTGATGTTGATTTAGATCAATCTTATCAATCTATCGTGCCGCAAGACGAATTTAACGAGATGGATAGGATAGATTTTAACAGCAAAGACAAAAATTACTGGCTTGATATTATCAAAGAGAACATAAGCTATAATGTTTTTGTATCACAAAACAACGATGCAGTTATGTCCATTACGGACGAGATCGTAAGGATCATGGTTGATGTTATGTGTGGGCTGAGAAAAATATACATTTCGGGACAAGCTGTGCCAAGAGAACTTGCCAAAAGCAGGCTAATGCTCTTGCGTTATGAGCATATCGCCTATGTAATTGACAGCATTTCAAGTACGGCAAACACCATCGCAAAACCAGATGCTTACATATGCACATCACTCTACAATGCCGCTTGTACTTTGAATGTAACAACTTTTGCGGGATTTTCTTCCAAAATGGGGATCCCGCTTATGAAAACGTAAATATGGGCATCTGTCAATTTCCTTTTCCAGCTTTTTCCTGTGCTTCAAGTTCTTCACCATATTTTTTGATACAGTCAAACACACATTTTTTCAAAATCTGATTCGGGGAGGTGTTATGCAATTTACAGTAAGCAAGAAAATATTCGGCATAATCCCTCTTGATCCGGCACGAAAAAGTTTTAAGATTTGTCCTGTCCCATTCGCGTCTGGCTTTTAACTGGTTTTCAGTAGTTCCCATTTTATCACCTCAAAAAATATTTTTACGATACTATTATATCATATATATTCATCTGTCAACAGTAACAAAATAACCAAATTTTTCTTTTAAAGTTTGGGTAAAATGAGTATTGAATATTACTGTCAACAGTAATATAATATTAAATGTAAGATGAATTCCCCACTGGGGAACTTAAAAGAAAGGATGATACATATGACACTGCTTGAATACATAAACGCTAATATGGGTGAGGAAATCGCCGTACACGATTGTGATTACGAAATGGAAAGCTACTTCTACGGAGTAGAGCCGACCGATGACTGGGACAGAGCAATGCAGAAAATTGCAGGACTGCTTGAAGTCAAGGAAATTGAAAGTGAAGAACCGTCCCCACTTTATGTTGCAGGAGTTACCGTCAATATGTCGGAACTTATTGAAAAAAACCTTGACAAGGTGGCGAAACTGTTCATTATCCCGACAGTTGATGCGATTATGAACGATATGCCAAATATCCTTTCGGGATATGTTAGTGAAAAATGGCTTATCGAATTTGCGAAAGCATTGGCAAGTTAAAAAAATAAAAAACTGCTGACCTAACGGCACAACGGGGAGAAAGGTAGGAAATTTGAGATTTCCAAATGAATTGATTGATTCTTTTTTCAGAAACCCCAATTTAAGCATTAATATTACCGATCCGGAAGAAAAAATTAAGGAGGATAACATTATGACAAATACCGAAATCATGACATTATCAAAAGGCAAATACGCAAGTCAAAGGAGAGAATTTCTTGAAAATCATGCTCCGAAACTGCTTGCCGATTTTGAAAAGAGCGGCTATCTTGAAGAACACCTTGCCAACATTCAAGAGACTGTTGCTGAGTATGTTGAACAGACAACAGAACATTACAAACATACTGACGAGTATCTTAATGCACTGCCTACCGAAGCCTTTGGACTTTTGAATATGACTGTTCTGACAGCCGAAAGCGATGCGTACA
>CANQTP010000174.1 GCA_947626755.1 uncultured Clostridia bacterium
CGTGAGCGCTATCCTAAAGGCGACCTGCCTTTCGGCTTGGTCGATTTCCTTTAATGCGGTTGCTTTGGACACTCCCTTTCATTCGATGGCTCTTGACTTTTTGCTAGATGAGTGCTATACTGTGTTTAGCGCTCAATGCGCGAGAGTGCCAAACACAATGTGGAGGATTCTATTATGAACATTTTTGAACGCCAGAAGGATTTCCTGTCAGTTATTGAGAAACTGGATATTTCGCCAACATTATTTAAGAATGCTAAAAGTAAATATGAAGCTCTTGCTGCGTTCTTAGATGAACATGGTATTGAGGCAACCATATATCCACAAGGTTCATTTGCATTAGGAACTGTTACTCGTCCTGCAAAGAAGGCAGATAGTCCAAGTTATGATCTTGATTGTATTTGTCAGGTTTCTGGCACGAAATCAGAGTATACGCCAAGTGGTTTAAGAGAATTGATTGAAAACACACTGAAAGGCGACGACACTTATGAAGGAAAACTTGTAAAGTGGGAAGAATGCTTTACAATTGAGTATGCTGATATTAATGGCGTTAGCTTTTCGATAGATTTAGTTCCAGCGGTAAGTGATTCCGATACTGAGAAAGCGGCTCTTATTACAAAGGGAATAAGTCCACAAATCGTTGATACAAGCATTGCTATTCCACGGCAGAATTCTGAAAAAAGCTATCGTTGGATATCAAATAACCCTAAAGGCTTTAAAAAGTGGTTTGATGAAATTAACGCTCCGTTCTTAATGTATGCTCCAAAATATGCAGAACGTGGTATATTTGAAAGTGCCACTGCTGAGGAATTACCCAATGAGGAAAGACGCTCTGCTTTACAAAGGGTTATACAGATTTTGAAATATCAGCGTGATGCATATTATTCCAAACTTTCTGGTGGTGACGAGATTAAGCCGATTTCTGCGTTGATAACAACAATGGCTACTCGAATTGCATCTAACTACGAGAAGAAGAATTGTTCTGTATTTGAGTTACTGGAATATGTACTGAATAGACTTGAGATGTGTATTCACCAAACCGAAATGACATTTGAACAATATGCTTTGCGGTATGATAATTCTCCAGTTTTATCATATAAAAACGGAAAATGGAGTGTCCCGAATCCTGCTGATCCCGATGATAATCTTGCGAATAAATGGAACGAGGATGAGAGAATACCTAAGAGCTTCTTTAGATGGGTGACAGCTATTAAAAAAGACCTTTTTGAAGTGCTGACTCAGAAAGACGATAATCAATTTGGTGTTGTCTTGGAGAATAGTTTTGCAAATTATGATCCTAACAATCCAATTATCAAAAAATACAGAAAGGCTCGTGTTGCGACGCCTATCAACGCTTCAACTGCTTCAAAGCCCTATCATTGCTCATGAGAATAAACTATAATCATATTAAACCGCAGATTGATGAGCTTCTTACATCATATGGAGGCTTAAATGAAGAAGATACTAATAAAAAAACATCAATAATTCTGTCTGGAATGGTATCAATTAATCGCTCTTACAATGGCTTTACCGTAGATAAGGAATATGATATACGAATTCTTATTCCTCTAAACAATGACGAATTACCCGCCGTTTGGGATATCGGGAATCATATTGATCAAACATATATTCACCGATATCCAGATGGCAAGCTTTGTTTAGAAACAGAAGCATTCATAGCTTTATGCTTCTATAATGGGTATAGTCTATTGCAATGGATGGAAAACATAGTTGAGCCATACTACTTTTCTTATGAGTATTACACGAGATTTGGAGAGTTTCCATTTGGAGATAGAGGGCACAATCTTGATGGTGTGATAGAGACATATCAGCAAATCCTTCATGAGAATGATCTTGTAAAATGCGTTAAACTGCTTCATGCTATATCGCAAAGGAAATACAAAGGTCATTTACCCTGTCCTTGTAAATCGGGCATGATTACAAGAAAGTGTCATGGGAGATTTATGTATCCATTTATTAGCGATAACTATCTGTTTTCCATTGCTAAAAGAGACTATTCGAGATTATGTGAGGCGATAAAAGAGTATGATAAACAGTCAAATCATTAGCAATCGTCAAAATGAAGACCTGTTGTTGAAGATTCAGTATGCATCAAGTAGGCATTTCAATTCTGCGGAAAAGATCAATTATTTGAGTTGGGCATTATGTATAGTGTCAGCTGTAATGATATTTATTCCCGATTCAGCTCCAGAACTCATTAGCAAGGGGATACCAGCGTTATTAGAAATTTTCGCATTTATAACTGCTTGCATTTTTAATCGCAAGTTAAAGAATGCTGCCTATCTACGTAATTATTTCGATTCTTATGTTTTAATGATAGGCGAAGATAACTATACCGATGTTCGAAAACAGGAATTAAGAGAAATCGCATTAAGCACATATCATAAGTACAAAAAAGAAGCAGATATTAGCATTCAGAATACTGGTCGTGACAAACCACCGGGTGTAAGGAACTGGTATGAGTTTAAAAATACTGTTACTAATCTTCAAGCTCAATTTGAATGTCAAAAACAGAATATATGGTGGAATAAGAAGATGGTTAAAAATCGCATGATTATTTTACCTATTATTTTGTTTATACTGATTTCATTTTTTGTTGCTATGTTTGTCTTATCCAAATCTGATGTACTGAGTATTATTGTTTGTGCATCAGGAATAGTAATAAAAGTTGCTGAAAGAATATTTGAACACTATAAGTATCATGAGATTTCCATTAGAATAGACGCTATTCAAAGTCATGCTGAAAGAGAATTAACAGCTGAAACCGTAAAGGAGTTACAAGAATTAATTGATGAAAGACGAGAAATACCAGTTCTTGAAATAAATATTATTCACAGATTAACAGCCAATCAATACTCTTCGACATACGAAGAAACATCATAATCATAACCGCCAATAAACTGATGATTTGACTTGCCCCTATAAGGGGCTGATACAGGCTCATCCTCTAAAAGAGGGCACTGAATATTTTTTATAGCATTTTACGCCCTACTACCAGTAAACGGGTTGTCTTGACATCTCATCTTGACTTTTCAATATGTCATGGTATCATTTTCATGTGGCTTTTGCATGCAAAAGTAGCCTTTCTGCGAAAAGCCTGTTGCTAAAGCATTTTAATTCTCCCCAGTAGAATGGGGATTATTTACGCTAAAGCGCAAAACAGCCCGGTAATGTCAAGTATTTTTCGCAAATTCCCATAGAATGAAGTAAAATTTTTGTGCTACACCCTCGGCATGCCGA
>CANQTP010000175.1 GCA_947626755.1 uncultured Clostridia bacterium
GTTGCGGACGGAGTTTATCAGGCGCTTTCCCAGTTTGGATTTGAGGGTGGTAACGTGCTTGAGCCGAGCATGGGCGTGGGCAATTTTTTTGCCAAAATGCCTGAAGATATGCGGGATAATTCAAAGCTGTACGGCGTGGAACTGGATAGCATATCGGGACGTATCGCGCAGCAGCTTTATCCTAATGAGCGTATTCAGATAAAGGGTTTTGAGCAGACAAATTTCAATAATAATTCCTTTGACGTTGTTGTGGGAAATATCCCATTCGGGGATTACCGCGTTTCGGACAAAAAATACGATAAATATAATTTTAAAATTCACGACTATTTTGCCGCAAAAGCCGTGGATAAGGTAAAGCCAAATGGCGTGGTTGCGTTGGTTACAAGCAAATTTACTATGGACAAGCTTAACGAAAAGGCGCGCCGTTATTTAGCTGAGCGCTGCGATCTGTTAGGTGCGGTGCGGCTTCCCGCGGGGACTTTTAAGGACGCGGACAGCGTTACCTCCGATATTCTTTTTCTCAAAAAGCGGGAAACTATGACGGTGGAAATTCCCGATTGGGTACATATGAGTGAAACTGCCGACGGTATCCCCTGCAATAAATATTTTGTGGATAATCCCGAAATGGTTCTCGGTAAAATGGCTTGGGACGAGCGTATGAAAGGAAAATTCGGTGATGAAAGCAAGGTGACGACCTGCGTTGCAAATACCGATATTTCCCTTGCTGAACAATTAAAAAATGCTATTTCAAAAATTGAGGGAAAAATTGAAACGGTAAAGGAGAAATCACAGGAAAATAATAATATAAAAATAATTCCCGCCGACCCGTCTGTGCGTAATTTTACCCACACCTTGGTGGACGGAAAATTGTATTTTCGTGAAAATGAAATTATGACGGAAGTTGCGGAAACGGGAAAAACTCTCGACCGTATGCTTGGTATGCACAAAATTCGTCAGGCGGCAATGGCTGTTATAGACGCGCAGGCTGCGGACTGCTCCGATGAGGAACTTCAAAAATTGCAGTCGGAATTAAATTTCGTATACGATAAATTTAAAAAAGCATACGGCAATATTACCGACGCTATGAACGAGCGCTGCTTCCGTCACGATGATGATTATTACACCCTTGCCGCTCTTGAAATTGTTGATACCGAAAAAAAGACGGTTGAAAAATCCGAGATTTTTTCAAAGCGCACTATTCAGCCCGAAAAAGAAATTACCTCCGTTGATACTCCGCAGGAGGCTTTGCAGGTTTCGATTGACCGTATCGGAAAGGTCGATATTGAATATATGGCTTCGCTTGCGGGTACTTCTCCCGAAAAAATAATATCAAGTCTGGACGGTGAAATTTTCAGAAATCCCGCAAAAATAAAGGACAGTCAGCCCTATTCGGGATATGAGGACGCAGCCGAATATTTATCGGGAAATGTCCGCGAAAAGCTAAAAATTGCGGAAAATTACGCGAAGCATATTGACAGCGGTTTTCAGAAAAACACGGACGCTCTTAAAAAAGTAATTCCGAAAAATCTTGAAGCTGGGGAAATTTCCGTCCGTATCGGCGCAAACTGGATAGACGTGGAGGATTACAATAATTTTTTTCACGAATATGCAAAAGCCGATATGGATTTTCACCCTGTTGTCCGCACCCGAATGGGCGAATATAAAATTGAGGGAAAATATCAGGACAGGTCGGTCGCGGCGAATAATACATACGGAACTGGCAGGATGAGCAGCTATCATATTTTTGAAAACCTTTTGAATCAGCGGGATATTGTTGTCCGCGACCGCCGCGAGGAGGACGGCAAGGTCTGGTACGAAGTCAACGCAAAGGAAACTCAGCTTGCAAAGGAAAAGGCGCGGCAAATGAAGGAGGGATTTAAAAATTGGATTTGGCAGGACATTGACCGCCGTGAAAAATATGTCCTAAAATACAATTATTTATTCAACGCGATACGCGGCAGAGAGTACGACGGAAGTCACCAGACATTTCCCGGAATGAACCCTGCAATCAAGCTGCGACCGCATCAGGAAAATGCTGTTTTACGCGGAAAATTGGGCGGAAATACGCTTCTTGCGCACTGTGTCGGTGCCGGAAAAAGCTTTGAAATGGTTGCAACGACTATGGAAAAGAAGCGGCTGGGACTGATAAATAAAGGCTGCGTGGTTGTTCCGAAACACCTTACATTGCAGATGGCAAGCGAGTGGATAAGGCTTTATCCCAACGCGAAATTATTGGTTGCGCGTCCCGAAGATTTTACGAAGGATAACCGCAGAAAATTTATTGCGCGCTGCGTTACGGGGGATTATGACGCTGTAATTATGTCGTTTACGCAGTTTGAGAAAATACCGATGTCGGACGAATACCGAAAACAATTTATGCAGCGGGAGCTTGACGATATTATGGACGCGCTGGAGGAAACAGACGACAGCGACAGGGTTTCCGTCAAAACACTGGAGCGGCAGAAGCGGCAGATTGAGGAGCGTCTGGAAAAATTAACGTCCTCAAAAAAAGATAATACATTATGCTTTGAAAAGCTTGGTTTTGATTATTTGGTGGTGGACGAATTTCATAATTACAAAAATTGTTTTATCGCCACTAAAATGTCAAATGTTGCGGGTGTGCAGACTACCGCCGCGCAAAAGTCGGAAGATATGCTTATGAAAACCCAGTATCTCAACGAAAAATACGGGTGTAATAATATTCTCACAGCATCGGGAACTCCTCTTAGCAACAGCATGACCGAACTCTACACTATGCAAAGATATTTGCGACCCGATCTGCTTGAAAAGGCGGGACTGGAGAATTTTGACGATTGGGCAAGCACGTTCGGAGAGGTTGTTTCACAGCTTGAAATAAAGCCTGCGGGAAACGGTTTCCAAATGAAAAACCGCTTTTCAAAGTTTGTGAATATTCCCGAACTTATGCAGATGTACAAAGAATTTGCGGACGTTCAGACTGCGGATATGCTAAAGCTGCCTGTGCCGAAATTAAAGACGGGAGAACCTATCGTTGTGAGCGCAAAACCCGACGACAGGCAGAAAGCGTATATGAAAGAATTGGCGGCGCGTTCCGAAAGGATTCATAACGGAAACGTTGATCCGAGTGAGGACAATATGCTCAAGATA
>CANQTP010000176.1 GCA_947626755.1 uncultured Clostridia bacterium
GAAAGCATTTCAAATAAGGCGGAATTCAGCTGCCCGTCCTGTTTCTGCAAATTAACGGCGGATAAAAATGCGCGTTCTTACACCTGCCCCGTCTGCGATACGGAAATTGACGTTCAGGCGCAGATCGCTAAAGAAACGGTTAAAAATCAGGGACTTGCAAGCGTTATCAAATACGAGGGCGATAATCAGACTTTTGTCTGGAAACACCCTATCGAGGATTTTAATTTGGGTTCGCAGCTTATTGTTCACGAATCGCAGGAAGCAATATTTTTCCGTGACGGGCGTGCGCTGGATCTTTTCTCTGCGGGTAGGTATACTCTTGCAACGCAGAATTTGCCTGTTCTTGAAGAATTGTATAAACTTCCTACAAATGCGGACACTGTTTTTCATTCGGAAGTTTATTTCATTAACAAGACCGTTCAGATGGGCATCAAGTGGGGAACGGATTCAAAAGTCCGTTTGTTTGATCCCGCAACGGGAATTTATGTTGAAATAGGCGCAAGCGGACAATTTAGCCTGAAAGTAAGCGATTCAAGAAAACTTGTTATAAAACTTGTTGGAACGGTGGGAGAATTTACCCAAGCGGACGTAATTGACGGAAATTATCAGATAGAACCCACAATTGCAAAATTCAAAGCGTTGATAATGACAAAAGTAAAAAGCAACCTTGCTCGTGTTATTAAAGAAAATAATATAAATATTCTTGAAGTTGACGAAAAACTTGATATTATTTCCGAAGATCTGCGGAAAAGCATAAATGTTGTTCTTGATGAATACGGACTTGAAATGCCTGAATTTTTCGTAACAACAATTATTACGCCGGACGATGATCCGAATTTCAAACGTTTGAAACAACAGCACTCGGATTCGTATTTAAAAATTCGTCAGGAGCAGATTTTAAAAGCCGAAGCGGAAGCCGCTGCCGAGCGCAAGGAAGTTGAAGCTGCAACCGCCGCGCGAATGAAAATTATCGGCGCACAGGGCGAAGCAGAAGCGTACAAACTTAAAGCTGCCGCCGAAGCAGAAGAAATGCGTATGAAAGGCTATACATATCAGCAGGAAACTGCTCGTCAGGTCGGTTTAGGCGCAGTGCAGAACATGGGCGGCACAGGCGGCGGAGGACTGGGAGATCTTGCAGGATTGGGAGTTTCCCTCGGTGCGATCGGCGGCGTTATGAATATGACCCGCGAAGCAATTTCTCCGATAACGAATAATGCCGCTGCAATTGGCGGAAATATTTCCGGCGTAATTAACGGCGCCGAAACTTGGGACTGCAATTGCGGAAATAAAAATATAACAGGCAATTTCTGCAGCAATTGCGGTGCAAAAAAGCCTGTTTCTGTTGAAACTTGGGATTGTGTTTGCGGTAATAAAAATATTGTGGGAAATTTCTGTAATAACTGCGGTGCAAAAAAGCCAGTTCCTGCCGAAACTTGGGATTGTGTCTGCGGTAATAAAAATATTGTGGGAAATTTCTGCAATAACTGTGGAGCTAAAAAGCCCACTCCCGCCGAAACGTGGGATTGTTCCTGCGGAAATAAAAACATTACGGGAAATTTCTGCAATAACTGCGGCAAAAAGAAAGGGGAATGATTATGTCAAAACTTAATAAACGTCAGAAACAATTATTATTGATACTTGCAATAACAGCGGTGACATTTTCAATTATTGTATTTCTGATACCGTTCAGAAAGAGCGGAACATTCTGGATAGCATACATAGCGGAAATTATTGCACTTGGTTTGCAGATACCGATATTTAAACTTGCATTTGACAACGCGGAAGAATTAAAAAGCAAGGTATTGGGATTTCCGGTATTTCGTGTGGGATATTTATATCTTTGCATACAGTCTGTTGTTTCGGTAATTTTGTTTGCTCTGGGCTGTATTCCGGGATTTCCTTTATGGGTGTCTGCTTTATTCTGCATATTGATACTTGCAGCGGCGATAATATGCAGCATAACGGCGGATATTGCCCGCGAAGAAGTTGAAAAATTGAGATCTCAACGAAAAAAGATACTTCATTTATGAATTCTCTCCGAACACATTCCGCAAATCTTGTAAACAGGACGGATAATGCTTCTTTGAAAAAAGAACTTGAAAAACTTTCCGAAAAGATACGTTTCAGCGATCCTGTAAGCAGTCCGGAAATTTCCGATTTTGAAAAAGAACTTTCGGAAAAATTTTCACAGCTTGAAAATGCAGTAAAAGAAAATAATTCCGAAATTGCCGAGAAACTCTGCAAAGAAGTAAATTTTGCCCTTGACGATCGCAATACCGCTTGCAGAAACAACAAACAATAATTTAAACAGGCTGAAAAAATAAATTCAGCCTGTTTATTTTTTGCTGTTAAAAAGTAGAATAGTATATGTTCCTTTAAATTTTGTTTGTAACTGATTTTGTTCCCACAAAATCTATGCTTGCTAAGAAAATACAGTTATTCTCCACGGTTGAATAACAGACTTTTTCGCATAGGTAGAATATTTTTCTCTAAGGCAGAAATATGTGATAAACGTGTATACGCCATAATAGCATATGCAGTTTCAAGAACAAAATATTTATTTTGTGACGCCATTTTATCGTAAAGTGGTGTCACTTTTTATGTTTTGACATCATTTTGATATGATTTGACGTCTATTTGCAAAATAGAAAAAACGTAAAGAACAATCAGCACAAATGACGTCAATTTTCAGCACCGTTTTGTGAATAATGATGTCATTTGCATTAAATTGTGATTGAATGTGTACGGTAAAATCGTATAAGAACCATTCAGTCATAAAAGTCAAACAAATCACGCAGATACGCCGAATACTTATGATGAATGACTGTACTTGCACATTCGAATGATGCTGAAAATATTCTCAGATATTGTGTTTTCGGACTTGCGGCGGTATACTTGAGATAGGCTCAACAGCCGAATAGAAAATTTGAAAGGAAGATCATTATGTACGAAAACAACAACACAACGGAAATGCTCACAGCGAAGGATTTGCAGAATTTCGGATTTTCACGCTCAATGGCATATGCGTTTCTGAACAGCGATGACCAAATAATGAATAGTTCATAATTATCAAAACGTGCTTTCGGACAATAACGCCAAAATT
>CANQTP010000177.1 GCA_947626755.1 uncultured Clostridia bacterium
ACGGAATTTCACTTATTGAACGTTATCTTCGGAATGAAGTTTTGCACTGTACTCAGCGGCAGCTTTGTTTAATTCTTCCAAGGACATATCGTTGAATTTGTCCCTGCGCCACTCTGTATAGTCAAAAGGCTCACGAAGAAGGTTAGAAATGAAGATTTCAGTCTTGATTATGCCAATGTTCTTTCTCAGACATTCCATTGCTTCACTCATCACTACATTTGTGTTGTAAGTCGTGTACATATTTCACACCTCCACATTGCGAATAAAATCTATTGGATTGATCATTATGATTTCGTTCGTTTGATATTTCAATAATCTAATATCAGTTGTTATAAAATAGTCAGCTTTTCCAATGATAGCCGCAGCCACATGAAGCGCATCCATTTCTCTGATGCCTGTTTTCATTATTTCAATTGATTTTTCTCCGACTAAATCAAAATTTGATTTATCAACAAAGATTTCTGCATTTTTGAAAAAATCCGAAATTGTGTCCCTGCGTGATTCATGAGGATTTTTTGAATTTTCAAATTCTGAAATATATGAGATCACTAAACCTAATTTTTTAGTGGAAATATAATTTTGAATTTGTAGTTTCGCCTGCGTTTCAAGAAAGACTCTGAGCTGATCCTGATCGTCATACGGTCGATTGTAGCAGCAATTATCAAGATAAACTTTGATTTTGCTCATATGCACTCCTCCGGTCGTTTACTGATAATATTATACAACATTCAAGCAAAAAAGTCAATGATATTTTTATGGAAAAGAAAGGAAAAATTTTTATGAAACTTATCATAACAGAAAAGCCGTCCACAGGAGCAGTAATGGCTCACGCAGTGGGGGCAAGAGAAAAAATATTCGGGAATGGAGGAGCGTTTTTCTTCAAAGGCAGCGGATATTATGTTGTCAGTGCAAGAGGACATCTTTACGGTATCGGCGAACCGTCAGATTACGGATTCTCTCCGAAATACCGTCTTGAAGAACTTCCTATGTTCCCCGATCTCAGAATATTCCCCACGGGAAAAGATACGGAGAATATACGGGAACTCATCACAGCACTTATGCACCGTGAAGATGTGGACGAGATCATCAATGCTTGCGATGCAGGACGTGAAGGCGAGCTTATCTTCCGTCAGATATACGAAGCAAATCACTGTACAAAGCCTGTAAAAAGACTTTGGTGCAATTCAATGACGGACGAAGCAATAAGGCAGCAGATGCAGTCACTTCCTCCCGACAGCGATTTTGACGGGGAATACAAAGCCGCCCTTGCAAGGCAAAAAGCGGACTGGATCATCGGCATGAACCTTTCAAGGCTTTACGGTGTGCTTGATAATTTCCCGCACCATATCGGCAGAGTTAAAACGCCCGTGCTTGCACTGATCGTGGGGCGGGATAACGAGATAGAAAATTTTAAAAAGTCAGTTGCGTATTACCTTGAAATGCCTGACGGAGCATTGTCCGAAAAGACGTTTTCAAGCCGTGAAGAAGCGGAAAGAGAATTGAATTTTTCAAAGGGCAAAGATGTCAGCGTGATCTCAGCAGTCAGTGAAAACAGAAGTAAGAACAGACCGCTTTTGCACAGCCTGACTTCACTTCAGCAAGAAGCAAACTGCATTTACGGCTATACCGCAAAGCAGACACTGAACGCCGCACAGAAACTTTATGAAAAGAAGCTGATAACCTATCCGAGAACAGACTGCTGCTACATTTCCGAAGATATGAAAAACAAAGTAATTCATACCGTGACCGTGATAGGAAAAGATGAAAAGTATTCCGAAAGAGTGAAAAAACTTATCGGTCAGGGACTGAACCTTGACGAACGTGTGGTAAATAACGGCAGAATGAACGGTCACGACCACCATGCGATCATTCCCGAAACACCAAACAAAAATGTTGATGTTCTGGACGATACGGAAAGGAATATTTACGGTCTTGTGGTGAACCGTCTGCTATGTGCGGTTGATATGCCGTATCTCTATGAAGAAGTAAATTACATATCCGAATGTGCGGGAAATCGTTACAAGCTGAAAAAAGAGATCCCTGTCCGAATGGGCTGGAAAGAATATGACACGGAAAGAGAAAACGGAACTTCCTTATCTTCCGTAAAGTATTCTGCGGGCGATGTTTTTGCGGCAGAGGGAATTTCGGTAAAGGAGATCGTTTCCCAACCGCCGAAACATTTTACCGATGCAAGTCTGCTTTCGGTTATGGCGAATATAGACAACCGCATTGAGGACAGTGAACTAAAGTCGGCGGTATCGGGAAAGGGCATAGGAACGGAAGCCACAAGAGCGGACATCATAGAGGAACTTATCAGCACAGGATATGCGGAGCGTTCGGACAGACAGATCATTTCCACGAAATTCGGCAGGGAATTTATCGCGTCTGTTCCCGAAAGTGTCAAATCTTTGGAACGGACAGCGGAATGGGAACAGTTTTTTACGGACATCAAGGAGAAAAATGTGGGTACAGAACAATTTTTCCGTGATGTAAAGGACTTTGTTTCATCGGTTATACGGCTTGAAACCGATCCCGAACATCATAGAGAACCTGTTCACAGCGACAGAGCAAATTACGAAAGAGAATCCGTAGGTATTTGTCCCCGATGCGGGAAGAACGTTTACGAGGGCAAGAAAAATTTCTACTGCGAAAGCGGTAAAAACGGCTGCGGTTTTACTCTTTGGAAAGAGGATAAGTTTATAAAAACAGCGGTAACTCCCGAAATGGCGAAAAAACTTCTGAAAGGCAAAGCCGTGAAAATGATCGCTGTCGGCAAGGACGGTTCGGAGTATGAAGCAGATCATGTTCTTGAAGATACCGGAAAGTATGTAAATCTGAAAAGAGTTCCGAAAGAGAAAAAAGTTGTGGGGAAATGCCCTCGCTGCGGGAAGAACGTTTGCGAGGGCAAGAAAAATTTCTACTGCGAAAGCGGAAAGGACGGTTGCGGTTTTACCCTTTGGAAAGAGGATAATTACAACGGATTCACCGTTACTGCGGCAGATGTTTCCGTTCTTCTTTCGGGGAAAAGTATTGAAAAAGTCAGGAAATTCTTTGACGGCAAGACCGAAAAGGAAAGGTATGTTATCGAAGATAC
>CANQTP010000178.1 GCA_947626755.1 uncultured Clostridia bacterium
CAGTTCATTCATCGTCATGTTCCGCCTCGCCAATGATCACACAGCCGTCATCGGCGTAAACTTCCAGACCGCGGCTTTCGTTTATACCGGCTTCTTTAAGGATCTCGGACGGTATTTTTATCTCACCCGGAATGTCGGCATCAAGTGTTACAGAAACCTCATCGCCTGCGGAAAGTTCAAGTATCTCAAACACCTGCGGGCTTATCTTCAGATTTCCCTTTTTAGTTACCTTGCTCTTGAATGTGATCATTATCATTCCTCCATCAGATCAAAAAATGTTATCTGTTTTTCTGCTTTCAGTCTTTCATTCATGTCATAATTTGCTATCAGCAGTTCCTTGAACATACTGCCGCCGTCGAATCTTTGCCGGATATTGTTTAATCGCTCATACGAATACATTTCATACCCGTCATACAGCTTTCGTATTTCCGGACAATCGTTATATGAAACAAGGAATTTTCCCGAAATGTTTTTCAGTGTATTTCTGAGACGTTCATGATCTGCGTTCGTAAATCCCACATTTTCATAATAGTTTTCGGTGGAAAAATACGGAGGATCGCAATAAAAAAAGCTGACTTCGCTGTCCTGCAGCGTTATCAGCTTTTCAAAATCCTTGTTTTCGATAATGACTTTCTGAAGCCGCCGAGCTGCCTGATCTATAAGCGGAAAGTTCATCCACATCGAATGCGGTTTTCCGCCGAAACTGTCACAGCCGCTTGCATAACTGTATCGTATCAGCTGATAGAATTCAGCCGCACGCTTCACATCTCCTATTTCTGCTTTTTCGCTGATTATATGTTTTATCCTGTCAAAATCCTCACGGCTGTTCAGAACGTATCGAAGCCGTTCTATCAGTTCGGAACTGTGATCGCGTACACAGGTATACAGATTTGAAATATTGCTGTTGAAATCGTTGAATATTTCAAAATCATTATTCGGCGGTTTACCGAACAATATCCAGCCCCCGCCTCCGAACACTTCGATATATTTTTCATACCAGACAGGAAAACGGGGGATTATTATGTCACGGCTGCTTTTTTTGCCGCCTATCCAGCTCATAAAGCTGTTTATCCGTATCACTCCTTTTTATTGCCGGTCACATATTAAGTTCCATATTTTTGCTGAGATCATATTTATATGTCTGCATTTTTTCATCGAAAAAATATCCTTCCTTTTCAAGATCCAGTCCCCACATATCGGCGGCAAACTCAAACGCCTCTTTTGAAAATGTTGAAGGAATAAATTGCTCCTGCATTTTGCCGTTTGCAAAAACCTGTTCTCCGAGATTTGCGCCTATATCTTCATCTGCCCATCTGTATCTCATTTCAAGTTCCGGAAAACGCTCTGATAATTTGAGCATTATCGGCGTAACTTTTGACCATGCTGTTTCAAAGCATATCTTATTGTCTTTTATAGGCTCCTGCGAATAAGCGTTCCATTTCGTTCCCCAGTTTTTTACACGCCAGTCATACCATGTGGGTGCGCCGTAAGCAAGGATATTATCAAGATATTTTTTACCCATTTCCGCATCGTTCTTTTGCACTTTATCCCGAAAAGTATCTATGCGATCCAATGAATACATTGATCTTACCTTATGCAATGTTTCAACAAATTGTTCCGCGCTCATTTTGGAAAAGCCCTGATCATCCGTGATCGGATTTACTGCTGTAAGATATGCGGATAATGCTTGGATCTCAATACTTCCTGAATCAATATTAAGAGATGGCGGCATGGGAATGATCTTATTGAAATCAATTACAGCAGTTTCATTTTTGTTCAGCGGTTTATCCGGTCTGATAAACTCAAAAAATTCTTTTATTTTTTCCTCGCTGCCTTTGATCTCAATGCTGTTTTTTAAATGGTTTGGAATATACTTTCACCTCCGTATCGGACAGCTTTTACATGGTCTGCGCCATATTCTGACTGTTATCCATGAACTGTTCAAGCGTCATTTCATAGCCGAGATAATTGTAATCATCGGGCGTAAGAGGTATCCCTTTTTCTGCTCCTTCGATAATATCTTTGGTTATTATCGTTCCCCAATGGTTTACAACAACGAAAGACTTGAGTTCATTCGGGAATCCGTCACATTCATCGCGAAGGTCGTACACATACAGTCCGTCAGGTACTGTTGACCGTTCTATCCTTAAATTTGTGAACAGAGCGTCATGTTCAAGAATTTCAAATGCTGTATAGCTTAATTCACTTGCTGTTGTATTAATTGAAGATCACCTCCCGTATTTTCTTTCCAATCGCCGTTACAACGGGAACGGAAACAGCATTGCCTGCCATTTTGTATAATTGCCCATCTGATATTCCGAGTGCGGATACTTTTTCAAATTGTTCGTCAGTAAATCCTTGAAGCCGCCAACATTCCACAGGCATGAGTTTGCGGACTCTGCCTTTATGGATTATTCCGTGTCTGTCCTGTACTGTCAGTGTAAACATTGGCTCATCCGGTTCTTTTATTCGTCTGCCGTGCTGCCGTGTTTTTTCTTTCTGCGGATCAATAACAGCTCTCGGCGCTTCAATGAAAACTCCGGAATGTTCTCCTTTATGATTTGATATTCCCGAATCCTGACGGGTAGTTATGCAGCGGGCTTTTTCGGTAAGTTTCGGATCGGCATTCAGATCAACAAAATACAATCCTGTTTTACCGCCCCAACCGCCGGAGCCTGCGCATTGTGTCACTGATGTTCCGCTGACAGAGTAGACTCTTTGTCCCTGAGGCCCGTCGATAAGTTTTTCAGGATCTTTGCCTCTGCAAGCTTTAAATTTTAATCGAAGATTAAAATTATAGGAAATATTTTTCTAAATAAACGAAGTTTATTTTGTGCATACCGAAATCAATATATCCGACAATGAACACCCTGCGCCGCTGCTGCGGTACTCCGAAATCCGCGCTGTTAAGCACGCACCATTCAAGACAATACCCCAATTCTGAAAACGTTTCAAGAATTGTTTTGTAAGTTTCCCCCTCACCATGCGATAATAGACCGGGTACGTTTTCAAGGAGAAAAGCTGCAGGTCGTTTGGCTTTGATGATCTTGGCAATGTGATAGAACAAAGTTCCTCTT
>CANQTP010000179.1 GCA_947626755.1 uncultured Clostridia bacterium
CTTGCTTTTTCTTTTGTTTTTCCTGCTCTCTTCAATTTTTCTGCCTTTGAGTTCGGTGTTTTGCTCTACTCTATTTTCTTGATCAAATTCAAATCATCCATTTTATCAATCACCACCCTTCACTATATAAAACACCGAAAAAGTGAAAAAAGATATATTATCTTCAAAAATTTTTTTCACAAACCACTTTTATTCGTATCGTATATTTATTTTACCAAATTTTTACTATAAATACAAGTCAAACAAGGCGTATATAGCTTTATGCTTCGTTTTAATACAGTTTAATTTTCCCCAAATGTGTCTATCCTAAAATTAAGCGAAATGAAATTATTTTAATTTTTTCCAGCACAAGATAATCAGTATAAAATTTTCCTGCTTTGCCACTTAAAAAGCTCACTAAGAAAAAATTTAATCAAAAACCGCAGAATCTTTGTTTTTTTAAGATACTGCGGTTTTTTCAGTTTCTATTGATTTATTGAATTTACGAGTACCATTCTTCAACATTTTCAATGTGGAGTTTGGTACTCTTTTTTGTAGCATAATCGTCTGTTAATCGCAATTTTATGGTGTTCGTAAGGTGTTCGTTTAGGAAGAACATTTTCGTCAGAAATATGCACTTCGGTTTTCTTTCCTCTTGCTTCACAATAACGGATATTTTCAGGATCAATATGAATATTTTTATCGCCGCAAGAAAGAACGATATTATTTTTAGGGACGTGCTTTTTTGTATATCTGTCAAGAACTGCAAAAAGTTTTTCTTTTTCAACGGGTTTAAGAAGATAGTGGAGTGCTTCCACATCATAGCCCTCGCCAATGTATTCGGAATATCCCGTTATAAAAATTATCGGGAGCATATCTCCGCTTTTACGCAGTTTTTTAGCAAGTTCCATGCCGTTTAAATTTTTCATTTCAATATCCATAAGAATAATATCACAAGGCTTGTCAGGGTATGAAAAAAGGAAACTTTCCGCACTTGTATATTCGTAAATTATCACGGCAAAAGGCTTATTTTCGGACCATTCGTCAAGCATTTTACGCAGGGCAGAAATATGTTCTTCATTATCGTCACAAACAGCTATTTTAAGCATTTTTATCACCCACAGACCGGTTTTGCATTTCTTACATTATATCACATACATCTCTGCTTTGTCAATATTCATTGTCAAATATTATAAAATTACGGGATCATATTATCAAAAATGCAGAATAAAACAACAAAATAGGCTGCTATGGAATTACCATAGCAGCTATTCTGTAAATCTATATTGTCATGGTCTGCCGGATTTTATGTTGCACTATGAACAGAATTCATATGGACGTTTTAGAGGAAACCGCCAATTCAGGTGTGGGCAAAAAAATCGGCAATATCCTTGCAGGAAAGAATTCAATGCGTTGAATTCTGCACGTTGAAAAAAGCAGTTTGCTCTCATATAGCAAGCGCAGAAAAAGGACGCCTTTTTCCGTCAGCAGAAGCTGACGGCTTGTTAGAGGGCGTTTGCCCCTAAAACCCCGATAAATGATAGACAGAAAGGAAGATATATATTTTGAAAAAGACAAAAAGAAAGACTGTATTTTTCAGCAAAAAGGAATGGGAAACAGTTTGCAAACGTGCCAAGTTTCTGAAAATGAAACCTGCCGCGTTTATCAGAAATATGTCACTCCACAAGTTGTGGAAGTATTACCATGCGGAGGATCTATGTCTGCCGTTCCAAAAGATGAACCGTATCGGAACAAATCTGAACTCGATCATCAAGATTGCGGAAAACACAAATTCAAAATATCTTGACAGGCTGAAAAGTCTGAGAAAACGTTTTGAGGATTGCAGAACGCTCCTCAACAATTATTACCGAAAAATTCTTAACACTGATTGAGAGGTGACAATATGAAAAGGACTGTCCGCAAGGAAGTGAAGTATGCTCCCGATGAATGGAACAAGATGATCTGCCTTGCGAAAGAAAGCGGAAAAACTCCTGCTGCATTCATCAGAGAGAAAGCAGTGAACGGAAAAATTATGTGTCTTGACATTGATGAAACTTTCGGCAATATATTATTTGACGGTAACAATGCCTGCAATGCTGTCAACAATGTTGCCAAAACGGTAAACACCGAAAAAGAAGTTTTTGAGAGCGATGTTGAAGAACTTGAAAAAGGACTTGAACTTCTGGAAAGATATACCCACGATCGGATAAAACCTTTCGTTTTTAAGGAAGTGACGGAACAGTGGCTGTTTTAAAACACGTTTCTTCAATAAAAGCATCTCCCCTTGCGTTACTGAAATACATAACAGGCGAAACAAAAGAGAAAAGCGCGGAACTTGTCACGGGGCTGAACTGTTCGGAAGAACCATATTCCGCATATCTTGAAATGTCGCTTTGTTATGAAAGTTTTACGGGACAGAAATTTTCAAAAAGTGAGAAAACCGAGGGAAAGCAGAAAATAAAAATGCACCACTATGTGATGTCATTCCCAAAAGGCGAAGTAACGCCAGAAAAGGCTCATAACATAGGGATAAAATGGGCAAAAAATGTTTTTGGTGACCATATGCAGATCCTTATTGCAACGCATACGGACACAAATCACGTTCATGTGCATTTTGCGGTAAACGCTTACGATCTGAAAGGCAAGCACTGGATAGACAACAAGACTACGCTGAAACAATGCCGTGAAATTTCGGATAAACTTATGAAAGAACACGGTCTTAGCATTATTCCAAAAACAAAACGCACGAAAAATTACACCTACACCGAATGGCTTGAAAGGCAGAACGGCACATCGTGGAAAGATAAACTTTGTGACGATATTGACAATATCGTTATGCGTGAAGATGTGAAAACTATCAACGATTTAGCGACAGAACTTGCAAGAAACGGCTATCAGGTCAGAATGGGGAAATACTTATCGGTAAAACCTGCTTATCTCAAAAACGCAAAAGCCGTTCGGACATTCCGTCTGGGTGACGGCTATGCTTTGGAAGAACTGCAATACCGCATTGAATA
>CANQTP010000180.1 GCA_947626755.1 uncultured Clostridia bacterium
GGCGTTCCCGAGGCAAAAGTTGTACCTCTGCCGCCTGTTATTTCATCAAGGTAACGACACTTCATAAGAAGCTGCATTGACTTTCCCGATCCGCCGCTGCCGATACCTGAAACATTGTGCATTTTTGTCGGTGTGTCAAGATTTTTATAGTTTTGCGATTCGTCTATAAATATTTTATCAATGCCAAGTTTTTCAAAGGAAAGCATATCATCTTCGGGAGACTTTTCAAGCAGCTTTTTAATCTTTTCCTCATAATTTTTTATGGACTTTTCTATCTGTTTAACACTGAAAGAACGTCCGCCGTCCTCACTTGCCCTTATTTCAAGCAATGCGGCTTCAAGGTGTGCGACTTCTTCATTAAGGACTGCTATTTCACGTTCTTTTGAAAGATGTATCATATCAAACTGCGAGTGTCCTACAACTACTGCATCCCAGTCACCTGTTGCTATTTTGGCAAACAGATCGCGTCTGTTTTCCTTTTTGAAATCCTTTTCGGTAGCGACAAGTACGTTTGCATTTGGATAAAGTTTGCGGAATTCATCTCCCCACTGCTCCGTTAAAGCGTTCGGTGCGGCTATAAGGCATTTATTATACAGACCAAGACGTTTGCCCTCCATCGCTGTAGCTATCATTTCAAACGTCTTGCCCGCGCCAACTTCGTGTGCAAGCAGAGTATTTCCATTACTATACAGTCCTCTTGCAATAGCATTCTTCTGATGTTCCTTTAACTGTACGGCAGGATTCATACCCACAAAATTCAAGTGTGAGCCGTCATATTCACGGAGACGAATTGAATTGAATTTTTCATTATATGTATCTTCAAGAGCTTTTCTTCTGTCAGGTTCCTCAAATATCCAGTCTTGAAATTTACGATTTATTTCGTCCTGCTTAGATTGTGCCAACATTGTTTTTTCGTGATTAACTTTCAGAACATATCTGCCCTTATCGTCTTTGACGGGATTGCCAGACTCATCAAAAACTCTTTCCTTTATTTCAACTCTTTTTAAATTAAGCGTTGCTTCAATTATTTCGTAGGCGTTTTTATCGGAAGTTCCATATGTTTGACTTGCAAGCGAGTTCTCATATGCTCCTTTCCAACCCTCAACTTTCCACTTGTCCGTAGCTTCCGAATATGTAACAGATATATTCTTGCTTGTCATATAATCGGGTTTTAATGTTTCAATTATGAATTGACGAATGTATTGCGGATCAACCCAAGCAGAGCCAAGTTTGACCGAAATATCTACAGCAGATATTCTTTCGGGCATAACAGCATTTAACGCTTCTACATTACGCTCCATTCCTGCTGATTTGGCAGCATCAAGTTTTGCGCGAATATTTCCTGTAAGATATTCGTCCGCACTTTCCCAACGCATATCATACTGCGGGTTCTGATATATCTTATCTCCGAGTTCCGAAATCAGCTTATCTTCTGCCCAACCTGTCAATTCAGACATATATGGCAAGTCAACTCTCAGCTTTTCTGAAAGAGAAATTATAAGAGCATCGTTGGCGTTATCACAGTGCTTTATGTCATTTTTGGCATTTACAACTATCTTATTGAAAATATCTGCTTTTCCGAGATAATTTCCCTTTTCGTCAAGCCTTTCAAGACCTTTTATAAGGTGGTAGCCGTTATCATCGGAAAATAGCTTTTTATTTTCCTTGCTGCTTATTCTGCCGTATTTTGAAGTGAAATCATCATACTGTATATTAAGTTTTTTCTGCTCACTGACTATCTGATCGGTAAGACTGCCATCGGTATTTTCAATCTGCAAATTAAGCAGTGTATGAATACTGTCACGCAAAGCCACCATAGCTTTTATTTGTTCAATATTCTTAGGAGTGTTTTTTACTGTTTCCATTGTATCGTCAGACTTGTGATAATACAGTATATCGTTTTCTACAATAAAGCTGTATTTTGGAGCATTTGGAGGACAGGGAACAATATCCTGCGAATTATTCCCCAGTGGGGAATTTTCTTTTTCAGCCGTCCTATATGTACCGTTTATGTTTTTTACGGCTTCTGCAAGCTGTTCTTTAAGGTCTGCTCCGTCAATCGGCAAGCACATACTTGCATTATCCTGATTGCCGTATAACTTGTTGCCCTTGACCATTTCTCCCAGTATCATATGCGGATTATCGACAAAATATTTGTTTACGGCAATTCCGTTTGGAAGCATATCCTTATACACCCATTCGGGAGTGTTTTTTTCAATGCTTATAGGCTTGTCCCTCTTTTGCAGGAAAATAATATCCGATGTTACTTCTGTTCCTGCGTTCGCTTTAAAAGCGTTGTTTGGCAAACGTATTGCGCCGAGCAGTTCAGCACGTTCTGCAATGTACTTTCTTACGGCAGGATTTTCCTTGTCCATAGTACCTTTTGAAGTTACAAAAGCAACTATGCCGCCGGGACGAACTTTGTCAAGTGTTTTGGCAAAGAAATAATCATGAATGAACATATTCTGCTTGTTATATTCTTTGTCATTCAGTGTATAACTTCCGAAAGGAACATTTCCAACAGCCACATCAAAAGTATTGTTCTGAAAATTTGTTTCCTCATATCCTTTGATCTGTATGTTTGCAGACGGATATAACAGCTTTGCAATACGTCCCGTAATGCTGTCAAGTTCTACCCCGTGAAGTTCGGAGTTTTCCTTTAATTTATCGGGCATTGCTCCGAAGAAATTTCCTACTCCCATTGCAGGTTCAAGGATTTTACCGCCCGAAAATCCGAGACTTTCAAGTCCTTGATATATGGCATCTATTACAATAGGTGTAGTAAAATGCGCGTTCAGAGTTGATGCTTTGGCGGCTTTATATTCCTCATTGGTGAGCAGTTCTTTTAATTCCGCATATTCTTTTTCCCAGTCGGGATTATGCTCATCAAAAGCCTGCGGAATGCCGCCCCATCCTACATATTTTGATAAAACTTCCTGCTCGTCTGATGTTGCGGAACGGTTTTCATTTTCGATAG
>CANQTP010000181.1 GCA_947626755.1 uncultured Clostridia bacterium
CGAAGCTGTTCCATAGGCGTTTCTTCTTTTTCTTCCGATAAATATTTACTGCGGATATTTCTTATCTCTTCCTGTTCGTTTGCGGAATAAGTATAATTGAATTGCTCTTCCATTTAAGTATCTCCTTTCAGAATTTTAAGATTTCTATTTGAACGTATTATCATAAATATTGCCATTATTATAACAATTGTACAAACACCACCGCCAACTGTACCTGTCATTAGTTTACGAAAATTTTCATCATTATTTCCGAATTGAGTTATCATTGCCGTTGTCAATGAAAGCATTGAGACCAATGCAGCAACAAATTTGATAGCTTTTGCTGCGGAAATTACCGGACTTCCGTGCTTACGGAATTTCACAATGTCGGCTATTGCTGTAATTACCGAATAAAACGAATACATTGCCATTGCATAAATAAGCAGTCCCGAATAATTAAAACCTTTGTTTTGTTTTACAATTATTATCACGATTGCCGCAAGCGCTTGGTTCATAATAAGCAAAATAATTCCGCACATTCTGTAACGCTTCCACTCATTGCATAAATTATGTTCGCTTTTTCCTTTTCTTAAAAGCATATAACGCATTACAGCAAGCAAAATATAATAAAACGCTAAAGAAATAAACCAGACTGCCCGATAACGTATTCCCGAAAAGATATTCATTCCGATATAAAGAAGATTTATAAATAAACCTAAATATAAGGAAATTTCCGTTCGGAAATTCAGATCGTTTAGATATTTTGCTCCTAATTTTGTGTTTTTGAATTTTATCATCAACGGGTGTTCTGAAATGTAATTTTTTATTCTTTTTGCAAGTGAAATTATATGCGGAAAGCCTGTTATTGTGACCACAAGCGCATATGCGGAAAATAAATAAGAAATTATCTGTATTGGGTAAATTTGAATATTGAATATTGCAACTGCAATCACAAAACCGTAACCGAAAAGTGCCGCAAAAAGCGTAGGCAGCGGCGGAAGAAATAACATTTTTCTGATGATGATCTTTAATTTTTCCATTCAAATGCACCCGATCTTTACGGTAAATTCCGTTCCTTTTCCGACTTCGCTTTGCACGGAAATTTCTGCTTTTACAATATCAATTACTCTTTTTACAAGCGCAAGTCCCAAGCCGTTTCCCTGAACTGCATGGGAAGTATCTCCCTGATAGAATTTTTCAAAAATATGTTTTCCCGTTTCGGGAGAGATCCCGCAGCCCGTGTCAGAAATTTTTATTACCGCTTTGTCGTTTTCTTTTTTTAGTGATACAAAGACTTTTCCGCCGTTATCGGTAAATTTAAAAGCGTTTGAAAATAAATTGTTCCATACAAGCGATAACAATTCGCTGTCCGAATAAATTATAATATTTTCCTCAATATCCGTGTCAATATCAATGTTTTTTTCTTCCCATACATTTTCAAAATCAAGCAGACATTCAGTAAGCTGTTCTCCCAGATCAAATTTTTTTACGGCAGGAAATATCTGCTGATTTTCCAAACGGTTCAATTTAAGTATATTTGTGATAAGATCGGCAAGTCTCCGTGATGAAGCGGTTATTGCTTTTGCATATTCAATACGCTGTTCGGAAGTAAGATCGGGACTTTGCAAAAGCGTTCCGTAATTCTGAATTACCGAAAGAGGAGTTTTGAGTTCGTGGGAAACATTTGCAATAAAATCGGTGCGTAGCGTTTCCAGTCCCGATAATTCCTCAGCCATACGGTTGAAATGTTCAATTATAACGTCAAATCCCGAACCGCTGTCAATACTGCGGAACGGTTCTATTCTTGCGGTAAGATCACCGTTCATAATTTTTTGAGTGGCTTCCGTTATGCGGCGAACGGGACGTTCTACCATAAGTTTTCTGCGTATGCCGTCAATGATCGTGCATACAAGACTTAAAAAAATTACATTTATAAATGTGAGAATTGCAGCGGCTTCTGTATTTTCAGACGTAAATTCAATATTCAGCGCTTTTTGCATAGATGTAAGAAACATCAACATACAACAGGTAATTATAAATGCGATAAGCAGAAAAAATGTTACATATCTGCGCATTGCAAAAAGCAGTTTGTTTATGTTCATTTTATCACCGCCTTGTAGCCGAGACCGTGAACGGTTTTTATCTCAAATTCCGTGCAGTTTTTGAATTTTTCACGAAGTTTTGTCATGTAAACGTCAACTGCACGGAGAGCAGTGTTTGTTTCTGCATCCCAGAATTCGTCCATAAGCTGCAAACGGGTAAATGTTTTATTCGGATAACTCAGCAATTTATAAATTATATTAAATTCACGCGTTGTAAGAGAAATTTCCTCGTTGTCATAAACTGCCGTGCGTTCGTCAATATCCATTATCAGTTTTCCGATCTCGATGCGGTGAGAATTTGCAATTTTTGCACGTCTTAAAAGCGCACCTATCCGCAGGAACAATTCATCAAGATCGATAGGTTTTACCATATAATCATCAATTCCGATACGATAGCCACGCTGTTTGGAAGCAAAGTCATCACGGGCAGTCATAAATAAAATGGGAATATTTTCGTTTAACTCACGGACGGTTTTTGCAAATTCATAGCCGTCAATGTCAGGCATCATAATGTCAGATATTATCAAGTCAAATGTATTTCCGTACATTGCGTCATAGGCTTCGTTTGCGCCAAGGCAACCAACCGTTTCATAACCGCTGCGATCAAGGAATGAACACACGGTGCGGTTCAGGTCTTTATCGTCCTCAACTACAAGTATTTTAAACATGGATTTCCCTCCTTTCTTGTATCGTACCATAGAAATGTTAAAGTTTTGTTTAAATTATGACGATATAAAAAATTTTCCAAAAAATTTGTCCCACGTCCAAAAACGCAGGACAAATTTTCTCATTTTTATTGTTCCGAAAGCCGTTTTTTGGCTTCTTCAACCGTTTCGCCCTCATGTGTCAGAAACTTGTCCACAAATCCGTCCTCGACCTTTTT
>CANQTP010000182.1 GCA_947626755.1 uncultured Clostridia bacterium
TATCTGGCTGACAGAAAATTTCTGACGGCTTAATAAAGTTTGCCTTTGCAAGCAAGTCAGGGTAAACTTTGCGGTTCCTTTTTGGACATCGTAAAGGCTTTTCTTTTGCGCGATATTACGCGGTGTTGCCTTAAAGAATTAGTAGATCATGATATTGCTCCGAACAAGCAGAGTGTGAAGGAATTAACTGAAGTCGCAGTAAAATAATTTATGACTTTATGAAAAAAGTCTGTAAAAAAGTCAGCTTAGTATATTGACACCTGAGAAAGAAGCAGCATATCTTTAGAAAAATTTAATCTCTTGAATAAGAGGCAGCTGGTATCAAACGGCGACCTGCATTTTTGAAAAAACATTTGATTTTTCCGTTGGGAAAAAAGGCAAAAGTAACCGCTCACTATCAGACCTACCTACAATAAAAGCAGTCTGTGCAAATTGAAAAAATCAATCTTTGTTAAATTATTATAATTAATTCCTGTTTGAGTTGTTGATGTTGCACAATTGAATTATGCCGTTTAAGTATAATAATACAATTGACAAAGCTTTTTAAATGGTGTATAATGTGTTTAAGAAAAATATTAAAATGATAATGTGAAGTCATCCATATAAGATAAAATTAAGATCATTATCAGAATCACCATATCAATAAAGTATCCTGATAAGGCAATTACGGACTATAATAACACGGGGAAGGTGTCTTAATGATAGAAGGCAGTTGTTTTTTTCCAAGCAATAATTATGGCGCAGTAACCGGAATAGGTGAAGCAAGTATAGAAACTTTTAAAGGAATGCCATATTGTTCTTTGGCACGTGAAATATGTCAGAATTCTTTAGATGCAAGATTAGATCTTGATCGTCCTGTTATTATTGAATTCTCAGAAAGCATGATCCCCAAGGCATGTATTCCTGATTATGCGGGATTGCAGAAAGCTATGCGTTCCTGTTTGAATTTTTGGACAGAACAACACAATAAAAAGACAATTGATTTTTTTAAAATGCTAATCTGACCATTGAAAATGAGTCAATAAATATATTAAGAATAAGTGATTTTAACACAACCGGACTTCAAGGCTCAGACAAAGAATTCAATACGCCTTGGAATAATCTTGTAAAAGCTGTCGGGGTATCAGATAAAAACTGGACCGCCGGCGGAAGTTTTGGAATAGGTAAAGCAGCACCATTTGCTTGTTCAGATCTGCGCATTTTATTTTATTCTACTAAAGACATAGACGGTTTATCTGCTTTTCAAGGTATAGCAAAACTCGTTTCGTTTAAAGAAAAAAATTTTTTTGGTACTGATAAAGACAGTATGACATCCGGAACAGGGTACTTTAGTACTGATAAGAAAAATACTCCGTTAAGAAATTGTTATTCAATTATTCCAAATTATGAGAGAACAAAAACCGGTACATATATTTTTATTTTAGGATTTCACAAAAGCAATGATTGGCAAACTGAAATCATTACATCTCTGCTCGAAGAATTTTTAATTGCAATTTATAATAATGAATTACAAATAAAAGTGTGTGATACGGTAATAAAGGCTGATAACCTTTATGAAATAATAGAAGCATATAAAGAAAATGCGAAAATAGCATATAATTATTATCAAGTTCTCACAGACGATAAAGCAGTTGTGTACGAAGAAAATATTGAAGATTTAGGGAAAGCTGAACTGCGTGTGCTTGTAAAGCCGGAACTTCACAGAAAAATAATGATGTGCAGAAAAAATGGAATGAAAATCTTTGATAAAGCCAATATTTCAGGAACAATACCATTCGCAGGTATTTGTATATTGAAAGATGATAAAATTAATGAATACTTCCGTGAAATGGAAAATCCTCAACATAATGCTTGGGAACCGGAACGTCACACATCTGATACTAAAACAAGCGCAAAGAGAAATATGTCTGCTTTATATAAATTTGTGAAAAATAAAGTGATCGAACTTGGAAAAAGAACTACAATTGACAAAATGGATGCCGAGGGAATGGGTGAATACTTTACCGATGCAGAAACTATTGATGAAAATGCACATGATAAAAGCGAAATTGTCAGTGCCGACACAAATGATATTGAAATTGAAGTGGATACACAGCTACCGGAAAATATAGGTTATGAGCAATTAAAAGATAATGATAAAAATGAAATACAAGATGAAGAACGTTCTTCTCCCGGACGTGGCAATATTTCCACAACTCGGAATCCGAACACCAACCCGTTCAGTATTGATTTTAATATTCCTGATAATGCTGATAAAGAAGAACAGCGTGCAACGCGTATTGATATAATGTCTGTAAGACTGTTTCTTGCGGATCCGCCTGAAAATTTATACGCATTAATATTTATTCCGCAAAAAAGTTCGGGTAAAGGTTATCTTCAGATCAGTATGTCGGGTGAACAAGGTGATATCGGTGCTACAATAATAATTGCTTACGATGGTAAGGAAGGAAAAGTCATACCTTGTAAAAATGACAAAATATTTTTAGATCATATTGTATGCGGCAAAAAAATAAAATTTGGTTTAAAATCGGATATACAGAAGAATGCTCTCTGGAGGTAAAATTATATGGATATTCGTCGTAGATTATATCCTTACCCTGTTCTTTCAAATTATACCGATGATTATATTAACAGCACTTTCTGTGTGGAAGTGCTTGCTGAAAAAGGTATACGAGAAATTAATTTTAATATTTCATTAAAATTAGTTAATGATGAAATAAAACAGATGATCAACGACGGCATTATGGAATATGTGGTTCATATTGAATGTCCGCAAACTTGCTATTGAACCGTTATAAAAACCAATATACCTGAAATAAGAAAAAATATACCCGAAAGCAGGGTCAATGGCAGAATTACAGTATGTTCATTTATTGTAGCAAAAGAAGAAATTAAAAATTACAGCAGTAATTTTTTTTTTTTTTTTTTTTTTTTTTTTTT
>CANQTP010000183.1 GCA_947626755.1 uncultured Clostridia bacterium
TTCGGTTTTTTGCGAGGTGTAGGCATCAAATGCTCTATTTTCGCAAATTGTTCTTTTGTTAATCTCATTCTTTTATTGTACCATAGTTATTTTAAGATTGCAATATTTTTATGTGAACAGTCTCTAGTCATGTAACAATATGTTGTACATTCATATGTTACGGAATAATAACCAAATATTTGATTGCTAACATATATCAACGTCATAAAATGGCGTTTGATACCATAAATCTTAATGTCCTATTAATATTACTCTGAATAACAAAGATGTATGCAATTACAGTCAAATCAATACTTCATTGCTTGTATCCTCAACAAGTTCCGAATTAGTACCGTTATAAACAGTAGCAACTGTTCTTACACGATATGTCCCGCTTTCAAGATTGTCATTGCTGTTGTTCATGTTGAGATAATTGTCGTTTACTGTTTTGTCCCAATGTTCAACTTCATTCCACCACCAAAGTACCTTTTTTTCAAGGTATTGTGTTGCTTCAATTTTGGTTGCAGTTGACTTTCCTCTTACTGTGCTTGTACAAGCAGCATTGCTTCCATTTATATACAAATAGGTACTAACCAAATTTGTATATAAATACATAGGTTTAACAGTTTCGGCTAATACTGTGTTCTGCTCATTATAAGCACTTGCCGACACAGCAAATGCAGACATTGAAAGCACTGTCGCTAAAATTAAGCAAATCAATCTATTCATTGTACTGAACCTCCTTTCTTCAAATTAAAGGATTTTGACTTCCTTTACTTATATAATCAAATTTCGACCGAAAAAGATACAAAATTTCAATTATTCTACTTTTTGTACAGAATTCGCCATGCTCATCAGTACATCTTTACTAACATTGCTGTCAATTTCAAAAATATAATCACCGTTATCCCAAGTAATAAGCAGATCGTCACCCCAATCGATCATAAATCCCTCATGACCATTCACGTCAATTCTGACCATTTCGTATCCCTCTGTATTTATGTTTACATCATATCGGGATTTAATATATTGTGTAAAAATAATTCTTTCTTGACCTTTATTATATACTGTCATAAAATATGGTGTTCCTTTGATTATCTCATTTTGATAATCAATTTCAAACCCGTTCGGTATGTTTGTTATAGCATATATATCCTCAAAGTTTTCCGGAGCGTCCGGATCGTCAACAGTTTGTACATCGGTGTGTGTTTTGAATGTTTCGGTCACAAATCGCAGAAATACTTCACGAAGTGCGCCTACGCTCATTACCATAGTTGAAATGATAATAATTACAGTGATAATTATTATAGCGGTGCGCCTTAAAGACATTTTTAAAATGGGAAAATAAAAGTTTTTTTGCTGCCGTATAAGTTTTGCCATTCTGCGTTCAAACTTTTTTGAAAATGTATATTGTATCATCGTTCCATCTGAAAAATCAATATAATCCTCGCCAAAATTTTTTATTGTGTTTTCCAAAAAGACGTCAAACTGTCTGTCTGTCATTGTATAACTCCTCTGATAATTTAACTTTAAGCATATTTTTTCCTCTATGGATTCTGATTTTTGTATTTTCAAGACTTATGCCAAGTGACTTTGCTATCTCTTTGTCGGGAAAATCGTAAAAATACTTTAAAATCAATACGTCTGCATATTTTTCATCAAGTGTCTTTATAAGTTCCATTAATTTTTTCTGTAACTCTTTATCTTCAATATCAATTTCAATATTTTGCAAGTTGGGAATGTTCTCATCTGAATTTTCAATATATACTTCTTTTTTGCGCTTGTTATATATCCGATAAGAAAAATTCCTCACTATAATAATCAAATAATTGCGGATTTGGATACAAGTTTTATCAGAAATTTTGTTAAATTTTTTCGCTAAAGTTAAAAAAGTTTCGTGAACGGCATCTTCTGCGAGAGCGGTGTCCTTTAAAATACTGTATGCAACAGTTATAAGAGTGCTGCGATATTCCTTATATAACTTTTCAAATTTGCTTTTGTCCTCTGCTGAATCTATTAACGCAAGATACAAACCAAGCATATTGTTACTTCCTTTCAAAATAATGTTGTTTAACATTATACCACTTTGTAACAAGAAAGACAATACCCTGCGAAGATTTTTATAATGCAGTCAGAAATTCCCTAATGAGGAATTTCTAAATTATGGTAAATAAGACGCAAGAAGTGATACTTTTATCTTTTGCCTATGTTAATATATAGTTTACAAAATATTTTGCTCGTTCTATGATTTCATAACGTTCGATATTAAAAAGTCGGAAATGACATATAAGGTCGGTTGATTTTATATTTCCGATTTAGTTCATAAATATTTTACAGAATATTAAGTCACTATAATTTAATGGGCATTTCTGTTTTTTTTAAACACGCTGCGATAAGTTGAAATAAACAAATGGTCTTATATTATCAAAACTAAATAAGTTAAGATAAGCTACGATAAGTTATAATAAGCAGGCGTATGGGATTATTGAAAAAACGAATATGGTATAATGTAATCAGAAC
This sequence comes from uncultured Clostridia bacterium, assembly GCA_947626755.1. Lineage (GTDB taxonomy): Bacteria > Bacillota > Clostridia > Oscillospirales > Ruminococcaceae > RGIG8773. The sequence continues at coordinate 2,500 of CANQTP010000183.1, forward strand.
ATTTGGTATCAAAAATATCAGAAATGCAACATAGGGTAAGATTTGTGCATTTTTGAATTAAAGAAGTAAACAGCACCTTGACAATTGAATCATACGGCAGTGAGAGATACACGTTCGTATTGACGGAACACGAACATACCCGGTCGTGGAAACGGCGACTCGGAGGAGAACTGTAACGCCGTATGGATATTTTCTTATATGGTCTTTTGGTTACAAAATATGGCAATTTGAAATGATAACTATTTTTGTACTTTAAAATGCTTATGTCAATTTTTGTAATTTGAAATTAAAGTTTTTTGTTGTAAATCAGCACAATTTAGTGCAAGAGTTATTGTGCAAGTATACAAAATTTTGGAATTCCAAAAAATTTTTTTGCGTTTTTTGGGGAATTGAGGTTAAAAAATGAGGGTATATATATAGAGGGGTATTTTTATCCC
>CANQTP010000184.1 GCA_947626755.1 uncultured Clostridia bacterium
ATCTGCAAATAGATCGGTTCGCCGCTTGCATTGCTGATGTTGATATTCATTTCCGTGTACACTCCTTGAAGATATCCCGCTCTCAAAGCATTTGCAACTACCAAGAGAGTCAAAATTGTATAACCTCAATATATATAATTATAGCATGGACGTTACAGTTTGTCAAGGGGTTTGAAAAAAATTTATACTGAACTCGGCTTTTTAAGTTCCCTCGCCAAATTCTACAAGTCCTGACACGCATCAAAGCACATCTGTTTGTAAAGGTCAATATCGTCAGCACTGCTGCGAGAGGTAAGACATTTTTTAAAAGTATACACTTTCCGAAAAATCAACAATAACGCCCACCGAAGCTATCTCTCCGCACTTTTCAAACAAATCGTTCATCACAAATCTGCCCCTTTCAAACTCAAACAAAACTAAATCGGTCAAAAAAATTTTATAGATTTATTCTATCACGTTTTGCACGTTTTGTCAATATAAAATACGGAATTAAACGAGTTTGTATCATTTTTGCACGCATAGGTATAATGAAGTTTTTGAAACAAATTTAATACGTTCAAAACGGCGTTTTCGGAAAAAAATGCGCTATAATTTGGACAGGCTCAAAAGATGCAGAGCCGAAAATTAAAACGGAGGTGCTGAAAATGAACAGCAAAAAAAATCTGCCGATGATGTTATCGGCGAATGAAATTCAGACAATGGGATTCACAAGGAATATGGCGTATAGCATACTTGACCGTGATGACGTTCCCGTTGTGAAGATCGGCAGTCGGAAATTTATTCAGAGGGATAAATTTTTCGAGTGGCTGGATAGCAGAGAAAAGTCAGAAACCCAAAATAATGACAGGAGGACAGAACTATGAACACGGAAATCTTATCAACAACCACAATTCCGCAAGAATCGAACAAACCGCCAAAACCGAAACGCTCCGACACGGACAGACTGAAAGAATGTTACGATCAGCAGAAAAAACTTCTTGAACAGCAGACTGCCGCAAGGAAAAAATCAAAGGACATTGAAAAACGTATTTCGGACAATAACGCCAAAATCGCAGAACTTGAAAACAAGGAACTTTTCAAGATTTGCAGAGAAAAGAAAATTTCCACGCAGGAACTTATAACGTTTTTGCGAAGAATACCAAATGATGTTTCTCTTGAAAATCTTGCGAACACGGCAGTTCAGAAATCTCAACAACTCTCATTCAACAGCACAGGAGGATAATGACAATGAACGGAAAGATGATGACAGTCAAAGAGTATGCAGAACAACAGCACGTTTCTCGTCAGTCGGTTAATTCTAAAATCAACCGACACAAGGAAGAATTGAAGAACCACGTCTGCACGGAGAACGGCAAAAAAGTCCTTGACAGGTTTGCACAGGAGTTTCTGAAACCCACAAAGGGCAATGTCCTGCTTATCAACAAAAATGCCGATTTAGAAAAATCTCTTGCAATTGAAAAAAGCGAAAGCAAGCAGAACAAAGCACTTGCCGAAAGTCAGGAAAATATGGCAAAGAGCCTTGATTACGAACTCAAAATAAAAAATAAGGTTTTTGAAGATTATGTGAGAATTATGAAAGAAATGGAGAAGTGCATTATTGAACAAAATGACGTTGTCGCCCAAAAGGACGAGCGCATAGCCGAACTTACCGCTAAAGCTGCGGCGTTTGAAAATTTTGCAGAACGGCTTGATAAGCTGCTTGCGCTTTTTGAGGATAACGCTAATATCGGCATTGTTCAGAAAGTCGCATCGGGGCTGTTTGGCAAGAAGTAAACGCATTGCTTGAATGACGTTTACAAAAGAGGGGTTCTTTATTATAGCAAGCGTAGAAAAGTCATATGACTTTTCAAAATTTAGGGAAGTTTCCCTAAGACCTGATAACAAAAATTTTTGACATATTTCTAAAAATTCTTGACGTTACCATTTGAAAATGATATAATAAGAACATAGAGATATGCCATAAATCTAAACATCAAAAAGGAGAAGATGTATTATGGCAACTATTCAGAAAAGAAATAACAGTTATTCAATAAGAGTTTCCTGCGGTTATGACACCCGTGGGAAACAGATAATCCGCTCAATGACGTGGAAACCCGAAGATGGTATGACTCCGAAACAAATCGAAAAAGAGCTGAAACGCCAGACCGTCCTTTTTGAGGAATCGTGCATGAAAGGTTTTCAGACAAAAGCTATAAAGTTTGAAACTTTCGCGGAAAAATGGTTTAACGAGTATGCGAAAATCAATCTCCGCAACACTACATACGAAAGACTTTTACAGCTGCGCGGAAGAATTTATCCTGCGATCGGTCATTTGCGTATGGACAAAATTACTCCTCGTCACATACAGGCGTTTGTAAATTCTTTATCGCAGGAGGGCGCGAACGAAAGAACAGGAAAACCGCTTGCGCCTAAGACCATTCGTCACAACCTCAGTTTTATCTCGAATATCTTTACTTACGCGGCGAAGATGGGCGTTGTAAGCGATAATCCGTGTTCTAAAGTAACAATTCCCAAAAACGAGGTAAAGGAAAAACAAATTTACACTCCCGAAGAAGTTGAAAAGTTTCTCACTTTGCTGAATGACGAACCGTTGAAATACCGCACATTTTTCTATTTAATGATATACAGCGGATTCCGCAGGGGAGAGATGCTGGGACTTGAATGGAAAGACGTTGATTTTGAAAATAACGTCATAAGCGTGCGCAGGACTTCCAACTACACGGCAAAGAAAGGCGTTTACACCGATACGACCAAAACTAAAAAATCACAGAGGACTTTAAAATTTCCGCAGTTCATTATGGATATGCTGAAAGAGTACAAAGCGGAGCAAGATGCAGAGGCTTTGCGTTTAGGTGACAGGTGGATAGAAACGGACAGGCTTTATGTAAAATGGGACGGACGACCAATGCAGAACGGCACACC
>CANQTP010000185.1 GCA_947626755.1 uncultured Clostridia bacterium
GGGACACAGCAAATTCTGAAAGGAGTATGTACATATGATCTATTCAAATGAGGTTGAAAAAATGTGCCCCGTCGCGCAGGGCGTGGCACACGGTGCAGCACCGATCCCCGAAGAAGCCAAGTGGGTCAAGGCTAAGGAAATAAAGGATATTTCCGGCTTTACACACGGTATCGGCTGGTGCGCTCCCGAACAGGGTACCTGTAAGCTTTCCCTGAACGTTAAGAACGGCGTTATTCAGGAAGCTCTGGTGGAAACTATCGGCTGTTCCGGTATGACACATTCCGCAGCTATGGCTGCTGAAATTCTCCCCGGAAGAACTATTCTGGAAGCACTTAACACCGACCTTGTATGCGACGCTATCAATACTGCTATGAGAGAACTGTTCCTCCAGATCGTTTACGGACGTTCACAGAGTGCTTTCTCCGAGGACGGACTTGCTATCGGTGCAGGTCTTGAGGATCTTGGAAAGGGTCTGCGTTCACAGATCGGTACAATGTACGGAACACTTGCAAAGGGTCCCCGTTACCTTGAAATGACCGACGGTTATGTAACAGGTATCGCCCTTAACGAGGATAACGAGATCATCGGCTACAAATTTGTAAACTTCGGAAAGATGATGGACTTCATCAAATCAGGCGACGACGCAAACACAGCTTTTGAAAAGGCTCAGGGACAGTACGGAAGAGTTGCCGACGCTGTTAAGATCATCGATCCCAGAAAGGAATAAGGAGGTACACTGTCATGGCTTTGTTTGAATCATATGAAAGAAGAGAAAAGCAAATTCTCGCTGCTATCGGTCAGTACGGTATAAAGTCTATTGAAGAATGTGCTGACATCTGCAAGGAAAAGGGTCTGGACATCTACAAGTTAGTTGAAGGTATTCAGCCTATCTGCTTTGAAAATGCAAAGTGGGCTTACACAGTAGGCTGTGCAATCGCAATAAAGAAAGGCTGCAAGAAAGCTGCCGACGCTGCCGCTGCAATCGGAGAGGGACTTCAGGCGTTCTGTATCCCCGGTTCAGTTGCAGATCAGAGAAAAGTAGGTCTCGGACACGGAAATCTCGGCAAAATGCTTCTTGAAGAAGATACAGAGTGCTTTGCATTCCTTGCAGGTCACGAATCATTTGCCGCTGCTGAGGGCGCTATCGGTATTGCCGAAAAGGCAAATAAAGTCCGTCAGAAACCTCTGAGAGTTATTCTCAACGGTCTTGGAAAGGATGCAGCACAGATAATTGCGCGTATCAACGGTTTCACATATGTAGAGACCGAAATGGACTACTACACGGGCGAAGTCAAGGAAGTATTCCGCAAGGCATACTCCACAGGACTCCGTTCAAAGGTAAACTGCTACGGTGCAAATGATGTTACCGAGGGCGTAGCTATCATGTGGAAAGAAAATGTTGACGTTTCCATCACCGGTAACTCCACCAACCCCACAAGATTCCAGCACCCTGTTGCAGGTACATACAAGAAAGAACGACTTGAAGCGGGCAAGAAATATTTCTCCGTAGCATCAGGCGGCGGAACGGGACGTACACTTCACCCGGACAACATGGCTGCGGGACCTGCTTCCTACGGTATGACCGATACAATGGGACGTATGCACTCCGACGCACAGTTTGCGGGATCGTCTTCCGTACCTGCCCACGTTGAGATGATGGGTCTTATCGGTATGGGCAACAACCCGATGGTCGGTGCTACAGTTGCCTGCGCCGTTGCGGTCGAAGAGGCTATGAAAGGCTGATAACACGTAAAATCGCGGTTTCAGACACCTTAAAATCGCAAAAAACACCTTGTGTGAGAGGTCGTAATACACAAGTAATACACAGGTAATACACACGCGTAATACACAAGTAATACACAAAAAACAGACTGTCACTTTAAAAAAGCGGCAGTCTGTTTTGTTTTGTGTTCAAGGGATTTTGGCAATTTCTGTTCTAAGATTTTCCATTGTCCTATGTGTGTATACCCGTTCGGTAATATCACTTATCTGGTGTCCTATCATCAATTTAAGGCAATACTCATCAACGCCTGATTCTTTTGCCCGTGTAATAAAGGTGTGCCGTGTTTCGTGCGGTTTATGCTTCAATCCGAGATGTGTCATTATTTTCTTGAACCGCTGTTCATATTTACTGTATGTAAGAGCAGGCTCTTTGCTTGTCGGATCATTGAAAAGCTGTTCGTTCTCCTCATTGTATCTTTTCTGTATAAGAGGAAGAATTTTAGGGTGTATAGGCACATATCTGTTTTTCCCTGCATCTGTTTTGATGCCGCCGAACATTGTCTTGTTTTCCAGATCAATATCTTTGATTTTTAGCGCGGCAAGTTCCTGAGGTCTCCAGCCCGAATATATTCCTATCAATATCATATCCACAAATGAATAATCAACATTATCCCAGAGTATTTGTATTTCATCTTCTGTAAATGGTATTTTAGGTTCAGACGGAGAAGATTTCTTTACGGGATTGCATAGTGCGGCATAGTCTTTATTAACGATTTCGTGTTTCATTGCATAATGATACATAAGGTTATAAAGTGATTTCATTCGCTTTTTTGTATCGTCACCTACTTTGGCTTCCTTTATGGTATTTTCAAGATGAGCTGCTCTTATATCTTTCATTCTCATATTCCAAAGCGGCTCACTATGATTATATGCCGATCTCCACGTCCGGACAGCAGACGGGCAGATCTCTTCAAAATGTTCAGCAGACCATTTTTCATATACGTCTGCAAAAGTTACTGTATTGCTTTTTACGTCATATGGATCTTTATTGTAATCTGACAACGCCTGTAATGCTTCTTGCCGTGTTTCAAAATAACCGATAGTTATGTATTGCTGAACGAGTTTACTTCCGTCACTGTTCAA
>CANQTP010000186.1 GCA_947626755.1 uncultured Clostridia bacterium
GACCGTGAGGACGTTCCCGTTGTGAAGATCGGCAGTCGGAAATTTATTCAGAGGGATAAATTTTTCGAGTGGCTTGATAGCAGAGAAGCAAGCAAAGACGAAAAAACTAACAGGAGGACAGAACGATGAACACTGAAAATCTTATCAACAACCGCTATTCCGCAAGAGCCGACAAAACCGCCAAAACCGAAACGTTCCGATACGGACAGGCTGAAAGAATGTTACGATCAGCAGAAAAAACTTCTTGAACAGCAGACCGCCGCAAGGAAAAAGTCCAAGGACATTGAAAAGCGCATTTCGGACAATAACGCCAAAATTGCAGAACTTGAAAACAAGGAACTTTTCAAGATTTGCAGAGAAAAGAAAATCTCTACACAGGAACTCATAGCGTTTTTGAAAAAAATCCCCAAAAATGTTTCTTTTGAAAATCTTAACGCAGGAGGATAACGACAATGAACGAAAAGATGATGACAGTTAAAGAGTATGCAGACCAACAGCACGTTTCTCGTCAGTCGGTCAATTCTAAAATCAACCGACACAAGGAAGAATTGAAAAACCATATCTGCACGGAGAACGGCAAAAAAGTCCTTGACAGGTTTGCGCAGGAGTTTCTGAAACCCACAAAGGGCAATGTCCTGCTTATCAACAAAAATGCCGATTTAGAGAAATCTCTTGCAATTGAAAAAAGTGAAAGCAAGCAGAACAAAGCACTTGCCGAAAGTCAAGAAAATATGGCAAAGAGCCTTGATTATGAACTCAAAATTAAAAATAAGGTTTTTCAAGATTATGTGGGAATTATGAAAGAAATGGAGAAGTGCATTATTGAACAAAATGCCGTTATCGCCCAAAAGGACGAGCGCATAGCCGAACTTACCGCTAAAGCTGCGGCGTTTGAAAATTTTGCGGAACGGCTTGATAAGCTGTTTGCGCTTTTTGAAGATAACGCTAATATCGGCATTGTTCAGAAAGTTGCATCGGGGCTGTTTGGCAAGAAGTAAACGCATTGCTTGAATGACGTTTACAAAAAAGGGGTTCTTTATTATAGCAAGCGCAGAAAAGTCATATGACTTTTCAAAATTCAGGGAAGTTTCCCTAAGACCTACAACACACAAAAGAAAGGAATGATAATTATGCCTGTAAGACAAGGCACTAAGTCCAAGATAGTATATTTTTCTCCGCAGGAATGGGAGATAGTTTGCAGACGTGCGGAGAAATGCGGCAAGCGGACAGGAACATTTATCCGCGATATTGCCGTTCAAGGAACGATAAATATTTTTGACACCAAGCCTATCAACAGTTTTCTGATCTCGTTCAATCGTATCGGAAACGAAATAAACCAAATTGCAAAAGTTGCAAACTCCACGCAGTCGATTTATGCAAAAGACATTGAAGATTTGAAAACTTCTTTCGGCTTTCTGGATAATATGATAAGAAATTATCTTAAACCGCTGAAACGTGAAATCAATTTTTAAGGAAAGCAGTATGGCTGTTATAAAACATATTGCAGTTCATTGTTCGCCGAAAAGATTTCTGCAATATATACTCAAAGACAATAAGACGAATACTGAACTTGTAACAGGACTTAACTGTTCCGAAGATGTTAATAGTGCTTATGAAGAAATGAAGTTCCTGTTTGAATATTTTGACAATACGAGATTTTCTAAAAAATCTTTGGATAAAAATTCAGGCACAAAGGAAACTATCAGACTTCATCACTACATACAATCGTTCAAACCGAACGAAGTCACGCCCGAAAAAGCACACGAGATCGGAGTTGCGTGGGCAAGAAAAGTTTTCGGCGAGGAACATCAGGTGCTTGTCACCACTCACGTTGATCGTCAGCATATTCACAACCATTTTGCTGTTGCTGCTTACGACCTCAAGGGTAAAAGGTGGCACGACAATAAAACTATACTGAAACAATGCCGTGACATTTCGGATAAACTTATGAAAGAACACGGTTTAAGTATTATTCCAAAAACAAAACGCACGAAAAATTACACTTACACCGAATGGCTTGAAAGGCAGAACGGCACATCGTGGAAAGATAAACTTTGTGACGATATTGACAAGATCGTTATGCGTGAAGATGTTAAAACAATCAAAGATTTAGCGACAGAACTTGCAAGAAACGGCTATCAGGTCAGAATGGGGAAATACTTATCGGTAAAACCTGCCTATCTCAAAAACGCAAAAGCCGTTCGGACTTTCCGTCCGGGTGACGGCTATGCTTTGGAAGAACTGCAATACCGCATTGAATACAAAAACAGCAAAATATCCTTTGACAGAATTTTATCGTATAACGGTATTCAAAGGGAATATGCGCTTTACTTCCACGGCTTGCAAATGCGGTATCACAGAGAATATCCGTTTGCGAGAAAAGTAACTATCGGAGAAGTTCAGCGGACGTCCGATCTGCTATGTTTTTTGAGCGAGAATAGTATCCATTCCAAGGAAGAACTTGAAAACACGGTAAACAATGCAGCCGATAAAGCGGACGAATTAAAGGAACGCCTTAACGAATTAAATGTGAAAATGCAGGATATGGAGTACATTGTCAAGCACGGCGATCGTTTTCTTGAATTAAGTCACAAGTGTGTTAAAACGCCATTGGTAAAGTTTTGGCGTGAATTGCACGAGATGAAACTTTGCATTGATAATCATATAAAAAACCGTTTGGATATTGAAAAAGCTGCTGCGGAACTTGAAAGGATCCGCGCAGAAACGGCAAAGATTGAGGAAGAATACAAGCGTGCTATGAAAAAGAAAAAGGAACTTACCGCACATTACAAAACCGCCCTTAATGCTTTTGAAACCGATTATGACAGGATCGTCAAGGAACAGCAGTCACTGCTTGAAAAG
>CANQTP010000187.1 GCA_947626755.1 uncultured Clostridia bacterium
GGAGCATATTATAATTTTGCAATACTTGATCCCGCATATACAATGACAATGCCGATGAAACAGGTCATTTCAGGCTCTTTTGATGCGCTTTCGCATTGTATGGAAACCTATATGGGCAGTCCCAGAAATACAAATCTTTCCGATGAAATAAACGAAGCCTGTCAGAGAAATATTATTGCAAATCTTCGTAAAACCATAAAAGATCCCGATGATATTTCCGCCCGCAGCGAGCTGATATGGGCAGCGGCAATGGCGGAAAACGGCATACTTAAAATAGGCAAGGTAACGGATTTTCAGGCGCATATGCTGGAACATCAGTTAGGTGCATATACCGATTGTAATCACGGTCATGGACTTGCAGTTATCCACCCGAAATTATACAGGCATATGCTTCCCGAAGCGGAAGAACAGTTTGCGCGGCTTGCAGTAAATGTGTGGAATGTTTCGCCGAACGGTAAAACATCTGCACAGCTTGCCGAGGAATTTATTGAAAAGCTTTCAGGATTTATCCGTGAAGTCGGTCTGCCCACAACATTCTCCGAAATGGGGATCCCCGAAAACACCGATCTCAAAGCAATTGCGGACAGTACGATCTTAACGGCAGGCTGCTGCAAGAAATTTACCAAAGAGGAATTGCTTACAGTCCTGAACGAGTGCAGAATTTAATCATAAGAAAGGCGGAAAAGCATGAGTATATTGTTTATAAACGGAAGTCCCAACAAAAACGGAAATACCGCAAAGCTTGCGGCGGAATTTCTTTCCGGAAAAGAGTATGAAACTCTTGATCTGACCGATCTTAAAATTTACGCTTACGGGCAGGACTATCCCGACGATCAATTCAGTGATGTTATCAAGCGCATAAAAACTGCGGATACGGTCGTGATGGGTTCTCCGCTTTACTGGCACAATATCTGCGGAGCAATGAGAAATTTTCTTGACCGTTGTTACGGTCCTGTTTCACAGAATGAATTTTCCGGAAAGGATATGTATTTTATAATTCAGGGTGCGGCGCCGGAGAAATGGCAGCTTGATGCCTGTGAATTTACAATGTCGCGTTTTGCAGGCTTATACGGTTTTAATTACAAAGGTATGATAACAAACAAAAGCGAAGCGCAAAAGATGCGTTCGGAAATAAAATAATTTCAAACGAGTATTGACTTTTCGTGAAAAACGTGATATTCTGTAATAAAAACATCGGAGGTCTTTTGAAATGAAAAACTACGAGAAAATAAACGTTACTGGAACGGACAGAGTTGAACTTCACGACAAGATAGGGCTTACCGGAGCGGAGATCAGCGTGAACTTCCTGCCGGCAGGAGCGGGAGTTCCATTTGTTCATACCCACAAGCAGAACGAGGAGATCTACATCATACTTGAGGGCAAAGGCAGTTTTGTACTTGACGATGAGAAAACGGATATTTCGGCAAATGACTATATCCGCGTTGCTCCGTCAACCAAAAGGCAGATCTCCGCTGCTGCGGATTCGGCACTGAGATATGTTTGTATCCAAGTCAAGGAAAATTCGCTTGAAGCCTATACTGCCGATGACGGTGTAGTCATTTAAAAATGTTGAGTTTATTTAAGCGGACGACAAAACTCGTCCGCTTAAATTTTTCGACCCTATGAAAAAAAGTCTGTAAAAATTCAGCCGACTGTGGTATAATAAAAATAACACAGGAGGCTGATATTTATGGCAAGAAGAAAAAGAGAACGGATGAGCGAGGGCAAAAAGAACATCATAGCACAGCTCATCGAGGAGTACGACATCAAGACAGCAAAGGACATCGAGGATGCGCTGAAAGACCTGTTAGGCGGAACTATACAGGAAATGCTTGAATCGGAAATGGACGAGCATTTAGGATATCGTGAATATGAACGTTCCGAAAATCCCGATTACCGCAACGGAAAGAAAACCAAGAAAATACGCGAAAATTTCGGAGAAGCCGAGATAGAAGTACCTCAGGATCGTGACGGAACTTTTGAACCGCAGGTCGTTAAGAAACGTCAGAAAGACATTTCAGGCATTGAACAGAAAATAATTTCACTTTATGCAAAGGGCATGACAACACGTCAGATAAGCGAAACCATAGAAGATATTTACGGCTTTGAGGTAAGCGACGGGCTTGTTTCCGATATCACGGACAGACTTCTTCCGCAGATAGAAGAGTGGCAGAAACGTCCTCTGGACGCGGTTTATCCGATAGTTTTCATAGACGCGGTACACTTTTCCGTGCGTGATAACGGACAGATAAAAAAGCTTGCAGCTTATGTAATTTTATCCGTAAGTCTTACCGGACACAAAGAAGTTTTATCGGTACATATCGGAGAAAATGAGAGCGCAAAATATTGGCTCGGAGTCCTTAATGAATTGAAAAACCGCGGTGTCAAGGACATTTTTGTAATTTGCGCAGACGGTCTGACAGGCATGAAAGAAGCGGTAAATACAGCATTTCCGCAGACAGAATTGCAGAGGTGCATAGTTCATCAAGTTAGAAATACGCTGAAATATGTTGGTGAAAAGAATAAGAAAGAATTCGCAAATGACCTGAAAACGATCTATCATGCCGTTTCGGAAGAAGAGGCGTTGAAGCAGCTTAAACGAGTGAGCGAAAAGTGGGAAAAGGATTATCCCAACGCCATGAAAAGTTGGTATACCAATTGGGACGTGATCTCGCCGATATTCAAGTTTTCAGCACAGGTCAGAAAGGTGATCTACACCACCAATGCCATTGAAAGTCTGAACAGCGGCTATCGACGTCTGAACAAGCAGAGAAGCGTGTTTCCAAGCGATACGGCGCTTCTGAAGGCACTGTATCTTGCGACGCACGAGAT
>CANQTP010000188.1 GCA_947626755.1 uncultured Clostridia bacterium
GAACCGCTTGTAGTACACGACGGAACAGGCTTGAAGCTTGATATTACCGTAACCGAGGGACTGGATTATTGGACAAATAGTTTTACATTCACAAATAACAGTGATCGTCCGATTTACAATTTTGCGGCAAGTTTCAGCGGAAGTGCACAGTTGGCTGAATTTTCGTCTATGTATATAGAATATCCTGATGGAACTATTGAAATAGCCGAAATTAATAATGGTGTACCTGATTTGGAAAATTCAGATGTTTATTTGCCTGCTTTAGTAGATTATGAAAATGAAAGTATGTACGATCACAGAACAGTTAATCCGGGAGAAACCGTAACAGGATATTTCTCAATATATCGAAGAGATGGCTTTACAAACGATGATTAATTAAAATATGGTAACTATGTCATTATATGTGGCATAGTTACCTGATATTTAAATCCGGAAGGGGAAATTTTATGAAAAAACGTATTAATAAATATCAATATGGTATAGATCATATATCCGAAATAAAAAAATACAAAAAAGTATGCAAGAATAAAGATCGCAATTGCCAAGGCTATTTGCAATGGAGAGATCACATTTTGAGACTCATAGAAACATTTGATATTGAAAAACTCGAAAACTATAGGCGCTATTGCATATTTCAAGAAGGGATAGAAAGGCACGGTATGAATGTTTTTCTTTCAATTATCCTTAGTTTTGTGACAGTGATTATATCAAATAATCCCAATACCGAAAGAGGCTGGTTTTTAAACTGGAGTATTCCTGTTTCATCAGCTTTAGTGTCAACAATATTTATAACGGTGACTTACTTCGATTACAATTTTTCAAAAAGTTTTTATCATGATGTTGCTGAAATAGTAAAAGAAAAGATAGAGTCACTGCCGGAGAAAGAACAATTAAAGATAAAAATTCATCTTGAAAATGATTTGATCACTTCAAATGAGTAATAACCAACTATTATGAAAGGACGTTATCTATGAAAAAGAAGAATCTGTACTCACTTTTTCTGTCATTAATAATGATGTTTAATATGACAGCAATATTCCCACTTGAAGTGTTTGCCGAAACAGGCTCACATACATACAGCTATGACAACTATACTGTTGAATATGCTGTTCTCAATGAATGGGAAGGCAATCAAAGCATTCAGGTCACTATCCGCAATACAGGAACGGAATCAATTCTCAACTGGACACTTGCATATTATGCAGGTGGCGAGATAAATGGTTTATGGAACGCTGTTTCTCCCAAAGAGAATATAATAAAAAATGCAGGATACAACTATGAAATTGAGCCTGATCAATCAGTAACTTTTGGATACATATTATCAGGTGAAAATTTTGGATTGCCCGAAAAATTTGAAATGGTTTCAAAAAGAGAAAATGTTACCGATGGTTATGACATACAGTTTGATATATATGACGATTGGGGCAACGGTTTTCAGGGTGCTGTTACCATAACAAACACCGGAAGTGAACCCATTGAAGCATGGACTTTGTCATTTGATACCAATTTTACTATAGATAATTCTTGGGGCGGACGTATAATCGAAAGTTCCGAAAACAGCTATACTATTGGAAGTGAAATGTGGACAAACCCCATTATGCCTAATTCCTCATCATCATTTGGATTTACGGCAACTAAGCAAGCTGATACAGAAGCGACTGCAGCTAATTTTGTTTTGACATCTGTAAAAATTGACGAAAACACAATTACCGAAGAAGCTGCAATTACAGCGGAAGCGGCTTATGATTCGGAAAACAATGTGGTTACTGTTGTATGGCAGTCTACCGTTCCAACAGGAATATTTGAGGTAATGACATCACTTGACGGAGTTAATTTTGAGGTCGCTGCAACAGTTGAGAATGTTTCTTTCTATGAGTATGCAGTAGACAGCGGCTTTGGAGTTATATATGTTAAAATCAAGCAAAATATTGACAGTAACACTGTTGAGAGCAATGTTGTTACTGTTACTGAAAATGCCGAGGATATAGACTATGAACTTGATACGGACGAGGACGGTCTGCCTGATTACTATGAGGATATTCTCGGTACTGACAAAAACATATCAGATACAGACGGCGATGGACTTTCCGACGGTTATGAAGTTTTGTATCTTGGAACGGATCCACTGAAAGCTGACACCGACGATAACGGTATAAATGACGGTGACGAGGATTTCGATAATGACGGACTTACAAACGCGCAGGAGTGCGAATTGGGAACAGACCCGAATAATGCCGATACGGACAGCGACGGTCTTAACGACGGTGCAGAGGTAAATATTCACGGTACAGACCCTCTTAAATATGATACTGACGGCGACAAAGTTTCTGACGGTGATGAGATTGCACTCGGTCTGAATCCTAACAGTACAGCTACCGACGGAACACCTGATAATGAACGTACTTTTTCTCAAATCGTTTCTTCCGATTCCGAGGTTTTGTCCGCTGTAAATGATGATAACGATACTCCCTTTAAAGTTTCGTTGGAAATGAAATCGGCAGGGGTTGCGAAAAACAATGTCTACGCAAGTGAAAGCGGCTATTCACATGCCATTGAAAATACTGCAATTATCGGTATGGCTCCCGAATTTGTTTACACGGACGGACTTACTGTTGAAGAAGTTACTGTAAAGTTTGAACTTGAAAATTCTGTAATAAATAATACGCTTGGTACATATACTGACGAGAGCGACGAATTTAAGGGAATAAAGCGTCTTAATGTTTTTATGTTCTTTGAGGATATTAATATGCTGCTGCCTATTGAAACTTTCCATGACGAAACAACAAACACTGTGTATACAAA
>CANQTP010000189.1 GCA_947626755.1 uncultured Clostridia bacterium
AAAAGATGCGGGTGTGCGTTTTCCGGAAGATGAAAATATCCGCAAGGAAGTCCTTGCGGATCTGAAAAAACAGCTTGCTGAAACGGAGAACAGGCTCTCCGTTTCAATAGAAAGGGGGAAAGAGTTTCATTCCTATTTGAAAATTTATGAGGACAGGGCAAAGTCCGATTATGACATTCTGCTTGAACAGGCAAAAGCGGAAATTGAAAATATCCGCAGGGCAGAGGAGCAGGAAAAACAGAAAGAAGAAATCTCCGAACAGAAGAGAAATGAAAGGACTTCAAGCACGGCAAGGTGAATCTCAATTTTCTTTTTTCTCCTTGTGCTGCTTTTCAAGAACGGCATAATACTTTTCAAGTTCGCTCATCACGAAACGCTTGACTTCCGATGTTGCGGACACGCCGCGCATGGCGCACCAAGCCTTGAAGTTCTCCGCTTCTTCGGTGCGGACACGGGTTGCAATGGTTCTCATGTTGTCTTTGTCCCATTTGCGGGCGTACTGCTTTTGCTTTTCGGATACGGGCATTACTATCACCTTTCTACTTATATAAGTACATTTAGTTTATTATATCATATCCGACAAAGTTTCGTCAATATGCGCAAGTACCAAATTTTTTCAGTAAAGTTTGGCTGGTATTACTATTGAAAACTACTTATAAAACTTGGAGAAAGCCACTGCTGAAGCAGCGTCTTTCTCCGCGTTAAATGACGGGGCAAAGCCCCTTATTGAAGTAGTAAAATATTAAATGTAAGGAAAACACAAAACCGAGATGTTCCACTGGAACATTTCAAAAAATCAAGAAAGAGGTTGATTTTATGATGAAAATTTCAGATGAAAGCTATGAGAGAGTGGAGAACATTCTTGAGGACATCGGTTACGCTTGTGAGATTGAGGACGATTTTGAGGAATGGGAAGATGTTGCAAGACCGTCCTTTGAAACCTTCCTTGACGATCTTGACACGGAACAGTTTGATATGACCTGCGAAGCGATCAAGGAAAAGATCAACAGCGAATACGACAACGGCAATGAAAACTATGCCAAAGGTATCAGAGCTGCGTTTGTCGGGTATCTGGAAGAACGTCTTGACTATCTTGCCGTTACCGATGATGAGGACGATCCCGAATTACTGCGGTACGTTGAAGTCATTCAGAAACGGCTTGATAATGCAAAAAAATGATGCTCGATTAAAGAGCATCATTCACGGAAAGGATGATAATATGGGAAAAATTTCGGTGGAACATTGAAGAAAGGAGTTTTTCAAATGGCAAAAAATATTACAAGCAGATTCGGAGTAACGGACGGACTGGATTTTTCGGCGGAGCAAGGCGTGACAAATCTGCCTATTGACAGATTGATACCTTATCATAACCACAGGTTCACGCTGTATGGCGGCGAACGTCTGAACGATATGATACGGAGCATTGCCGAGAACGGTGTTATCACGCCTATTATTGTTCGGACGATACCGGACGGAAAGTATGAAATTCTTTCGGGGCATAACCGTGTTTATGCGGCAGGACAGGCAGGGATCACAGAAATTCCTGCGGTGGTAAAGTCGAATTTGTCCGATGAAGAAGCAGAATCAATTGCCGTGATCACGAACCTGATGCAGCGTGGGTTTTCAGAACTGAAATTGAGTGAACAGGCATATGCGGTTGCGTTGAGGTATAGTAAGCTGTTTGATGAGCGGAAACTAAAGAGCATAAGCGATGAACTTTACCGCATTGAAAACGGCAAGGCAAGACCGCAGGAGGAAAATGTTCCACTGGAACATCTCACTACCAGAGATGCGGCGGCAGAGGAATACGGCATCAGTCCTGCAACGGTGGCAAGGCTGCTGCGTATAAACACGCTGATCGAGCCGTTAAAGGAACTTATGGACAAAGGGAACATCAAGATACGTTCGGCGGTTGATCTTTCATTCCTGACCGAAGATGAGCAGAGAATGGTTTATCGGATAATGAACGAGCAAGGAATTTCAGTGATTGACATGAAAATGGCAAAGCAGTTACGGGAAGCTGCATCGTCATACGCCGAAGTTTCGGAGAAAGTTTTTGTTTCGGTGATGTGCGGAGAGTACGATGATACCCCCAAGGATAAGGGCGAAAAGATAACACTTCCCACAGCGACCTACAAGCGGTATTTAAGCAGTTACCCCAAAAAGCAGATAAACGAGATCATAGAGAAAGCGTTGGCTTTCTACTTTGAAAGAAATGAAGAATAACGGAGGAAATTTTTATGGAACACAAAGTAATTATTCAGGGAAACGTGACCGAAGTCTTTACGCTTAAAAAGACAGGCAGAATGCTTGATATTTTCGGAGTGAAAGTCAGAAAATCCGATGGTTCGGAAGTGACGGTGGAATGTGAAGCAGAGGAGTTGGACAAGCGGCTGCACTCCGGCACTAAGATCGCCATTCTGGGATACCGTACCGATGTGGACGAGGACGGTGATCCTGCGGACAGGATCGTGGCAAAAACTATCAATTATTAAGTGAAAACGGAGGTGTCGAATGGCATCTCCGTTATCCATTTCTATTTTATTTCTTGTTCGATATTTTCAAATAGGCCACAGTCAAAAAATTTTCTTAACGTTATACCAAGTCCGTCACAGATCTTTTGCAGAGAAACAACGCCCGGATTCTGACTTTTTTCATTCAGCATACTGTAAATGGTTGACGGGGATATTCCGGCACTGTTTGCCAGAGCATTGACAGCAATTTCATGCTCATCACAAAGCTGAATGATCCTTTTTGCCACCGCTTCTTTAGCATTCATACACAA
>CANQTP010000190.1 GCA_947626755.1 uncultured Clostridia bacterium
CATTGGCAAACCTTTATCTGGCTGACAGAAAATTTCTGACAGCTTGATTAAGTTTGCCTTTGCAAGCAAGTCAGGGTGAACTTTGTGGTTCTTTTTTTGAATTTGTAATGGCTTTTCTTTTGCACGATATTATGCGGTGTTGCCTTTGGCTCTTGCCATAAGTTCTTTCGGGGAAAATGGCTTTGTTAAATAATCGTCCGCACCCACTTCAAATCCGAATAATTTGTCATATTCCGTACCTCGCGCAGTTAAGAAAAGTACGGGAATATCCTTGGTTTTGCGTATTTCTTTGCAGGCTTTGAAGCCGTCTGTCTCCGGCATCATAACGTCCATAATTATTATGTCGAAATCTTCTTTTCGGCAAATTTCTATCACCTGCACGCCGTCAAAAACTTCCGCAGTTTCATATCCCTCGCGCAGAGCATATCTTTTTATAAGTTCGGCTATTTCAGGTTCATCATCGGCAATAAGAATTTTAGGCATAATTTTCACCTCAATAATATTATACAACAAGGACAGGCAATTTGCAAGATATATTTTGCAAATTGCCTGCTGCTGTACGATTTAATTATTTAGTGTAATTTGCATAATTTTCCTCGTAACTTTTTCTGCCTTTCATATAGCTGTAATTTGATTTTGCAGCTTCAAACTCCTCATCATCGTCATCGGAACCGTATTGCGCACCATTTTTCTGACCAAGCATAAAGCCGTAGCTTTCTTTTACCGATTCGTCATACTCACCGTTGATCCAGCCGTTTCCGATACCGTATTTTTCAAAAAGCGCTTCAATTTCTTCTTTAGTCGCATCTTCGGGAAGCAGTTTGAAAAATTCCAACAGCTTCTGAATTTTCTGACGACCTACATTAAAACTGTAACTGCTTGTATCGGTGGTGCTTTCGGAAGTTTCTGCGGAAACGCTTATCGAAAATGCAGAAAGCATTGTAAGTGATACAGCGACCGCCGCGATTTTTTTAAGTGTTTTTTTCATAAAAGATCATTTCCTTTCATACGGAGTATCTCCGCTTTTTATGATCTTATTTTATAACACTTTTTTGGAATGCCAACGGAATCTGTGTGGAATTTATGTGGAATTTTAAATTGTTAATGATAATTATTGATGTGAATTTAAATACCTGTTTATAAATTCTTTGGACAGTGATGGTGTAATGACTCCAAAACTTTTCAGCCTTTCGGGAACAGCCTTTTTTCGCAGAAAAATATCTTCAAACATGGTATCGTCATCTCCGTAAAGCCCGATCGGGCGAGTTATTCCCAAACGTCAAGTTTCCTGTCTTTATAATAGAACTCCCTGTCCTTTTCACCTATTTCACGAATAACCTGACAGGGGACGCCAAAGGCGACTACATTCGCAGGAATATTATGTGTCACAACGCTCCCTGCTCCGATAACAGAATTATCGCCTATCGTAATTCCGGGCATAATTTGGGAGCCGGAACCTATCCAGACATTTCTTCCAATGTGTATAGGAAGATTGTAAACGTAGTGATGTTCACGCAAAATCGGCAGAACAGGGTGTCCCGAAGTAGTAAAGACAACGTTTGGTGAGATCATAGAATAATCACCGATATAGATATGCTCATCATCTACAAATGTAACATTTGAATTTATATAGATACCTTTTCCCAAATGGACGTGTTTACAGCCCCAGTTCGCATTAAGCGGTGTTTCCACTGTACAGTCTGTTCCTACTTCCGCAAATACTTCCTGCAAGAGTTTCTGCCGAAGTTCCGTTTCGGTAGGCAGCGTGCGGTTATACTCTGCCATTTTGTTTTGATAGATATGCTGGTCACCAAGTAATGCGGGATCGTCATAGCGGTATGGCAGACCTTGCTGTTTCCGTTTAACATTATCCATTATTCAAATACTCCTTAAATTCTGATTTGCCGTATCAATTGTTTCTCAGACAAACGGGAATTATTTTAAACACTGAATTTATCGGTCAGTTTATCCGACAAAATATTTAAAAACACGCTGAAAATGCGGTTCGGATAAAAATTTATCTGAATTACTGTTTATGGTTCTTTCCAAAATTCTCCTTTATGAAAATTCAAGTTTCCGAGAGGCTTTGCAGTCAAGCGGAACTTGACACACCCATCAGGGCAAATAATGGTCTTACTATATTTGCTGTCGCCTCCGAGATTTTCTAAGTCACCGCCGCTTCGCACTGCTTCCATAATAGGGTACAGCATCATCATTGTTTTACTGCAAATACCATATCCCTCACTGTTTATAGGGCATCCGTAAGTACAACAATAAGTATCGCCTATTTCCTCACCATTACGGCAATAATTCTCGGTGTGGTCACCTTGAAGAAATTCTATAACTTCAATTTTGAACTCATATTCTTCATCATACCATTTTTTCATGTGTTTACCTCCCTTACAAATTCCGATTTGTCGGTCAGTTTATCCGACAGTATGATTATATCATAAAAACACCGCCTTGTCAAATTTTGCTTATGACAGATTTTGACAGTAGAAATCTATCAAAATACGGGAAAGTAGGTTAAAATTCTGATAAAACATATTGCATAGATCATGCTCCAATTGTTTCCTTTTATGCAGGGATCTATAAGGACAGACACTTTCATATTAAAAAAACTGTAAAAATATTGTGAATCTCTTGACAAAGCCGCAAAAGGGTTATAAAATAAATATGTAATTAAAGTATCAATTTAGTCAGACGTGTATGTGTTAAAATGATATGGACCAATAAAAAATAGAAATTCCAACCGAGATATGGTATAATAAGTTTACCACAA
>CANQTP010000191.1 GCA_947626755.1 uncultured Clostridia bacterium
CTGCGCTTATCGTGCAGACAGCAAACTTGTGGTCATTTGTCTGACGAACAGCGTAATATTCCACAGGCTTTTCGGTATTTTTCGCTTTGTCATACCCGGCTTTGACCTTTTCAACAGCAGCTTCATAAGCGGGAATATCTGCCTTGTTTATAGTAATTGTAGTAGTCCACTCTTTTTTCAAACCGCTGAACCGTATTCCGTCCGCATTAAGCTGTGCGGCAATGTTTTCGGCATGACGATTTTTCAGATTTTTGTAATACTGTAATTCAGACTTGTCTCCAAGTTCACGGTAAGGCGTGTTGCCGATAATATTTTTTTCGGAAACCGGAACGGTATTTGTTATTTTCGGATCTTCAAATTCAAGCTGTGCCGCATACTGATATTCAGAAAGGTAAAACTTTTTGTTATCCGGTGCGTTTATTATTTCGCTGCGATCCGAAACACGCTTTCCGTCAATATAAACATCGAGATCAACGTCCCACATTTCAAGAGCAACGTCCTTTGAAACAGGTATCAGCTTATCATCGACAGTCCGGCTTGTATTTTCTTTTTCAATACCGAAGTATCCGTCAAAATTTTCGATCTCGGAACGTTCAAGAGCCTGTCCCTCGGTATTGTCAGGATAAAGCAGATAAACAGCTTCTCCATCGTCAAATGCTTCAAGCGCAGCTTCTTTCGTATCAACAGGAGTCATATATGTAAAATCATAACCGTAACTATCACGCTGACGCTGAATTTCTTCCATATCGGAAACGAACTTGACGGTTTCCAAAATATCCTCATGTTTTTCCGCAAAATCAAGTATTTTCTTTGTATCATCAACGGAAAAATTTATGTTTCTGTCGGAACAGTCCTCAATTAAAAACTCTGCTTTCTGAACATTGTCAAGGTCATCGTCATAAAGCTTTTCTTCCATTGACAGTCCCCGTTTTCTTAATTTCAGAAGTTCGCTTTCTATCGCGGAGGATATTTGCCTTGACGCTTCCTGAATTTCTTTAAGGGCATTTTTTAATTGTTCAAGCTGTTTTCCGTCTGACCAAGAAGCTATATACGGGAACGAATATTCGGAAGTATCGATCCCTAATTTTTCCGCAACAATAAACGCCACCGATTCAGCCTGAACCTCTTTTTCGTTTCGTGGAGATTTAACGGTAACGATTTTCTTGTTCGGATCGTGAAGAAGATCATGCGCCGCTTCGTGAAAAGCGGTTTTAAGTGTTTGCGTGTCACTCATTCCTGACCTTATAACGATCTCATTATTGACGGCACTGTAATAACCCTTTGCTCCGCTTTGTATATCTTTGAAATGAATGTCAACACCGGTAACTTTTTTAAGAGCGGCAAAAATTGCTTCTTTTTTGGCAGCGTCAATATCCCCCGAAAGTTCTGAAACAGGTTCGGGTATTTCCTTGCCGGAGGTCTGTGAAACATCAAAAACATATGCTTTTTTG
Source organism: uncultured Clostridia bacterium (assembly GCA_947626755.1). Lineage (GTDB taxonomy): Bacteria > Bacillota > Clostridia > Oscillospirales > Ruminococcaceae > RGIG8773. Next base: position 1,452 of record CANQTP010000191.1, read on the forward strand.
AAAGCAAGTCCCGTCATAGGATCTTCAACAGTCTCTGTTTTTGCTGTTCCATCCTCGTTATATACCGGATTGCCGAACTCATCAACAACAGGGCGTTCGATTTCAAGCACCTGATTTGTTTTGTATTTGACCGGAGCAAGTATTTCAATGCCTTTTTCTCCCTTGTCAACAGACCGTCCGAGTTGTTTCCATTTTCCGAACGAAGCCACAAGCGTGGCATCGGGGCGCTGCATACCTATAAGCATAGTGTTGTTTGCGGAATAATCGGTAAATTTTGAAACAAATTTAAGATATTCCTTGTACTTGTCCGATCCGAAAGCCGCTTTTACCCCATTGTCAATGCGGTCTATAAATTCCTCTATCTCTTTCTTTTTCCTTTCGTTGTATGCCGCCGTTTCTTCCGGCGTATATTCTTTTCTGAATGGCATAATATCACTATCCTTTGTAATGAAAATTTATTTATAAATTATATTGACATTTTAACTTGAATCGGGTATAATATATTTATAAAGGGGGCGCATATTATGTCTATGGCTTATGAAGCACTTAACAGTCTTGTTTCAATTACACAATTCAACAAAGGGCAAGCGTCAAGAATTTTTGACAGACTTAACACTGAAAAACAACTTATTGTCTTAAAAAACAACGTTCCGTCCGCTGTAATAATTTCTCCCGAAGAATATATCCGTCTTTCGGAAATTGCCGAGGATTACTATTTGCTGACCGAGGCGCAAACACGTCTAAAAAACAGCAATGGCAAAAAAACATTGTCATTCAGCGAGGTTATGCAAAGCTGCGGCATTACCGAAGATGACATAGAAAACGCGGAGGATTTGGAAACAGAATGAATTGGAACATTGAATTTTTACCCGAAGCACAAGACGATTTAAAAAAACTTGACGGCTCGGTAAGACCGCAAATTTTAAAAGGCATACAAAAGGTCAGTCAAAATCCGCTTTCGGGCGGCTATGGAAAACCACTTGGGAATCAATCGGGAACAGACTTATCGGGACTTATGAAAATCAAGTTTAAAAAAGTCGGCATACGGGTTGTTTACAAGGTTGAAAATATTGAAAATGTAATGAAAATTGTCATTATTTCTGCAAGGGCAGACAATCAGGTCTACGAAGAAGCAGAAAAACGGCGCAGGAAATATAACCTATGATCCCGTTCAAATTTGAAACGGGTTTTTTTATCGTGATTTACTTTTACAAAAAACATTTTGATGTTGTTCCGAAATATTTTCAGCATTTGGCTTCAATTTCGGAGTATCAGTCATAACCATATTCGGCATTGCAACCGTCACGCTGACTGTTTC
>CANQTP010000192.1 GCA_947626755.1 uncultured Clostridia bacterium
TTTGTCCAATAATCCAGTCCCTCGGTTACGGTAATATCAAGCTTCAAGCCTGTTCCGTCGTGTACTACAAGCGGTTCTTCTGTTTTGAATATAACCTTTACATCTTCATTTAATGGCATAAGAACACCGGTAAATTCCGCAGAAAGATCATATGAACCCGGTTTATCACCTCGTACTATCCATGAAGCGTGTTCTGTTTCTTTTCCGCCTATATACCCTTTGTTACCCATTACTTGTGTTAGATTTTCTTCTCTATAGGTATCGGCTAATGATAAGCCGTCAGGAAGATTCAATACCGCTTTTGAGTTCTGAATTGAAAAATCGTCATCGGCATTGTTGATAATAGTTAAATCTATATCATAAAACTCTTTAAGCCAAGAAACGTTTGTTGAGACGTTAAAAACAGCAACACTAACAGGTATTCCGCCATTGTATCCTGTCTCGTAACCGCCATATTCTGTACGAGAAGGTCTGTTTTTTTGTCCGGTAATAGCTTCCACTACTGTGAATTCTCCGCCGCGTTCTTTCTGTATTGTACCGGTGACTTCTCCAATAATATCCCCTGTTGAATTAAGAGTAAACCCAAGTTTCCCGTTCGTGCCATAGTCTATGGTATACTCATAAACAAACTGATTTTCCGGAGCATTAACATCAATTCCGAGAGCGATCATTTCATTAATATCAAGTGATCTTACTGTAAGTTCGCCGTCAACTAAGTTTTTCTTTTCGATTTCAACATTGAGAGAAGATGTTTCACCTGTTATTTTAACATGGGCTTGTTGAGGAAGATATTCGTTTTTGTAGAAATAAATGTCATATGTACCTTTAGGTGCAATAAGTTTAAAATTACCATTTGCATCTGTCATGAATTCGGAACTGTCAACACCTGCAATATCACAGTATACCTTGACATTTCCAATTGAAGTATTGGTGTCTTTAAGTATAGTCTTTAATTGAACCGTACCGTAATCATTGCTGTAAATATATGCCTTGACGGTATGACTGTCGGAATTTCCCGCACTGTCCTTAACGGTGAGCGTTACATCGTATGTGCCGTCTTTTTCGTATGAATGTGAAACCCTTGCACCCTCTGCTGTTGTACCATCGCCGAAATTCCATTCATAAGAAGCGACATAATGGTTGTCCCATGAATTTGAACCATTGAAGCTGATAGCTTCGCCGGCAATTCCCATTGCATCCGCGCCCGCATCCGCAAGAGGAATAATATCGTCGTTATTTGTAGGAACTGAAGTTACCTCGTTGCTTTTTACAACATTATTTCTCGAATCGACAGCTTCTACCATATAATAATATGTCATGTCCGGAGTAAGTTCATTGTCAGTATATTTATTGTTTTTTATTGAAGCTATACAAGTGTATTTTTCACTTGAGGAATTTTTTCTGTAAACGTGATAGCCAAGCAAGTCCTCGGTATTTTCCATAGTCCAACTAAGCTCATTTCTCCAACCTTCGCCAGCTGCCGCAAGAACGGGAGCAGATAATGCACACTCTTTAAATGTATAACTATTGTTGGAATATTCACTCACATTTCCTGCTTTATCCTTTGCATAGGCTCTTATCTCATAACGTCCTGTCGTAAAAGAAGATGTATCAAGTTCGAATTGCACAGCCTTTGCATAAATGTTTATGTTATCTTCCGTAAAAACAGTTGTCCATTCGCCGTTTTCGGATCTGCACTCAACGGTAATGCTGTCAAGTCTGAAATTATCTCTTGCGGAAACTCCCACAAGCTGATTTGTGTCGAGGACTGCGCCGTTTTCGGGATATACGCTCAATATGTCGGGCTTTACTTTATCATCATTTATTCCGCCGACGACCGGTTCCGATCGCGTACTTTCATTCCCATTCTCGTCAACTGCTGTTACACAATATGTATATTCTGTACCCAATTCTATGTCAGTGTCGTAATAGTTAAGATATTTATAATTATCTTTGATAAGTATGTAGTCGCCGTCTGCTGTTTTGCGGTATATTTTGAAATATGCAACATCATAGCTGTCGGGAGATGCCCATCGTATTTCTATACGAGAATCTTCAAGACTTACCGTCACATTCGCGGGAACATCAGGTGCGGAACTGTCAAAATTGTACTTTACCGCAGAAGATACTTCGCCTGTTATTCCTCTGGAATTGACGGCATAAGCACGAACATAAACAACGCCGTCATCAGCAGGTGTAAGCGTATATTCTACTGACGTGCTTGCACCGCCGTTTGTTTCGATTTCGGCAGCGTTCTCCCAATTTTTATTATCGACAGAAGTCTGAATTACAATAGTTTTTACAGAACGGTTATCCCTTGCCGCTACCTTTAAGGTAATAGCTCCCGAATAATTTCCGCTTGCGGGAGAAAGAGAAACAATAACAGGCTGTGTCATATCAGCTTTAGTATTAACAATGACCGTATCGCTTGAAGTTTTATTGCCTGCGTTATCGTATGCGATTACATAGTACACATACTCTGTTCCGTCCTCAAGGGAGCTATCCTCATAGCTGTTTTCGGAAGTAGTTTTGACAAGCTCATTATTTCGATACACCTCATAGGAAGATACACCTACATTATCGGAGCAGTCCCAGCTTAAAACCGCCGATGTTTCGGAAACGCTGTCCACTCGAAGCGAGGGTACTTCAGGTGGCATACTGTCAACGATTATAGGCTCGCTGTTTTCGGAAGTATAGTCCTCCGTATCAAACGCGCTCACATAATATGAATAGTCGCCCGCTTTTACGG
>CANQTP010000193.1 GCA_947626755.1 uncultured Clostridia bacterium
AAGCAAGCTGATAAACCGGCTTGCTTTTTTTATTGCAATCGGGGGTGATAAAACGAAAGACCAAAAATTCGGCATAGAAATTGAACTTACGGGATTGACAAGAGCCAAAGCCGCAAATATAATTGCGGAATATTTTAGCACGGAATCGTATCACATGGGAGGTGTGTATGACCCGTATGTTATCAAGGACGGTCAGAACAGAAAATGGAAGGTCGTAAGCGATGCAAGCATCCGCTGTACGGACAGAAATGGAAATGAAGCAAATCGGGATCACTCCGTTGAAGTTGTTTCACCGATCTGTGTTTATGACGATATAGAAACTATTCAGAAGATCGTCAGAAATCTTCGCACGGGAGGTGCGGTGGCAAATTCATCCTGCGGTATACACATTCACATCAACGGAGCGCCTTATGACGCAAAATCTCTGCGCAATCTTACGAACATTATGAATTCAAAAGAAAACCTTATTTACAAAGCTTTGCAGGTAAATGTTTCAAGAGAAAACCGCTACTGCCAAAAGGTAGATCAGGAATTTCTTGAGGATCTGAACCGAAAAAAGCCAAAGGATCTGGAATCGATCCAAAATATATGGTACAAAGGCATGGACGGCAGCCATGAGCATTATCATGCGAGCCGATACCACTGCCTTAATCTGCACAGCTTGTTCAGCAAGGGTACAATTGAATTCAGGTTGTTCAATTCCACCACCCACGCGGGGAAAATCAAGGCATATATTCAGCTTTGTCTTGCGATCTCAAATCAGGCTCTTACGCAAAAATGCGCAAGCAGACGGGTTACCGAAAGCAGCAATGAAAAATATACTTTCCGCACATGGCTGCTGCGTTTGGGAATGATAGGCGAAGAATTTAAAACCGCGCGTCAGCATCTGCTTAAAAATCTTGACGGCTGCATTGCATGGAAAGACCCGCAGCAGGCTGTGCTTCAGCGCGAAAGGCTTGCGGAAAACAGAGATCGGCAGAATGAAGAAAATTCCTGCGAGGAAACGGAAAACGAAGCTGAAAACGAATCTGCCGGTATGTCTATGAGTATATAAAGGGAGTGGAAATATGATATATATTGCTTACGGCAGCAACATAAATCTTGAACAAATGGCGCGGCGGTGTCCCACCGCGGAAAAGATGACCACGGGCTCTATTCCGAATTATGAATTGGAATTCCGCGGTGTGGCGACTATTGTTCCGAAAGAAAACGGAAATGTTCCCGTGCTTTTGTGGGATATAAAGCCGGAGGACGAAAAAGCTCTTGACCGTTACGAGGGATTTCCGAGACTTTACCGCAAGGAATATTTTTCCCTTGAATACGGCGGCGAAAATCACAAGGCAATGGCGTATATTATGAATTCGGGACATATCTGCGAGCCGTCGCAAACCTATTATAACTGCATTCTGGAGGGGTACAAAGCCGTCGGACTTGATACCTCTCATCTTGAAAACGCGCTTGCGAGATCGATAGAATTCGGGGAGCAAAATAAACAGTTAAGTTTTTATGATGGAGGAATAAAGCTGTGAAATACAGAGGATTATTTATTGAATTTTCCGAAGCGTCCGGTATTGAACGTGAAGATAAAAACGGGAATACCGTTGTATGCGGCGGATATAATTATCGTATTTATTCGGACGAAAACACCGAAAATCTTATTGATGAATTTACGGCGGCAATGGGTTTTGAACTGCCGGACGGCAGCAAAGAAAACGCCGAATTATTCGCCAAAGAAATGGTTGACAGCGAATATAAGGAATACTGCCGTATAGTTAACGATTTGAATTTCGGCAGTATTACGATGTGAAAGGATAATTTTTTATGGCAGTACCTGTTGTTGTCGCAAAAGCCATACTGCTTGGCGCGACAGATAAAAAAGCGCGGAATATTTTTGCGGTAATTATCGCCGCCGCTCTTACGCCTTTTATTGCAATTATTCTCATCGTGCTTTCAATTTTCGGTGGCGTTGAAGATGCAAATAAATCGCTTCTGGATTACAGCTTTACCGACGCGTATATCCCTGCGGATTTTAATGACGAACAGCGGAAAGCGATAGAAAATATGCGGGAACAGCTTGCCGAGTTGGATACTGCAATTGCGGAAAAAGAAGAAAACAGTCTTGACGGAAATATGGTCAGGGCTGTTTTTTACTCTCTGCAATTCGGCGCGGAAATTTCGGAAAATGAAAATATTTTTGATTATCATGGCTTCTGCAATTGCTTTGAGGAACTTACGATCGAGCAGCTTGACGCGGTTCTTGAAAATGTTTCGGCAAGCTTTCCGCAGTATGAAATTACGGAAAATCACAAGCAGATGATCCAAAAAGTTTATGAATATCTGAGCGAAAAAAATTGAAAGGAAATTTATATTATATGATCGAAAAAATACCCTATGACTCAAAAATTTACACGGGAGTTACGTCGGTCGACTGCAAGGCGATACACCTTGCAATACAGCAGGGCGAATGCCTTTTGATAGACCGTGCAGGGCATATTTACGACAGCCATAAAACAGTGATCGCAAACGGAAAGGAGCGTGTTTTTAATGGAGAGCAGCGCGATCTACACGGTGATCGATAAAGGAAAGGAGTTATTGACAGCCGCTATATTGCGCCGGAGGAAGCCATGAACATGGGTATGTAAGGGAGGTTTTTCAAATGATGACCGTGAAAATTACAGGAAAAAATTCGGGCAGATATGAATATTC
>CANQTP010000194.1 GCA_947626755.1 uncultured Clostridia bacterium
CATATCAGATGAACAAACTTAACGGTGCATACCAAACAGCCGAATAACCGTAAAGCAAACCAAGCCGTACCTATCATAATAGTTGCGGCTTGGTTTGTCAATGCTATGATAATTATGTTTGCTCATTCCCCATTCCACCAAAAGAGAGCCGACCCAAAATTTTGTGTATAATACTGAACGCTCATTGAATTATGGGGATCTCTCGCCGCAAAAATCACATATGCAAATTTTTGCGGCAATTTCTTCTCCATAATTCTAATGGTGTTTAGTATAAAGATTATTGATCAGATTCACCGTCAGATATTCATTGCAGTATTTCCGCTTGACCGTAATAAGTGGCAACTGCTTTGACGGCTGCTTTTATGTGTTTTTTATCCCTTACAATTTCACTTTTTCCATTTCAACTTTTCATTTTGTGGTTATTGACTTAATTGTCAATAAGATGTATAATATTTATTAATTAAAGGTATTTTTATTGGATAGAGGTGATTTTTTTGCGAATAGCTATTTGCGATGATGAAAAAACATTTTTAGTAAAACTGAAAAAAGATATATCCGATATACTGAACGGATCCGATTATGAATTAGCGGAATTTCAATCAGGTGAATCCCTTTTATTTGCATATAATGAACAAAAATATGACATTATTATTCTTGATATTGAAATGAACGGAATAAATGGGTTAGATACTGCCCGTGAAATTCGCAGATGCGACCGCAGTGCAGTTATGGCTTTTCTTACAAGCTATGAAAGCTTTGCTGTTCAGGGATATGAGGTTAAAGCGGAACGATACATATTAAAGCAGCAGTCGCCGATTTTTCGCCCGATATGGACAATGTAAAGGAATTTACGGATAATCTGATTTTAGAGTGCAGACACCATTTGCCCGATGAGGTGAACGTTATGCGGCAAGCCGTAGTATTGGAAATTTGCGACCGCATTGTAGAATTTGCAGCAAAAAATGATACGGAATATTGCTCTTTTTTCTATATCCCTATGCGAAAACTTTTGAGGACGAGCACAGAAAGAAGCCGTATCTGAATGAAATGGAAAAGTATCATATAAAGGTCAAGGACAGGTTCTCGAGGGCGGGTTACTTTATGTCGAGAACCTCTTTTGCTATGCTGTTTGAAAGGGACTGCACCGCCTTGAAGCACACAATTTCCGCACAAAGAAGTATTCCCGAAGTTGTGGGCGGCGGATTTTACTCTCGGCAGGAAATTGATATTTGCTTTAATGTCAATAACAATCTCGGACGGTTTTATCTCGAAAACGGGGATTTGAAAAATTCAAAAAAGTATTTGAAAAAGGCTAAGGATATTTTGAAATCCTGCTATAAGGACGGGCTGTCGGAGGATAGCGTGGCTTTGCTTATTAATCTTCGGAAGCTGGAAGATGCGGAGGTTAATAATCAACTGCGGTTGGAGTTAAACGATATATAAGGACGTGCTAATATGATTTCTTTCTATTTATCATTGCTTGATACTCCCGAAGAAAAAAGCAAATTTGAACAGCTTTATCGGTTATATCGGCAGGATATGTTCAAAATGGCTTACGGGATTTTGGAGAACAAATATGATGCAGAGGACGCGGTACACGAATCATTTATGCGTGTTATGAAAAAATTAACAAAAATTTCAGAAATAAACTGTCCCCCAACTCACGCTTATTTGCTTATTATAGTGAAGCGCGTTGCGTTAAAAATTTTAAGTAAACAGCCAAAAACAATAGTTGTAGATACTGACACGGTTGAAATAACCGATGATTTTGAATTGGAAGAATACGTCATTTCAAATATGGAAGTCGAGCGTTTAAAAAATATTCTTGAACAGCTTTCAGATGATTATTACGAGGTATTGTTTTTGGAGTTGTTTATGGAATTTAGTATTTCCGATATAGCGGAGCAGTTGGGGATTACATATGAAAATACTAAAAAACGTATTCAGCGCGCCAAAAAGAAATTCAGAGAGATTGCAGAGGAGAAAGAAAATGCAAAATAATTTATACAGAGCCTTTGAGGAAACTGCTGTCAGCCGTATAATAGAAAAAGTTCCGCAAATGCCCGACCACAAATTTTCAAGAAAATTTGAGATGAAAATGAAAAAGCTGATACGTTACGGCTGCAATGAGCCAACACATTACCATAAAATTACGGTGAAACGATTGTTTGTATGTATTACTGTGGCTTTGTTCGCCGCTATTGTTATGGCTTTTTCTGTCGGAGCGGTTCGGAACTTTTTCAAAAATTTCTTTATGGAAGTGTTTAGTACGCATACCACGGTGCAAACTTTTTCGGAAAATATAAACGCGCCAGCTTCCATTGAAGACGTTTATATAATTGAAGTACCAAATGGCTTTGATATTGTATATAAAGATGAAATTTTTGAATTGACAGCATATGTTCACCATGAATACTTCAAAAATAATGACTATATTTTCTTCAATCAATATGTAAAATCAGAATATGATGTCAATATTAATACGGAAAACCGTCCTTTGGAATATATTGAAATAAATGGAAATGACGGATATATTGTTGATTTAGGCAACAATGAATACTATTTATCATGGGAGAATGGAGATTATATATTTGACATTACAGGAAATATTGGTAAA
>CANQTP010000195.1 GCA_947626755.1 uncultured Clostridia bacterium
GCACCGATAATAATGCCGCCGATCATTGTCATCATGCCGCTTGCTTTTGCATCGGCATCATCTCGTGTAAAGCCTTTACCGATCTGTATACCGCCTACAACAGCTACAAGCGTTCCGAGAGCAATAACGCCCGGACCGAGAGCACCCATTATAGTGTCAAGAATTTTGTTGGCATCACCCGTAGCATCCCCATCAGCAAAAGCCGTTACGGACATTCCACACATAGCCATTGGTACAGCAAGGGCATACTTGCCCCATTTTGTCTTGAGCAGTTCGGCTATCGTCTGCTCTGTTGACTGAATTGCGCGGACACTGTACACTGTCAACGCATTTTCTGCTTTTGAGATCAATTTGTTCTTCATCTCAATTTCCTCCTTATATATATAAGATTTTTGTATATCATTCGGCTATGCCGATGATTACCAAATAAAAAAGGAGTTAAACGATATATCACTATACCGTTTAGCTCCATCAGCTGTTCCGTATCTCCATTCAGATACGCCTTATTCTTTTTTATAATTGAAATTTCTGTCTCGATTCAAATTTCTGTTCAACAATTTCTATGTATTTTTCTCCATTCTTTGAACGTTTCCTCACAACAGCTTCTCCGCCGTTTTTTAGTATTTTCATTATAATGTCATATATTTCTTCTTTAACTTCTTGATTGATTTGCATTTTTTTATCTCCTCAAAATTCCCCAGTGGGGAATTTAAATTATTTCACCGACAGATGACAGATTGCTGAAAAACAAATTAATATTAGCTGAATATTTTTTGTCGAGTTCCGAAACAGGAACAGTTATCTTGTCAGAATTATCCACATATCTTATTTTTATTGATTTAAGAAGTTCTTCAAGTTCAGATACTGATGTATTATCATCACTGTATGTTTCAGTGGTTATGCGAACAATTTCTTCATTTTCGTCCGTTATCATATTATTTTCCAGATAATATGTATTTTCCTGCTCATTTGCTTCGTCAAGCATTGAATAGCGCGGATGATCCGATAAGTTGTACTTATCTGTTCTGAAAGGACGCATACCTCTGATAAGAACAAGGCATTCATTATTTGGCATTGTATCGAGTTCGTCCAGCTGCATAAGTTCACGTCCCATGATAGCATCATTATACGCTGTACTGTCATTTTTTGAACGAGTTTTATTTATCGTTTGTGTGTCAATAGTTTCTTTTCCGAGTTCTTTCATTATGTACTCATTGTTTGTCTGATCTTTACCGCCAAGAAATATAGTTGTATCACAGTTGCCAGGAATCTCCTCCCATGATTTCTCATAAAGACGTTTTAACTGCGAGAGGTTTTGTAAAATTACTTGCACAGATATTTCAAATTTTCTGCACGTTGCAAGTATTTTTTCAAAATCGGGAATTTTACCTGTATTTGCAAACTCATCAAGAATAAAACGCACATGATAGGGAAGTCTGCCATGATATTTTTTGATAGCACGTCCGTATAAGCTGTCAAAAAGCTGCGTGTACATCATAGCGGCAAGAAAGTTATATGTAGTATCGGAAGATGGAATAATTATAAAAAGTGCGGTTTTCTTGTCTCCAAGTGTATCAAGACCTATGTTGTCTGTATGTGTCAGATTTTTTACTTGTTCAAGTTTGAAATACTGTAGTCGTGTTGTCGTGCTTATAAGAATAGACTGCATTGTTTTTCCTGCCGCTTGTTTGAACTCATCGTAATACTGACATGAAAGCGCATTCGGAAGTCGTTCCTTTTGCATTTTGAAAGCTACATCTAAATCAGAATCTTCATTTTCTCTGCCCTCTATAACCTTTGCCTTATGTATGAAATCAAGCACAAGAGAAAAGTTTGGTTCTTCAAGTTTTTTTGTGTCCTTTGACTTTTTATCTGATTCGTAGGCTTCAATTATCAAGAAACTTACCGCCGACAAAAGCAATCTTGTGCAATCGTCCCAGAACGGATCGCCGCCTTGTCCCTCGCCTTTGGTATTTTCCATAAAAGTATTTATCATTTTTATAACATAGTTTTCATTTACACTTCCGTCTTCATCATATATGTATCTGAAAGGATTATAGTTACAACTATGCCGCATATCATCAATATTAAATACCTTTACATCGTACCCCGTCTTTTCAAGCATTTTACCGCATGACTTTATTAGTTCGCCAGATGGATCGGTAACGACATAAGATGTATTACACATCATCAAGTTAGGTTTTACAAAAAATCTTGATTTACCAGTACCAGAACCGCCGAGAATTAACATATTAAGATTGAGCATTGCTTGTATTTTCTGCGCTTTCTGTCTCTTTGATGTAACACTTGAAACTGACATTTTTGTGTTTTCGGCAACTGATTCCCCAGTGGGGAATTTTTCTGCTTCGGTAGTTTTTTTACTTTTACCTTTGCTTTTACTCTTTTTTTCTTCTGCGTTAGCTTCTCTTTTCTTACGATCTAATACAAGGAATATGTCAGATGCAAGAATGACGTTATTGTAAAAATCGTTTGGATCACTTATGGACTTTTTTTCCTCGTTCGTACCCCATCTTGCAGAACCATGTTCTTCTCCCTTACGATGATAACGCTTTTCTTTTTGTGTTATCTGATAAAGAAAAATCATTCC
>CANQTP010000196.1 GCA_947626755.1 uncultured Clostridia bacterium
TTTCAGAACGCCTGCGGCAATTCCTGCGGCGGCAATTGGCAGAAGTGCAAAATACGGCAGTTCGTTTTCCTGTCCTGACGGAACGGTTCCGATGGGGAGTTCTGCCGCCGTTTCGGTGATCGGAACGGTTTCCGTTGCAGTCGGAACAGTTTCCGTTTCAGCGGGAACTGTCGTTGTCTGTTCGGTAACTGCGGGGAACTCAGTAACATACTCGGTAAATGTTTCGGTCCGGATTTCTTCCATAACCGTTGTTTCAATGCCGTTTTCCGACATAGCTTCTGCAATTATGCTTGAAATTATCTCCTCGTTTGTCATTGTCTGATCGGCGGGCGGTTCGGTTTCCGATAATGTTTCATCGGAAACAATACTCTCCGTTTCTGCCGTTACGGAAACTTCCGGAACAGTATCAGCGGCAGTTTCTTCCGCCGGAATTTCCTCGGTTTCCATAACCGTTGATACGGTGGTTTCCGTTACCTCGGCAACAATATTTTCTTCCATATTCTCACGTCCTTACTTAACCTTTAACTGCAATCCGCTGAATGAAAAATATGCTTCATCGGACATATTTGCAATACGCTGATTTACGGTACAAAGTGCTTCACGGTAGATGTTTTCGATAACATCAAAGGGTGCGGGACTGAATCCTGTTTCCGCTGAAATGATAACAATATCACCGCCGTTGTTTACTATCTCATTGATCAGTAAATTGACCGACAACATAAGTTTTTTGACAAATACAGTCATTTCTTCCGCACCGCAGCCGAGCCTTGCTCCGAACATTTTCATTGTTTTCTGATATATCCAGTCCGCAAGATTATCAAGCACAAAACACTTGAAATCCTTGTAATTGACAGGTGTTTGTTCCACATCAAAATTACGGATAATATCCCATCTTAGGTCTTTCTGCAATTGGTTTATGATGATGCGTGTCAATACCTTATCGTCCATATCACTGTCGGTACAAAGATACTGCACACGGTCATTATCCGAAAACCGCGACACGGCAAATCTTGACTTGCCGCTCATGGCACTTCCTGTTACAAAAATCATCTTTCCCTTATCCATTGGTTTTTCTTCTCCTTTTTAATAATTTCTTTTCTTCGGCACGTTCTTTTTCAAGCTCCGCAAGCCTGAGTTTCCGCACCTCGTCAAACACTCCGATCTCATCGGGCAGATACTTCATTTTTCTGCGCTGTTCGCCGAAGTAGAAACTTGATACCGTTGCCGCTATTCTTTCAAAGGGCATACCGTTGTATCTCATGAATCCCACCGCCGCAAGCGGTGATACTTCAAAAATCACGATATACACAAGAATATCCGTAGTAACAAATTTGCTCCCGATGAGGAATGTCAATACCGCAAGAACGATCATTCCGAGCGCACACACGAATTGACGAATAGTAAGCCCAAAGAAAAACTGCTCTCTGTACTCGGTCACGTCCTGCGGAATATCCGCTTTTATCATGAAAATTCTCCTTTCAAACCGCCTAAAATATGTGCGATAACATCGACCGTCCAGCCGTTGCCGATACACTTGTACCTTTGTGTGTTTGAAATTCCCTCGGTGTAATTATCGGGCAAAGTCTGTAAGCGTTCCGCTTCGATCGGTGTCAACTTTCTGATTATGTAATCTCCGTCCGGCAAGTCAATTTTGTAAAGACCTGTTTTCGCACCCTGACCTCCGCCGTTTGCGGATAATGTCACGGACTTCCCGCGGACGGAATATATTCTCTGTCCCTGACCGCCTTTTCCGTACTCGCCCAGACGTATCGGCTGTGCAACCGCCGTTGCTCCGCCTTTGAATCCCTTGTTTTTTATGAGCGTTGCTTCGCCGTACTTGTAGTACCCTGCCATAAAAGTACGGGATTTTTCGCCGTCACCGTTGAATGTATTGAACGGGATCGGTTCTGCGACCATCGAATCTTTCTGAACCGTAGTAAGACAATTGCTTTTTCCGTCATTTCTGAGTTCAATTGCCTGCACCGTTCCGCCGCTGCATTTAACGTTTCTTTTTCCGCTTTCAATGTATCTTCCCCGCATTGCCGCACCAACAGGAACGGCAATACGCTGACGTCCTCGTTCACCGGCATGACCGGAAAACGGACTTTCGCCGGCTTTATAGTACGAAGCAGTCAATGTATGCGATTTTCCGTTCATCGTATCAATTGGAATTGCCACCATTGAATTTTTATGCTTTTCAAGATTGCTCTGAAAAGACGGGTGATAATTTGCAGTAATGCAATAGCTTTTATCCTGCCACGAAACGCCATTTTCCAGAATATCCATAAGCATTATTCCCTTATCATCAGGCTGAGTGATATTGGGAATGTTTGTCCAGTAACATCTTTTGCGGTTTTGTGCGGAAACAAGTGCCGAGTTTATCATTATCGGTTCAACGCCAAGCTGTTCAGATATAAAATCCTTGATATTTTGATGAATAGAATAGTTATTTTCGTAAAGAAAAAACTTACATTCAGATTCCCTTAATGCACGAACGTACTGCATAAACAGCTGACCGCCTATGCCGTCCGGTGTAGTTTCACGATTGTTTTTGGCAATTGACCAGTA
>CANQTP010000197.1 GCA_947626755.1 uncultured Clostridia bacterium
ATTATACCACATTGTCTAACTTTTGGGGAGCATTTCATTCAAGGCTGCGGGGTCGAGGGGCGGAGCCCCCGCCGCCGTCCGCAGACGGCGGAACTCCCCTAATTAAGAGCTCCGCAAGGGGTGAATTGCTGTCGCAGACAGCAAGAGGGGACGCCCTGCGATAGAGGGCGTCCCCTTAAAATAAGCAATTTATTTAGTTTTTGTCTTTTGGAACAGTCCGGTGGACTGTTCCAAAACAAATTTAAAATATGTCTTTCGACAGACGTACAAAAGTTATGACGAACGTCCGTAAGCTTTTATTTCAGTGCAAATGCGCTCATAAGTTCCTTTAGCATTGAAGCCTGACTTGAAAGCTCCTCCGAGGACGCCGCACTCTGTTCCGCCGTTGCGGAATTGTTCTGAACAACGCCCGAGATCTGCTCCACACCTGTGGTGACCTGTACTATCATATCCGCCTGCTGTTCGCTTGCGGAAGCGATCTTGTCTACGATCTCCTCAACAGACGCAGTTCTCTCGCCTACGCTTGTCATTGCGGACGCTGTCTCCGCGGCAATTGAAGTGCCGTTTTCAACAGCTGCTATAGACTGTTCGATAAGAACGGTGGTATCCTTGGCTGCTTCGGCGGATTTGGAAGCAAGGTTCCTTACTTCGTCCGCAACTACCGCAAAGCCCTTTCCTGCTTCACCCGCTCTTGCAGCTTCAACTGCAGCGTTAAGAGCAAGTATATTTGTCTGGAATGCAATATCTTCTATAGCCTTGATGATGTTGCTGATCTTTGCGGAAGTTTCGTTGATGTCGCTCATTGCGGAAGTGAGACGCTCCATCTCGCGGTTTGCGCCGGAAACATACTCCGCCGTTTCTCTTACGATAGTTCTTGCATTTGCGCAGTTCTCGGAATTGAGAGTTACCTGATCCGAAATGGTATGTATTGTAGCCGCCAGTTCCTCAATTGAAGAAGCCTGCTCTGTAGCGCCTGCGGAAAGTGCCTGTGCGCCGTCCGCAACCTGATCTGCGCTTGCGGATACCTGATCTGCGGAATCGTTTATCTTGACCATTGTGGCGTTGAGCTTGGTGCTGATCTCTTCAAGACAATCGCGGAGCTTTGAAAAATCTCCCGAATAGTAGTTTGCGCCTTCGGAAGTGTCAACGCTGAGATCTCCTCCCGCCATAGCTTCAAGAACACGTCCCATATCGCTTATCATGAAATTGAGTTTTGAAACAACTGTGCTTGTGGCTTGGGAAAGAATGCCTATCTCATCGCTGCGCCTTACATCGGGTATAGGACTTGTAAGGTCGCCGCTTGCAAGCTTTTCGATACGCTCTGCGCAGAGACGTACAGGCTTGCCGATGCCGAAGCCCATTTTAAGAGCAACGATCACGGAAACGCCCAGAGCAACAACAAAAACTATTGCCGTAAAGTAGATCACTTTGTATGCTCCTCCGAGGAAATCTTCCACGGGGGCGTAAACTATAAGCGACCAGTCGTTCAATATATCCGATTCTATGGGGTGATAGGACATATACATTCTTGATGTATAAGGACCTATCGCCTTGTTGCCTGTTTCGCCGCTCCTTGCAAGAGCGTTTATTGCGGCAGCTTCCTTGTAAGTGCTGTCAGTTTCGGCGAGAGCCTCGATGTTTTCACCGTTCTTTATAGTTTCAATGTCAGCGGCGGCAATGGTGTTGCCGTCGGCGTCGATTATGTATGCGCCGCTGTTTGGGCTGACCTGAATATCCCTTATAATGTCATTGAGGAATTCCTCATTAGGGACAACGTAAACGCAGCCTACAGGTTCGGAATTTGCTTCGCCGTTTTTCCACAAAGGCGCTGCAACTATAATGGTAAGTTTTCCCGTTACCTTTGATACAAGGGGTTCCGAAATAAGAGCCTTGCCCTGCATCGCAGCCTGAAAATATTCGCGGTCGCTGTAATTGTTGCCGTCAATGCCGTTGCCCTGCGCGTCGATAAGGTTACATCTCTGCAAACCGTACTGGGCGGTCTTGTTATCCAGTATAGCCTGTTTATCCGCGGCGGGTACGCTTTCATCGGATAATCTTGACATTGCGCCCATATCGGCGGCAATGTTTGAATACGCCTGAAGTTCCCATGTAGTTCTGTTTGTGGCTTCCTTGGCAAATTCAAGCATTACCTCTCTTGCGAGATCCTTTGAAGAGTTGTATGCCATTATGCAGGAAAAACCCCCCAGCGTAAGCTGAGATATTCCCATAAGAGCTATGACGATCCATACTATTTTCTTTCCGAGACCGAAATTTTTCAAAATACTCTCCTCCTTTGAGGGTGTAAAGATTTTACAAAAAGTATTATAGCACAATGTTACATAAAAATCAATATTAAATTGAAAATTTTGTGGATTTTTACATAATTTTTTTGAGGGCAAGGTCGACTTTTATTTACAAACTTTTAACAAGCTATATATATATATATATATGGATTATGATATAATTGTATAAAAATATCGTATTATAATATAGAGTATAGCAAAACACCGAACTCAAAGTCAGAAAAAATGAAGCAGTCAGGTAAAAACAAAAGAAAAAGCAA
>CANQTP010000198.1 GCA_947626755.1 uncultured Clostridia bacterium
AGGAGGAAAAAGCATGAAAAAGCAAGGTAAAAGAATAACCGCCCTGACAGTGAGCGCAATGCTGATGCTGAATATGGCAGCAACAGCCGTTCCCGTTTCTGCGGAAGGCGAGTCTAAAGTATATACCCACGACGGATACACCGTTGAATACACAGTTAAAAACGAATGGACGGGAAATCAGAATATTGAAGTAACTATCACAAACACAGGCGACGACGTCCTGTCAGGCTGGGCAATGGGCTACAATGCTTTCGGAGAGATCGGCGGCTTGTGGAACGCTCAGGTATACGGTCATCAGGGAACCGAGTATATTCTCAGCAGCGCAGGATACAACGATGAGCTTGCGCCCGGACAGTCGACAAATTTCGGCTATACTCTGACAGGCGATAAATTCAAAATTCCGCAGAATATTGTAAACTGCGCGAAAAGAGTTGACATAACCGAGGGGTACAACGTATACTATAATATAACGGCGAATTTCGTTGATACATATCAGGCTGAAATGATTATCGAGAACACTTCCGATACCGACATTTCGGCTTGGCAGCTTTCCTTTGACGGCAACGTTACCATTGATGATCTTTGGAACGGCAAGCTGATTGAAAACAACAACGGCAGCTTTAAGGTGAAAAATGCCGAAAACAATTCTGTTATTGCTGCGGGAAGCTCTGTGAGCTTTAATTTCAGCGGTTCAAAGAATGGTCAGGCTGTTCCCGATATAAGTGAGCCTGTTGAAACTCTGCCTCCTGTTTTTACAGAAGAAACTTCTGAAACAGAAACTTCCTCTGAAACCGAAGTTACAGATCCCGAAACTGATTTAACAGAAAACGAAATGACAGATGTTGAGACTGAAACTACAGAAGTTGCTGCCGAAACAGAAATCACAACGGTAACCGAACCTGTCGTTATGCCTGTTTCGGAAGTGGTTTTCAGCAATTACAAGCTTACAGGCATGGTCATTCCTATGGAATTCGATTTTGAGATCGATCCCGAAGTTGACAGCGATAATGACGGTCTTCCCGATTATCTTGAAAAAGAGATCGGCACGGACAGATACAATGCCGATACTGACGGCGACGGTCTTCCCGACGGTTACGAATACTTTACTCTCGGAACAGACCCTGCCAAAACCGATACCGACGACAACGGTATTTCCGATGCTGACGAGGATTTTGATGAGGACGGTCTGACAAACCTTGAGGAATACGAGCTTGGGACAGACCCGCTCAGCAAGGATACCGACAATGACGGTCTTTCCGACTTTGACGAAGTGAAAATTTACAACACAGACCCTTTGAAATACGATACTGACGGCGACAAGGTTTCCGACGGCGACGAGATAATTCTCGGACTTGACCCAAACAATCCCGCAACGTTCGGTTATCCCGACAACGAGTATACGACCGTTCAGACCGTAGGTGTGGACAGCTCTGCCCTTGACTACATCAACAATATTGAAGATAATCCCTATTCCGTAACAATTGAGATCACGGCAGCGGGTGTTGCCGACAACAATCTGACCGCAGGTGAGAGCGGATATTCATACTCAATTTTGCAGAATGACGCTGTACTCGGTGTTGTTCCCGAATTTGATTACAGCGACGGTTTGTCTGTTACAGATGTGGTTATCAAGTTTAAAATTGATGATTCTGCGGTTGACAACGAGCTTGGCATATATGCCGATGAACCCGAATTCAACGGGATAAACAGGCTTCAGGTCTTCAAGTATTTTGAGGACAACAATATTCTGCTGCCTATCGAAACTTTTTATGACAAAGAAACAAAGACAGTATACACACACGTTGACGAGCTTGGTACATATTGCCTCATGGACATGGAAATGTGGATCAATTATCTTGAAAATCTTGAACCGGGTAATTATTATGAAGAAGATGATGAGGTTAACTCTGCAAATATCGCTTTTTGCCTTGATACAAGGTATATTGCCGATGAGAGCAGCTTTGACAGCGTAAAATCCGATATGAAAGCTATTGCCGAGGACGCTTTTGACAGATATACCGATGTTAAGGTGTATGTGTATCATCAGGAACTCGGAATGAGCCTCAGAGCAAAGGATAATTTGCTTATGGATAAAGACGGCAAAAATTATTTTACGAGCTACGAAGAAGCCGAAGCTGCTATTGACGGGATGGCTATGCCTAAAAAATCGGTTGCATACGATCTTGTTCACGCTTCAAATTATATGATCGACGTTTGCGACAGCAACTGCAAGGTTGAAAAACTTGATAAAAATATTATTACAATGTATCACATTACAAACGATGATAAAATTGTCGGCAGCATAGACGATGCTAAGCAGCTTATTCGTACTGTTGAAGACAGCGCATATACTGATGAAAATGACGAACAGGCTTACCGCATAAATGTCAGCGTTATCTGTCCGAATGGAAAAGCGAAGGATAATTCTTATGTGCGTAAACTTGTTGATGCTTCAAGGGGTATTTTCTATCCTGATAATACTCAAGAGGTTAAGGCTCAGGTTATGATGCTGAATGTTGCTGTGAATAACAATGAGCAGGAAATGACTACGGCTGATACG